>NZ_JBARTQ010000512.1:0-8115 GCF_049645325.1 Pseudomonas sp. | reverse complement strand
ACGCAGATCAACCCCAAGGGCAAAGTCCCCGCGCTGATTCGCGACGATGGTTCGCTGCTCACCGAATTCCCGGTGATCGCACTCTATCTCGCCCGGATGAACCCCGAGCGAGAGCTGATCCCGACGGACATCGAAGGCGAGATTCGTGTGCTGGAAATGACTGAGTATTTGGTATCTACCGTGCACATGCAAGGCTACACTCGCGCTCGCCGGCCAGAGAAGTTTGCGCCGAGTGAAGCAGATCATGCGGCCGTGAAAGCGCAAGGTCTGAAGATATTCCAGGCCGGGCTCGACCGGGCAGAACGACAGATCAACGGCAAAGACTGGCTCTTCGAAAAAATGACCATCGCCGATTTCGCGCTCTTCTATCTGGAGCATTGGTGCGTGGTCAACGGCATCGGAAAGTTGGGGCAAAGTTGTCAGGCGCACCACGATCGTCTGTGGGCGAACGTTGAAATCCGTCGTGCGATCGAGTCCGAACTCATTACTTGATATTGAGCGCTCGACCATGGACATGCTGTTGAAGCTGAAGGCTTTCGTCGTTACCGCCGACACCGGTAACTTCTCAGCCGCTGCGCGCACCTTGTACACCTCACCCTCGGTCATCATGAAGCGGGTTGACGAGCTCGAATGGGATTTCAAAACCACCTTCTTTGATCGCTCGACCCGCCGTTTGACCCTGACTGACACCGGGCAAAGCTACCTGACTCACGCCCGGCAACTGCTGCGCGCTTACAGCGACATGGCCAGTGGCGCGATCCTGAGCCCCGGCGCCATCGAAGGCCCGATCAGAATCAAAGCTCCGGCGGTGCTGATCCGCCAGGGCCTTGGCGATCTGTTTACCCGTTACCGTGCTGAGCATCCGATGGTGCAACTGGAGATTGTTGCGTCTGATCGGGGCGGTAATCCGGTGGAGGAGGGCTTCGATATCTCGGTCGGCATGGATCAGATGGCCTACTCGGATGTGGTCGAGCAGGTCATCCGGCCCTTTCCCCGGGTGATGTGTGCGGCGCCGGCGTACCTGGCGCGATGTGAAGCGCTGTTGCATCCTCGCGACCTGGTCGATCACCCCTGTCTGTCGTTTTCCCTTGCCGGTTCGATTTGGGCGTTCAATTCTCCGGAAGGCCGGATAGAAGTGGACGTGCGTCCGGTGCTCATCACCAATGATGAAGGCTATCTGTGCGCCGCCGCCCGCGATGGTCAGGGGATTGTGCAACTGGCCTTGCCGATCGTTGCCGATGCTCTGACAGCGGGAGAATTGGTGCCGGTGCTGGAGCAATTTCCGCTGGTGGAGCGCTGGGTGAAAATCATGGTGCCGACAGCGCGACTGGAACTGACGCGGGTGAAGCTGCTGTTCGACAAAATGGCGCTGCACCTGACTACCGGCTACATCTAAAGCGAACCCTGTGGTGAGGGGATTTATCCCCGTTGGTCTGCGACGCAGACCTAAACCCTGCGAATGCGGTTTCCCAAATAAATCGCGGGGTCTGATTTCGCGACTGCTTCGCAGCCGAACGGGGATAAATCCCCTCGCCATTATTTCTGCCATCCCAGCCAGATTCCGATCAGATTTCCTGCGTCTTTTCCCTTGTAATCACGCCTTTACGGCGCTCGCGGCCGTGCCTCTTTGTGCCTTCCCCTAACGAATCCGCGCCTTCATTGCACCATCAGTTTTCTGGCTGCGGTGTAGCGGGTTTTATCATTGTTCAGGCCGAAAAGGGCCTGCATATACTCGGGCCAACACAGAAACACCGTCAGGTCTGAGAACAATAAAACCATCTCAAACCCAGACTCTGTGTTGCCTGCACATGATTTGTCCGTGCATGAATTCAACCGGTACCACAACTTCATGGGAGGTTTTTCTTGTGGGTCGCTGTGACTGGCCAACGTTCATGTAATCGGGCAGATCAGCAACCGGAGTTCATGCGTCACACAATCCCTCTAGGTAGCAAAAATGCAAATAATAAAAATAAGACTTGCAGTGCCGCACAACGTTTTGTATCGCCAGAGTCTTCGCTCCATGCTGGTTGCCACCAGCCTGATGGCGGCAGGCTCGACGTTGGCCGCACCGATTGATGTGGGTAACCCTGACATCAAACTGCGCTGGGACAACACATTCAAATACTCTGCCGGGATGCGTCTCAAGGATCAGGACGACACGCTGACTCAAAACGTTCCGGCCACGCCAGGTGGCGGCAAGGGACCGTCGGCGCTCAACGCTGACGATGGCGACCGTAACTTCAAGAAAGGCCGGCTGATTTCCAACCGCCTCGACGTATTGTCCGAGATGGATCTGGTGATTCACGACGATTACGGTCTGCGTGTGAGCGGTGCGGCTTGGTACGACGACGTTTATAACCAGAAAAACGATAACAACTCGCCTGCAACCAACAACTCGTTGTCGGTACCGAGTGACCATTTCACCCACGACACCCGCGATCTGCACGGTCGCCAGGCCGAGATTCTCGATGCCTTCGTGTTTGGTGGCACCGATGTCGGCGACGCGCGAGTCAGTGGTCGACTGGGCCAACACACCGTACTGTGGGGCGAGAGCCTGTTCTTCGGTTCCAACGCCATCGCCGGCACCCAGTCTCCGGTGGATGCGGTCAAGGCCTCCTCGGTACCCGGTTCGACCACCAAAGAAATCATCCGGCCGGTGGGTCAGTTCTCGGGCCAGATCCAGTTCTCGCCTGCGCTGACGCTGATGGGTTACTACCAATACGATTGGGAGGCTACCCGCTTGCCAGCGGCTGGCAGTTATTTTTCGGGCACCGACTTCATCGGTGATGGTGGCGAGCGTATTCGTTTTGCGCCGGGTTTACCGGGCGTTGGCTTGTCGCGTGGTCAAGACATCAAGGCCAAGGATAACGGCCAGTTCGGTCTTGGTTTGCGCACACAGTTGGGCGACTGGGAGTTCGGTGCCTACGCGATCCGCTACCACGCCAAAACCCCCGTGGTGTATTCCCGTACTCAGCGCACTGCCGTTCCTGGTGCGGGATTCGGGACGTACCAATTGGTGTATCCCGAGGACATCAAGGCGTTCGGTGTCAGTGCCACCACTACCGTGGACACGGTTAACTTTGCCGGTGAGCTTTCCGTGCGTCGCGACACGCCGCTGACCAGTCTGCCGCAGGAAGCGGGTACGTCCGGGGCGGATAATAACAACCATGCGCTTTATGCCATCGGCAATTCGGCGCATGCCAACGTGTCGATGATCTGGAGCATGCCACGCAACTTCATGTCCGACGAACCCTCGTTAAGCATGGAAGTGGCCTACAACCAACTGACCAGTTGCACCAGCAATTGCAGTGCGATGGATCCTGGTCTGGATCGCCGTGCAGCCGCGGTGCGGGCCTTGTATGCCATACCTCGGCGTAATGTGTTGGACGGCTTGGATATCACGCCATCCTTCACGGTTGGCTACAACCATGGCAAGTCACCCGTGGTGATCATGGGCCCGAACAATGGCGGCGACATGACCTTCACGCTGGCCGGCAACTACCTGACGGTGTGGGATTTCACGATGGCGTACACCCATTACTACGGCGGCGAAAACACGGCCACGTATGCCTCGACCGACCCAAGCGTCAACGGTACGTACACCTTCGCGCAAACCTTGAAAGATCGTGATTTCGTCTCGGTTTCGCTGCGTCGCACCTTCTAAGGGAAAACAATAATGACCATTTTTACCCGCATGACTCTGCTGGCTTTGACGTGCGCCGCACTGGCGGCGCCGGTCGTCCAGGCGGCCGTTTCGGCTGATGAAGCCGCCAAATTGAAAACCACTCTGACCCCACTGGGCGCCGAGCGTGCCGGCAACAAGGACGGCACGATCCCACCGTGGGAGGGCGGATACCCAGTTGATAATGCGTACAACTCGGCAGCAATTCCAGACCTGTTTTCCAAGGATAAGCCGCTGCTGACCATCACCGCGCAGAATGCTGATCAGTACAAAGACAAGCTTACAGAGGGCACCCTGGGCCTGTTGAAGCACTTCCCGAGCTTCAACGTTCAGGTGTTCCCGACCCGGCGCACCGCAGCGGCACCGCAGTGGGTTTACGACAACACCTTCGCCAACGCCACTCGGGCGACGATGGATCCGTCCGGCGAACTCGGTCCTTTCCCGAAAGGCGCCTACGGCGGCATCCCGTTCCCGATTCCGAAGAATGGTGAAGAAGCGATCTGGAACCACTTGCTGCGATGGACGACTCCCGGCTACCAGACAGCGCCCAGCCTGGCTCGCGTGACCCCGGAAGGCAAAGTGATTCCGGTCTCGCAGAACATCGCCAAGAGCTCGTTCCCTTACTACGACCCGAACAGCAACCTGGACAAATGGCACGCCGCAGGTTCCAACTTCAAGGTCGTTCGGGTTGACACCTCCGGCCCGCCGATCCGTGCCGGCGAGATCCTGCTGCAACGCGTCAACATCAACGACATCGAGTCGAAAACCTGGGTCTACCTGACCGGCCAGCGTCGCGTCCGTCGTCTGCCGCTGACCTGCTGCGATGTACCGAGCCCGGTAGCGGGTGGCATCCTCAATTTCGACGAAGTCGAGGTGTATTCCTCGTCCATCGGACGTTACGACTGGAAGCTGGTCGGCAAGAAAGAAATGTACGTGCCGTACAACACCAACAGCTATCACCAGGCGCCGTCGCTGGAAAAGCTCATGTCTGAAAAGACCGTCAACCCGGACTTCGTGCGTTTCGAGCAGCATCGGGTATGGGTGGTGGAGGGCACGCTCAAGGCCGGTCAACGCCATGTGATTCCACGCCTGCGCGTGTATCTGGATGAAGACACCTGGATCGCTGTGGCCGGCGAACGTTGGGACGCCCAGGGGCAACTGTGGAAGGTGACGTACAACTTGCCAACCGTGTTCCCGGCAGGTCCCGGCACCATCGTCGCAGGCTATATGTCGTACGACCTGATCGGCGGTGGCTACTTCGCCTCGGCCTATTTCCCGCGTGACAAACAAGTCGACCTGAAGGCCACGTTGCCAGACCGCATCTTCACGCCTGAGTCCCTGTCTGGAGAGGGCGTGCGTTAAAGACTGTATCTCGCTTGAACGATGAACCTGATGAGATGACCGGTATGAATAACAATAACAATGAAGGCGTCGACGTATCCCGTCGCGGGCTGTTGCTGGTGGGGTTGGGCCTGGGTTTGCAAGTGTTGTTGGCCCCGACTCTGGCCTCCACCACGGTAGCGTTCGCCTCGGCAGTAATGCCTGGGCTGCTGGGCCAACCGGCGACCATGACCCCACGGGCAGCACAGGCTGTGCTGACTCGCGTGGTGGTGGCCGGTGACCGCTTGGTGGCGGTGGGCGAACGCGGCATGGTGGTGCTGTCCGACGATGGCGGCCGACATTGGCGCCAGGCCCGCGTGCCGGTGAGTGTGACGCTGACATCAGCGAGTTTTGTCGATGCCCGTCAGGGCTGGATCGCTGGCCACAGTGGCGTTGTGTTGCATACCTCTGACGGTGGCGAGAGCTGGTCCATTCAGACCGATGGAATCGCCCTGGCACAGGCCAGTCTCGTTCAGGCGCAGGCATTGCCCGACACCGATGCCGATCGCGAACACCGCGTCCTGCAGGCCCAGCGTCTGGTAGATGACGGTGCAGACAAACCGCTGCTGTCGATCTGTTTTGCCGATGCGTTGCACGGGATGGTGGTGGGCGCCTTCGGCCTCGCCGCCAGCACCGATGACGGCGGCAAAACCTGGACGCCTTGCCGCGAACGTCTGGCCAATCCCATGAGCATGCATCTGTATACGATTGCCCATCATGCCAAGACCTGGGTGGTGGCGGGCGAGCAGGGCGTGCTGATGCGTAGCGACGACGATGGCGCGAGCTTCACGGCATTGGCGGCACCTTCCGAACGCACCCTGTTCACCGCAACGGCCACGCGCGGTGGGAGCTTTGTCTTTGCCGGGCTGTTGGGGGCTGCATGTCGCATCGACTCGGGGAGTACAACCGTGAACGCCATCGAACTGGCCGCGCCGTTGACGATTCTGTCCAGCGTTGAACTGCGCGATGGCCGAGTGATGCTGTTGGCGCAGGGCGGGCGAGTGCTTGGAAGTCACGACGGTGGTGTCCATTTTGCCGAACAGCAACTGCCGCGACGCTTGCCGCTGACCTCGCTGGTCGAAGCCGCAGACGGTGGGCTGGTGGCCACCAGCATGGGTGGAGTCTCCCGGCTTGGTTGACGACATCCACCTGCACGCTCACTCGACGCGCCTTATAAGAGTCCAATGACATGACCACAGTGAAACCTGCTGAGACCGGTGCTTGCCGGCTCGAAGACTTTGATCCGCGCTCGGGCAATGCGCTCGAACGCGCCGTGTTCAACCATCGCATCCTGGTGCTGTGTTTGTGCGTGCTGGTCACCGTCCTGTTGGGCTTCAGCGCGCTGAGCCTGAAGCTCAATGCCAGCTTCGAAAAGACCATTCCGACCGGCCACCCGTACATCACCAATTATCTGGAGCACAAAAAAGAGCTGACGGGCCTGGGTAACTCGGTGCGCATCGCGGTGGAGGCTCGCAAGGGCGACATCTACAACGCGCACTATCTGGAAACGCTGCGTCAGGTCAACGATGACGTGTTCATCCTGCAGGGCGTGGATCGCGCGTTCATGAAATCGCTGTGGACGCCGAACGTGCGCTGGACCGCGGTGACCGAAGACGGTTTGGATGGTGGTCAGGTGATCCCTGCGCACTACGACGGTTCGCCGGCGAAGATCGAAGAGTTGCGCATGAACGTGCAGCGCTCGGGTGAAATCGGCCAGTTGGTCGCGGTCAACGGCGGCTCGACGGTGATTCAAGTGCCGCTGCTGGAACATGACGCGGCTGGCAAACCGCTGGACTACGCGGCGCTGTCCAAGCAGCTGGAACAATTGCGTGCCAAGTACAGCAGTGACGAGGTGGCCATTCATATCACCGGGTTTGCCAAACTGTCCGGCGACCTCATGGATGGCATGCAGGAGGTGATCGGCTTCTTCTTCATCGCACTGATCATCTGCGCGGCAATGGTATTCCTGTACAACCGCGATGCGATCAGCACTGCGCTGGTGGTGATCACATCGGTGACCGGCGTGCTCTGGCAACTGGGACTGCTCCCGCTGTTGGGTTACTCGCTGAACCCGTACTCGATGTTGGTGCCGTTTCTGATATTTGCCATCGGCATCAGCCATGGCGCGCAGAAAATGAACGGGATTCTGCAGGACATCGGCCGAGGCACGCACCGCTATGTCGCGGCACGTTTCACCTTTCGCCGCCTGTTTCTCGCAGGCCTGACTGCTCTGTTGGCGGACGCCGTTGGCTTCGCGGTGCTGCTGATGATCGACATTCCGGTTATCCGCGAACTGGCCATCGCCGCCAGCCTCGGCGTGCTGGTGCTGGTGATTTCCAACCTGATCCTGCTGCCGGTGTTGTTGAGCTACGTCGGTGTCAGCCGTAAAGCCGCCGACCGCGCCGTGCGCCGGGAATCGGCGACCGCCGCCGGGGAGAGCAGTGCGTTCTTTATCTGGCTGGTGCGCTTTACCGAAGGCCGTCGTGCAACGGCAGCGATCGTCACGGCGGTATTGCTGGCGGTGGTCGGCGTTGCCGTCGGCACGCAACTGAAGGTCGGCGACCTCGATCCTGGCGCTCCGGAGCTGCAAGCCGATTCGCGCTACAACCGCGACGTCAGCTACCTGACCACTAACTATGGCGCGAGCAATGATCTCTTCGCGATCATGGTCAAGACTTCCGAAGGCAACTGCAGCCAGTACGACGTGTTGCGTCGGGTCGACCAACTGGAATGGGCGTTGATGGATCTTCCTGGTGTCGAATCCACCCAGTCGATTGCGCGTCTGCAACGGCGCCTGATGGTCGGCATGAACGAGGGCAGTCCGCTGTGGTACGACCTGTCGAGCAATCAAAGCATGCTCAACACCATCACCGCCCGGGCACCGCGTGAGCTGTACAACGAAGAATGCAACCTGCTGACGGTGTACGCCTACCTGCGTGATCACCGCGCCGAGACCCTGCAGCAAGTGGTCGACCTGGTCGAAAGCTTCGCCGCTAAAAACAATGACAAGGACGCCACCTTCCTGTTGGCGGCCGGTTCCGCCGGGATCGACG
>NZ_JBARTQ010000511.1:0-22400 GCF_049645325.1 Pseudomonas sp. | reverse complement strand
GCGGTGTGGAGTCCAGGGAAGACCTGCAAGTGGCCCTGCAAGTCTTTAAGCAAATACTGACGGCGGCGGCCGCTTCCGGCGCGAAGACAGGGGCTGTGGTAGAGGCATCGGTTCCCTTTCACTTCCTCGACTTGAAAGGCTGCAAGTTGCCGCCTGCCAGGCCCGAGGATCACCACTCGGTGATCATCAAGAAGGCCTTGGTGATGAAAGTGATTACCCTGGGCATGACCGCGCCCGCGTTGCCGGCGATCGAAAGTGCTGCGCTTATCGTGCCGTCCATTCGGTTTTCCTCGCAGATGGTTGCGCCGACCCGAGCCACGAACCAACCTCCGCCTGCCCAACAGTCTGAGCATGAGCCTGCCGATGCAGAGCCATTGGAGGCGAAGGTCGCAGCGCCCAAGGTGGAGCAAGTTGAAGTCACTGCACCGCCCGCTCAGGTTGAACGCAGTGAGCCTGCGCCGACGAAGTCGCCTGCCCCGATGGAGCATGCTTCATTGCTGGAGGTAGACAGCACGCTCGCTAACCTTGCCAAAGTCGCTCAAGAGCTGACGCAGCAAAAACGCGCGGTTTTAGAACGGGAGGAGATGCTTGAGCAGTGGCAGGCTCGACTGCAGCAGGCGCAACGCGAACTGGAGGAAAAGGGCCGTGAGTGGGAACAGCGCGATGCACAGTTGCAGAGCCAGCAATTGGAGGCTGGCCAGGCGGCTGAGAAGGTGACACTGGCGATGTCGCATCTATCAGGTATGCGCCAGCGTTTGCGAGGCGTGCTCCTGGAGCTGGATCAGGCATTGGATGGCCAGGTTTAAAGAGAGGTGCTCGCCGGTCTGGCTACTTTCCCGGGTTCATTTATCATCAACCCCAGCCTGCCGACGCCAATGCATGATGGCGCAGCGTATCGGCACCATTGGACATTGCCTGGGGATGCGAGCGTTTGAGTACCAAGCTGATTACCAAAGAGGGTCACGAAGCGCTGAAAAAGGAGCTGGACTACCTGTGGCGGGAAAAGCGTCCAGACACCACGCGCAAGGTGACCTGGGCGGCTTCCTTGGGGGATCGCAGCGAAAACGCCGATTACCAGTACAACAAGAAGCTGCTGCGTGAGATCGACCGTCGAGTGCGCTACTTGCGCAAGCGCCTGGAAGATATGCGTGTGGTGGAGTACATGCCCGAGCAGGAAGGCAAGGTGTTTTTCGGCGCCTGGGTCGATATTGAAAACGAGAGCGGTGAGACCAAGCGTTTTCGTATTGTCGGATATGACGAGATTTATGATCGGATGGATTACATCTCCATCGACTCGCCCATGGCGCGTGCGCTGTTGCGCAAGGAAGTCGACGATGAGGCGATCGTGCAGACCCCGGGTGGTGAGGTGTGCTGGTGGATAACCGCCATTGAATATGTGAAGTAGGCATGATGGCCCGCACGCTGTGAAGCGTGCGGGCCTTCTGCGTTTCAGCCTTCGCGCAATACGGTCAACGGGCTGGCGTTCAACGCACGGCGGGTGCCGAACACACCGGCGCCGCCGATGAGAACAGCGCCAATCACCGGCAGCAATAACAGCCACGGGTGTGGGTGCCAGGTCAGATCGAACGCGTAGCGGTACAGCACCCAGGTGACCAATTCCGTGCCCAGTGCCGCCAGCAGGCCGCTGACGGCGCCCAGCAAACCAAACTCAATGCGCCGGGCCTTGACCAGCAATTTGCGTTCGGCGCCCAGCGCACGTAGCAGCGCGCCCTGACGAATGCGTTCATCCAGGGTGGCCTGCAAGCCTGAAAACAGCACGGCCATTCCCGCCGCCAGCACGAACAACAGCACGTATTCCACCGCCAGGGTTACCTGGGCGAGGATGCTGCGCAACTGCTCCAGCAGTGCCTCGACCTGCAGGATGGTGACCGCCGGAAAGGCCCGGGACAGGTCGACGATCTGCTGGTCATGCCCAGGCGCCAGGTAGAAGCTGGTCAGGTAGGTCGCGGGCAGGTCCTTCAAGGTTCCCGGCTGGAAGATCATGAAGAAGTTGGGCTGGAAGTTGTCCCAATTGATGGTTCGCAGGCTGGTGACCCTTGCTTCACGATTCTCCCCGCCGACGGTGAACACCAAGTGGTCATTGAGCTTGAGCTTCAAGCTTTCGGCCACCTTGGCTTCCACCGAAACGCCAGGAACCTCATTGGTGGGTTGCTGTGACCACCAGGAACCGGCGGTCAGCACGTTACCCGGTGGCAGGTCGGCGGCCCAGGTCAGGCTCAAGTCACGCTGCACGGCGCGGTCGCCGCTGGAGTCTTTGCTGACGATCTCCTGCACGGGGGCGCCGTTGATGCTGATCAAGCGGCCCGGCACCACCGGATACAGCGGCGCCGCTTGAGCCTGCAAGTCCAGCAGGCGCGCGCCAAACGCGTCCTTGTCGGCGGGCAGGATGTTCAGGGCGAAATAGTTGGGTGCGTCCTTGGGCAACTGGTTTTGCCAGGTGTCGAGCAATTCACCGCGCAACAGGGCGATCAGTCCCATGGACAACAGGATCAAACCGAACGCCAACGATTGACCCGCCGCCGCCAACGGGTGCCGCAGCAATTGGCCCAAGCCCAGGCGCCAGGGCAGGGAGGCTCGCGCCAATAAGCGTCGCAGGCTTTGCAGCAACAGCAGGAGCAAACCGCCGAGTATCAACGCCGCCACCACGCCGCCTCCGAGTAACGCGAAGGTCAGGACCAGGTCGAGGCTCAAGCGCCACATGATCAGGCCGAGGGCAAACAGCGCGGCACCGTAGACCATCCAGGTGCTGGAGGGGATAGGCAGCATGTCGCGACGTAGTACGCGCAACGGTGGCACACGGCCCAGCGCTGCCAGCGGGGGCAGGGCGAAGCCGGCGAGGGCGACGAGCCCGGTGCCGATACCTGCAATTGCCGGCAGCAGCCCGCCGGGCGGCACGTCGGCCGGCAGCAGGTCGTGCAGGAAGTAGAACAGACCAAATTGCGCCAGCCAGCCGAGCAGGGCGCCGGTCAGGCTTGCCAGCAGGCCCAGTACGCTCAGTTGCAGGCTGAACAGCAACATTGTTTCGCGTCGTGACAGGCCCAGGCAGCGCAGCAATGCACTGGCGTCGAAACGTCGGCTGGCAAAGCGGTTGGCCGACAGCGCCACGGCCACGCCGGCCAATAGCACCGCCACCAGGCTGGCCATGTTCAAGTAGCGCTCGGCCTTGCCCAAGGCACCGCCGATTTGCTGGTTGCCGTCGCGCGAGTCCTGCAAGCGCTGGTTGGCGGCAAGGCCTGGCTTGACCAGGTCGCGATAGGTTTGCAGCACCGTGCTGCCTTGGGGCGCGCGCCACAGTTCGCGGTAGCTCACCCGGCTGCCGGGCTGGACCACGCCGGTCGCGTCCAGGTCTGCCAGGTTGATCATCACCCGTGGCGTTAGGCTGTAGAAGTTGCCGGCACGGTCGGGCTCATAGGTCAGTATGCGAGCCAGGCGCAGGGTCTTCATGCCGACATCGATGCTGTCGCCGACTTTCAGGTCCAGCGCCGTCAGCAGCCGTGCTTCCACCCAGGCTTCGCCAGGTTTCGGGCCACCTCCGGGGGTTTCAGTACCGAAGGGCTCGGCCGCGCTTTTCAGCTCGCCACGCAGCGGGTACTGCTCGTTGACCGCCTTGATGCTGGACAGCTGAATACCGTTGTCCGTGGCGATGACGCTGGAAAACTCGACGATGCGCGCGTGATCCAGACCCAGTTCGGTGCCGGACTTGATTTGTTCGGGGCGCGCAGGCGAGCTGCCTTCCAGCACCAGGTCGGCGCCGAGAAACTCGGTGGCTCGCAACAGCATGGCGCCGTTCAAGCGCGCGCCGAAGTAGCCGATGGCAGTGCTGGCGGCCACGGCCACCAGCAGGGCGAAGAACAATACGCGCAATTCACCGGCGCGGGCATCGCGCAGCAATTGGCGCATGGCAAGGCTGAACAGGCGCAACAGCGGCAAACGTGCCATCAAGGCTCCAGGGGCGCGACCATCAGGCCGGCTTCAAGGCGGATCAGGCGTCGGCAACGGTGGGCCAGGCGCTCGTCATGAGTCACCAGCACCAGGGTCGTGCCGCTTTCTTTATTGAGTTCAAACAGCAGGTCACTGATGCGCTCGCCGGTATGGCTGTCGAGGTTGCCGGTGGGCTCGTCGGCAAACAGCACGTCCGGTTCGGCGGCGAATGCGCGGGCAATCGCCACGCGTTGCTGCTCGCCACCGGAAAGCTGGCGCGGTGAGTGGGTGAGACGCTGGCCGAGGCCGACACGCTCGAGCAGGTGTTTGGCGCGCTCGCGGGCGTCCTTGCGGCCGTCCAGCTCCAGCGGCAGCATGACGTTTTCCAGCGCATTGAGGCTGTCGAGCAATTGGAAGGACTGGAATACAAAACCCACGTGTTCGGCGCGGATGCGCGCACGCTGGTCTTCGTCGAGCGTACTCAAGGCTTGCCCGGCGAGGGTGACTTCGCCGCTGCTGGGCAGGTCGAGGCCCGCCAGCAGGCCGAGGAGGGTGGATTTGCCGGAACCGGAGCTGCCGACGATAGCCAGGCTATCGCCCTTGTTCAGTTCCAGGCTCAGTTCGTGCAGGATAGTCAGTTCACCTTCCGCGCTGGGAACCACTTTGCTAAGGTTCCGCGCGGTGAGAATGCTTGCGCCCATGGAGAATCCGATGCGAATGTGGTTTTTGAGTGCTGGCCTGGCCTTGATGTGCATGGCCCAGAACGCAGCGGCGGGTACAGTCCTGATCGTTGGCGATAGTATCAGTGCCGGTTTCGGCCTGGATACCAGCAAAGGGTGGGTCGCCTTGCTGGAGCAACGCCTCAAGCGCGAAGGTTTCGACGATAAAGTCGTCAATGCGTCCATCAGCGGCGACACCAGTGCCGGGGGGCTCGCGCGGCTGCCGGCGGCGCTTGCAGAGCATAAGCCGGACGTGGTGATCCTTGAGTTGGGCGGCAACGATGGCCTGCGCGGCCAGCCACCGGCGCAATTGCAACAAAATCTTGCGTCGATGATTGACCAGTCCAAGGCGGGTGGGGCCAAGGTGTTGCTGCTGGGTATGCAGTTGCCGCCCAATTATGGCCCGCGCTACACCACCGCGTTTGCCAAGGTGTATGGCGCGTTGGCAGAAGAGAAAAACATCCCGTTGGTGCCGTTTTTCCTTGAGGGTATCGGCGGTCATCCGGAGCTGATGCAGGCCGACCAACTTCACCCGGCGGTCGGTGCCCAGGGCAAGTTGCTGGAAAATGTCTGGCCAACGCTAAAACCGCTGCTTTGAAGCTTCTCTCGCAGCGGGCTTTCGGCTAAGGTGGCGCCCCCCCGATCTGGAGCCCCCGATGTCGCGTCCTGCCTGGTCCCTGTTTAACTACCAACTGATCGAGCCGGACGAGCAGTTGGACCTGTTCGCCTGCCAGGAAGTCAGGGTGCATCTGGTTGCGCGTCAACTGGAGTTGGGCGGCTCTATCGATCGCACGCTGTGTGGCACTTTATTGCCGGCGCAGCCACGGTGGTCGTCGGTGAATCGCTCAATCTTCCAGGACCAGCGACTCTGCCCCTTGTGCCGGGCGATTCTCGAATCGCAAAAGCGCGGCACGCCGCCGATCTGGCCGGAGCTGCGCTTCGAGCTGTAAACGCGGGCCGGTGGATGCTTGCGGGGCGCTTCACGTATACAATCAGTTTTTTCCTACCCGTCGTTCTGCGAAGGATTTTCCGGATGTTGTCGCGCCTTTCCGTCGTTACCTGCTGCCTGTCTCTCGCTGCCGTCTGCGCAGCCGGTTCGGCGTCAGCCTTGCAGTTGCCCTTGCCACCGCCAGGTGAGGACATCGTCGGTCAGGTCCAGGTGATCAAGGCCAAGTACGAAGATACGTTTGCCGACCTGGGCACCACGTACGACCTGGGCTATTCGGAAATGGTCGCGGCGAACCCTGGCGTCGATGCCTGGTTGCCCGGCGCGGGCACCGAGATTGTGCTGCCGACGCGGTTTATCCTTCCGCCCGGCCCGCGCGAAGGCATCGTGATCAACCTGGCGGAATACCGGCTCTACTACTACCCGAAGGGCCAGAACGTGGTGTACACGTTCCCGTTGGGCATTGGCCGTGAAGGCTGGGGTTCGCCAGTTGCGCACACCACCATCACCGGCAAGATCCCCAACCCGACCTGGACGCCACCCGCCTCAATCAAAGCTGAGCACGCCGCCAACGGCGACCCGCTGCCCAACGTGGTGCCCGCTGGCCCGGACAACCCATTGGGGCCCTTCAAGTTCACCCTGGGCACGCCGGGCTACTTGATCCACGGTTCCAACATGAAATTTGGTATCGGCACGCGTACAAGCCACGGTTGTTTCCGCATGTTCAACAACAATGTGCTGGAAATGGCCGACATGGTGCCGGTGGGCACCTCGGTACGCATCATCAGCGACGCCTACAAGTTCGGCAGCAGCGGTGGCAAGGTTTACCTGGAAGCGCATACGCCGCTCAATGACGATGGCACCCCGTCGGTGGTCGACAAGCACACTGCAGTGATCAATGCCCTGCTCAAGCGTGAAGACCTGGCCAATAACCTGCGGGTGAACTGGGATCAGGTACGTGACGTAGTGGCAGCGGAAGATGGTTTACCGACTGAAATCGGTGTGCCGGGCGGCAACGCACCGGTAGCCTCCAGCACGCCGGTCGACCTGCAGCAGTAAGCGCCTCGATCAAAAGCCCGCCCTGGCCATGCGCTGCGGCGGGCTTTTTATTGCCCAGGCCTTGGGGGGCGAATCGCGGGCAATAAAAAAGCCGACCCAAGAATGGATCGGCTTGATAACAACCCCGAGGGATTATTACTTGCGGCTTGCTTTTTCAAGCATGCGCAGAGCGCGCTCGTTAGCTTCGTCAGCAGTCTGTTGTGCTTTTTGAGCAGCAGCCAGCGCTTCATCAGCTTTACGGTAGGCTTCGTCTGCACGAGCCTGGGAGCGAGCTGCTGCGTCTTCAGTTGCAGTCAGACGAGCTTCGGTTTCTTTGGAGACGCTGCTGCAACCGGTAGCCAGAACTGCGGCCAGAGCCAGAGCAGAGAATTTCAGAACGTTGTTCATCGTGTTCCCCTTCAAGGACTTTCTATTAAATGGCTACTTTCTCAGAGTGAGCTGATAGCCGGCGTACATACTACTCATTACTTGTAGTAAGTAAACTGACGTAGCGCAAGAAGCAAAAAAAATTCTTGCACCGATTCTATTTTGGCTAATCTTTTGGAGGTTTGTATAAAAAGCATCCAGAATTTTTCATTTTGCAGGGAACTGGATCCAAGCTGAAAGGTCCGGCCGGCATGTGTCGAGCTTGCCCAACAGGTGAAATTTTATATATCGACGATGACACTTTGGTAACGCTTGCCTTTACTGCTCACAGCATCTTTTGCGCATGTAGAGGTGACTTTAAGAGCGGCAGTTCGTCTCAAGCTTCAACTGCCGGCAATGTTCAGGCTATCGATCGCAGGTTGATCGAAGCCCTTTCTGTAACCGCCAGCGACAGGGGATGACGAGTGCGCCTTGAGCTATTGCAGCTTTGGTGCTTACTATTCCCTACGTGCTGGTTGTGAGCGCTATAGGTTTTCTCGTTGTCGAAACCGGCACGGGGTGGCGTAGATGTTCCTTCGCCGGAAAAACATCGGTAAGGTAGGGGTCGAAATTCAAGACCCGCGAGGAGTAGTGATGAGCGAGGCGTTGTCCATCCACCATGACCAGGCAGGTCATCAGTTCGAGACCAATGTGGACGGTCATCGTGCCTATCTGACCTACATGGACCTCGGGAAGCAGACCCTGGATATCTATCGAACCTTCGTGCCCAATGCGCTGCGGGGCCGTGGCATTGCTGCCGCGCTGACCGAAGAGGCGTTGAAGTTCGCCGAAGAGTCGGGCTACACGGTGATCCCTTCGTGCTCTTACGTAGAGCGCTACATGGAGCGTCACCAGCGCCATGCCGCGAAGCTGTAAAACTTAAACAGCCGCATGAAAAACGCCGGGCTTAGCCCGGCGTTTTTGTGTACGCGATTCAGATTCAGATACAGGTGCAGGTTCAGGTGCGTTTGCGTTTCGGCAATACGTCCTTGAGCTTGGCATGCATGCTGCGCAAGGTGGTCTCGGTGGCGGACCAGTCGATGCACGCATCGGTGATCGACACGCCGTACTGCAAGTCGGCCAAATCCTTTGGAATCGCCTGGCAGCCCCAGTTCAAATGGCTCTCGACCATCAGGCCGATGATCGACTGATTGCCTTCGAGGATCTGATTGGCGACGTTTTCCATCACCAGCGGCTGCAGGGCCGGGTCCTTGTTGGAGTTGGCGTGGCTGCAGTCGACCATGATGTTCGGCTTGATCTTGGCCTTGTTCAGCGCCTGTTCGCACAGTGCAACGCTGACCGAATCATAGTTGGGCTTACCGTTGCCGCCGCGCAATACCACGTGACCGTAGGCGTTGCCCTTGGTGGTGACGATGGACACGCCACCTTCCTGGTTGATACCCAGGAAACGGTGCGGGCTGGAGACCGATTGCAGCGCGTTGATCGCCACGGTCAGGCCGCCATCGGTGCCGTTCTTGAAGCCCACGGCCGAGGACAGGCCGGACGCCATTTCACGGTGAGTTTGGGATTCGGTGGTGCGCGCGCCAATGGCCGACCAGCTGATCAGGTCCTGCAGGTACTGCGGGGAGATCGGGTCGAGGGCTTCGGTGGCAGTGGGCAGGCCCATTTCGGCCAGGTCGAGCAGCAACTGACGACCGATGTGCAAACCGTCCTGGATCTTGAACGAGTCGTCCAGGTACGGGTCGTTGATCAAGCCTTTCCAGCCGACGGTGGTACGCGGCTTCTCGAAATAGACGCGCATCACCAGGTACAAGGTGTCGGACACTTCCGCCGCCAGCACCTTGAGGCGCTCGGCGTATTCGTGGGCAGCCTTGAGGTCGTGGATCGAGCAAGGACCGATCACTACGAAGAGGCGGTGGTCGGTGCCGTCGAGAATCTCACGGATGACTTCGCGGCCCTTGGTGACGGTCTGCAGGGCAGCGTCGCTCAGGGGGATTTCGCGTTTGAGCTGATCGGGTGTGATCAGGGTCTCGTTGGATTCGACGTTAAGGTCGTTGATCGGTAAATCAGCCATCGTGTTACTCGCCAGGGTCACGGGTGCCGGCCGCCAGCCATCCCCGTGCGGCGGGCACAGCATGATTTGAATACAGGGGGGAGGAACCTTAGCGCGTAACACGGGCCCGCGACAATGGGCAAAGCCCGGTTTAATCCAGCACAGGCTGCACAAACGTCTCGCGGGAGAACTCACCGGCGTGGCGCGAGACCCACTCGCGGGCCAGGCTTTCAAGTTGCGCAGGTGTTGGCTCGGCGTCTTCGTGCAAGCGGCAGTAGCGTTCTATCTGGCACACTTGCTCACCCATGCGTGCGCCAAACAAGGCGTGTTCATCGGTAAACGAGATGCCGATGCGATAGCCGTTTTCCACCTTGCGGCACCAGGCTACATAGCCCGGGTAGCGGGCGCTGGCGCCCAGCGACGGGATGCGCAAATCAACGGCTGTGCCCTGGCGCCAGGCACGCGGGCAATTGCAGGCGACGCCGCCCAGGCCGATAGTGTGCAGGCGTTGGCGGGGAATGGCAGGAGCGGGACGTTGGATTAACTCGACAGCGACATCATCAGGGTGAGGTAAAAAACGACCCATGTACACGGACTCCGAGCACCGTCCAGTTGACGGCGGTGGCAGCAGTATAGTGAAGGAACTGGAATTGACCGACCTGGATATTGACCAGCAATTGCTGGGATTGCCAGGTATTTCGCTCGTCGTCTTTACCAGCGTAGGCTGTTCCAGTTGCCGATGGGCGCGCCAGCAACTGCCGGGTTGGCGTTTGCCGGTGGACCGCGTGTGCTGGGTCGATGCCGGGCACAACGGCGGCGCGGTCGAGCGATACGGGATCTTTCATTTGCCCGCGCTGTTCGTGGTGTGCGAGGGTCAATTCCTCGGGCAACTACAGGCACGCCTGACGCTTGCCGACCTGACCGACGCTGTGAATCAAGCACTTACGCGCACACCAGAGGATTTGCCATGACCGCAGTTACACCCCAGTCGCCACGCATTGGCATCATCGGCACCGGCGCCATCGGCGGGTTTTATGGCGTGATGCTGGCGCGTGCCGGGTTCGACGTGCACTTTTTGTTGCGCAGTGAATACGCCGCGGTCAGCGAGCATGGCCTGCACCTCAACAGTACGCTGCATGGCAAATTGCACCTGCACCCGGTGCAAGCCTATGCCCGCGCCGCCGACATGCCGGCGTGCGACTGGTTGCTGGTGGGCACCAAGTCCACGGGCAATCTGGACCTTGCCCCGACCATCGCCCAAGTCGCCGCGCCGGATGCCAAGGTGGTGCTGCTGCAAAATGGCCTCGACGTCGAAGACAGCCTGCGCGAACACCTGCCGGCCTCGCTGCACCTGCTCGGGGGCCTGTGCTACATCGGCGTGCACCGCTCAAGCCCAGGTGTGGTCGAGCATCAGGCCCTTGGCCGGGTCAACCTGGGTTATCACAGTGGCACGGCGGCTGACGATCAAGCCCGCCAGAAAGCCATTGTCGAAGAGGGCGCCGCGCTGTTTCACAAGGCCGGTATCGACTCCCAGGCCATGGCCAATGTGCATCAGGCGCGCTGGCACAAATTGGTCTGGAACGTGCCGTACAACGGCCTCTCCGTGTTGCTGGGCACCGGCACCACCGCGATGATGGCCGATGAATCGAGCCGCGAACTGATCCAGGCTTTAATGGCCGAAGTGGTAAAGGGCGCCCATGCCTGCGGCCATGAAATTCCTGCAAGCTACGCCGGGCAAATGTTCGCCATGACCGAAACCATGGACGACTACCTGCCCAGCATGTACCACGACCATGTGCACAAACGCCCGCTGGAACTGGCGGCGATCTACGCCCGGCCACTGGCCGCCGCCAAGGCTGCCGGTTGCGAATTGCCACGCATGCAGGCGCTATACCAGGCCTTGAGCTTTATTGATCGGCACAACCGCTGATTTGGAGGAACACCATGGCGACGGGATTGGGCGACAAACTGGTGCTGGCGATCTCCTCGCGGGCATTGTTCGACTTGAGCGAGAGCCACAAGGTCTACCTGGCCGAAGGGGTCGAGGCGTACCGTAAGTACCAGATCGAACACGAGGAAGAAACCCTCGAACCCGGCGATGCCTTTCCGCTGGTCAAGAAGCTCCTGAGCCTCAACGCCAGCCTGGGCCGTGCCCGGGTTGAAGTGGTGCTGGTGTCACGCAACAGCGCCGACACCGGCTTGCGCGTGTTCAATTCGATCCAGCATTACGGCCTGGACATTTCCCGCGCCGCGTTCGTGGGCGGGCGTAGTCCCTATCCTTATTTGGCGGCGTTTGGTTGCCACTTGTTTCTGTCGACCCACGCTGACGACGTGCGCAGTGCATTGGACGCCGGCTTTGCGGCGGCGACGATCTTGTCGGGCGGGGCGCGTCGGGCGTCGAGCGAAGAGTTGAGGATTGCCTTCGATGGTGATGCGGTGCTGTTTTCCGACGAGTCGGAGCGGGTTTATCAGTCGGCCGGGCTGGCGGCCTTTCAAGCCAGCGAGCGGGAATCGGCGCGCGAGCCTTTACACGGCGGCCCGTTCAAAGGCTTCCTGGCGGCGCTTAATTTATTGCAGCGTGAGTTCGCCGACGAGGCCTGCCCGATCCGTACCGCGCTGGTGACCGCGCGCTCGGCGCCGTCGCACGAGCGCGTGATTCGTACCTTGCGCGAATGGGACATCCGCCTCGACGAGTCGCTGTTTCTTGGTGGCCTGGACAAGTCCGCGTTTCTGGAGGCCTTTGCCGCCGATGTGTTTTTCGATGACCAGGCCGGTCATTGCGAGAAAGCCAGGGAGGTGGTCGCCACCGGGCATGTGCCCCATGGCATCAGTAATGAATTGAAAATTCTGACCGAGCGCTAAGTCAGCCGAAGTCGCCAAGGCGCTGCTAAGCTCATTCAATCTCCGCCATCCTGGCCTTCCAGGAGGTTCTATGATTCGTTCGATGCTGTACGCCACAGACCTCGGTCTGTATGCGCCCTATGTCATGCAACATGCGCTGGCGCTGGCCCGAACGTTCAAGGCGGATCTGTATGTGATTCACGTGGTGGAGCCGATCGGCCTGTTCGCCGAATCGGTGTTGCAGAGCTACCTTGATGAGAAGGCCTTGAACGAGTGGCAAAGCCAGGGGCTGACCACGGTAATGGCCACGATCGAGCAGCGCGTGCTGGACAGTTTTCGCGAGGAGTTGGGGGAAGGGGAGCAAGACCTGCAGTTGATTCGCTCGGTGCGGGTGATTCAGGGGGACCCGTGCGAGGTGATTCTCGACCAACTGCGAAAACTTTCCGTCGACCTGTTGATCGTAGGTAGTCACAGCCATGCGACGGCGGCTGCTACGCCGCTTGGGCGTACGGCGGCGCGGGTGCTGCAACTGGCAACAGTGCCGGTTTACATGGTGCCGTCGCTGCAGCGTCGCCGCAGTGATGATAGTTGATCGGTAAAAACGATAAAAAGTTCTAGATTTATCCATCTAACCTTTAATATAGTTATATACCGTCGCTGATACCCGTGGCGTCTATCTGCTTTGAGGGACACATATGAAGCTTCAACAACTGCGCTACATCTGGGAAGTGGCGCACCACGACCTCAACGTTTCCGCTACCGCTCAAAGCCTTTACACCTCGCAACCCGGTATCAGCAAGCAGATCCGCCTGCTCGAAGATGAGCTGGGCGTCGAAGTGTTCGCACGCAGCGGCAAGCACCTGACCCGCGTCACGCCGGCCGGCGAGCGCATCATCACCACCGCTGGTGAGATCCTGCGCAAGGTCGAAAGCATCAAGCAGATCGCCCAGGAATTCTCCAACGAGAAGAAGGGCACCCTGTCGATCGCCACCACCCACACCCAGGCCCGTTATGCGTTGCCGCCGGTGATTCGCGATTTCATCAAGCAATACCCGGATGTGGCCCTGCACATGCACCAGGGTTCGCCGATGCAGATCGCCGAGATGGCCGCTGATGGCACCGTCGATTTCGCCATCGCCACCGAAGCCCTGGAACTGTTCGGCGACCTGGTGATGATGCCGTGCTACCGCTGGAACCGTTGCGTGGTCGTGCCCCAGGGCCACCCGCTGGCCAAGCTGCCGAAGTTGACCCTGGAAGCCTTGGCTGAATACCCGATCGTGACCTACGTGTTCGGTTTTACCGGCCGTTCCAAGCTCGACGAAGCCTTCAGTCATCGCGGCCTCACGCCAAAAGTGGTATTCACCGCCGCCGACGCCGACGTGATCAAAACCTATGTGCGCCTGGGCCTGGGCGTGGGCATCGTGGCCAAGATGGCCGTCGACACCCAGCTCGACAAAGACCTGGTAGTGCTCGACGCCAGCGAGCTGTTCGAGTCCAGCGTGACCAAGATCGGTTTCCGTCGCGGCACGTTCCTGCGCGGTTTCATGTGCGACTTCATCGAGAAATTTGCGCCGCACCTGACCCGCGAAGTCATGGCCAAGGCGATCCAGTGCCACAACAAGCAGGAACTGGAAGAGCTGTTCGACGGCGTGGAACTGCCCGTCCACTGAGTGGGTTACCTGGCCTCGGTAACCGTGAAGTGTTGCCGGGCGCCCGCCACCAGAATCTCCACCTCATCACCTTCAAACTTGCCCAACAGGCTTTTGCCCAAGGGCGAGCGTGGGGTGATGACGGTCACCGGTTGCCCCACCACATCGATCTTCAATCCGGCTGCATCCGGCGCCAGAAACAGCCACTGTTCGCGACCGTTCTGGTCTTCCAGACCCAGTAGCGCACCCACCTCAATGCCCCGCTGATCGTCGTAGGCCCGAAGCTGCAGGGTCTGGCACAGCGTCAGCGCCTGCTTGATTTCCTCGACGCGCTTGGCTTGCCCGGCCGCCAGATAAGAAGCCTCTAGACCCAGCGTGTCGTATTTGTTTTCCGCGATGTTTTCTTCGTGGGTCGCGGTTTCGTAGGCGGTCTGTGCAGCGCGCTGGGCGATGTCGAGGTCAACGCTGAGCTTTTCCAGGATCAGTGCGTGGACGGCGTGTTTATTCATGGTCATCAATCGCAGAATTGCAGGACATTTGCCCGGGTTTTTTCGTTGGGCGCGTTCTGGTCCTGTTGCAGCCAGAACTGGCATTTGGGGTTGGACAGGTTGCGCGCATTGTTGCGGGCCTGATCCAGGGATTGCTGTTGTTCCTGCTTTTGCAGGTTCTGTTGGTATTGCTCGAACATACGGTTTGGCGGCTCTGGCGCCACGGTGGGCGGCTTGCCCAGTTGCTGGACCGCCTGCGCGACCGGGGCCAGGCTTTGCGGGAACAGGTAGCGCGACGCCAGCCAGGCAGTCAGCACAATGGCGATAAAGCCCAGCCACAGGCCAAGGGCGATGGCGAAAATCAGCTTGGGCGTCGATACCGGCATAGGACTGCCTCCTTGATGATGAGCAACGTAGCAGCTGTCGAGCCCTGGTGAGGCTGCGTCAGCGGTACACCTGACGCACCGCTGACGCAGCCTCGCCGGGGCTCGACAGCTGCTACGGGGATGTTGTTGGCGATTGTCGCACAGCCACTGTGCAGAATAATCGCGATCAAGCCTTCTGCATCGACGCATTTATGCGGACAATCGAGCCTTTGAGCGTTGGAGCCCGGAATGAAAGCCCGCTGGGATATTTTTTGCAGCGTCGTCGACAACTACGGCGACATCGGCGTGACCTGGCGCCTGGCCCGGCAATTGGTGGTGGAGCACGCGTGTGAAGTGCGTTTGTGGGTCGATGACCTGCGGGCTTTCGAGCGCATGTGCCCCGAGGTGGATGTGCAGCGGGACCCGCAATGGCAAGAGGGCGTTGAAGTTCGTCATTGGCCGGCCGAATGGCCTGGCACTGAGTCCGCCGACGTGGTGATCGCCGCGTTCGCGTGCCAATTACCGCCCGACTATATGGAAGCCATGGCCGCGCGCGAGCACACGCCGCTGTGGATGAACCTGGATTACCTCAGTGCCGAAGAGTGGGTAGTGGGCTGCCATCGCTTGCCATCGGTGAAGTTCAAGGGCGTGCAGAAGTACTTCTTTTTTCCTGGCTTTCGGCCGGGGACGGGTGGGCTTTTACGCGAAGGCGGGTTACTGGAGCAGCGTCAGGCATTTCAGCTGGACCGCGCCGCTCAGCAACAATTCCTGCAAGCGTTGGGGGTATTTCCGGCAGACGGCGCGCGGTTGATGTCGTTGTTTGCCTATGAAAATGCCGGGCTCGCCCGTTGGCTGGACGTGTTGGCGACGGACGGGCACGCCACTCATCTGTTGGTGCCGGAAGGGCGCATCCTCGGCGACGTGCAGCGCTGGCTCGGTACAGAACGGCTGCGCGTGGGCGATGTGCATCAGCGCGATGCCCTGACTGTGCAGGTGTTGCCGTTCGTGCGCCAGGAACAATACGACCGCCTGCTCTGGTGTTGTGACTTCAACGCCGTACGGGGCGAAGACTCGTTCGTGCGCGCCCAATGGGCCGGACGTCCGCTGCTGTGGCACATCTATCGCCAGGACGAAGACATCCACTTGGACAAGCTCGATGCGTTTCTGGAGTTGTACACCGCAGCCTTATCCCCGGCTGCAAGGGCCGCAGTGATCGCACTCTGGCAAGCCTGGAACACGGAGGGCGATATGGTTCAGCCGTGGAAAATGCTTCTGGAACACTGGCCGGAGGTCAGCCAGCACGCGCAGACGTGGTGTCTGGAACAGGGCTTGCAGGCCGATCTTGCGACGGCGCTGGTACAGTTTTATGAAAGTTGGATATGATACGCCACCTTGATTTTTGTAAATCCCATCCAAATTTCGGATATATGCAATGAAAACTGGTAAAGAACTGAAACCCGGTACAGTGATCCGTCTCGAAAACGACCCTTGGCTGGTTCAGAAAGCTGAGTTCACCAAGTCTGGTCGTAACAGCGCAATCATGAAGACCAAGCTGAAGAACCTGCTGACCGGTTACAAGACCGAGATCGTCTACAGCGCCGATGACAAACTGGACGACGTGATCCTCGACCGCAAAGAAGCGACCCTGTCCTTCATCAGCGGCGACACCTACACGTTCATGGACACCTCCGACTACACCATGTACGAGCTGAACGCTGAAGATATCGAAGCCGTTCTGCCGTTCATCGAAGAAGGCATGGAAGACGTCTGCGAAGCTATCTTCTTTGAAGAGCGCCTGGTTTCCGTAGAGCTGCCGACCACCATCGTGCGTCAGGTTGACTACACCGAAGGTTCCGCTCGCGGCGACACTTCGGGCAAGGTGATGAAGCCTGCCAAACTGAAGAATGGTACCGAGCTGCAAGTTGCAGATTTCATCGAAATCGGCGACATGATCGAGATCGACACCCGCGAAGGCGGTTCGTACAAAGGTCGCGCCAAGAAGTAATTCTTGCGCCACCGGTACGACAAAAGCCCGACTTTCACGTCGGGCTTTTTTGTGCGCGTTGCTTTTTACTTGAGGTGTTGCTTGAGCTCATCGGACGCTTGCAGCAGGGCCGAACGCACCTCCGGGACCTGGCTGACCACGTTGAGCAAACCGTAGTCGTGGATCATGCCGTTGTAGCGCACGGCGGTGACAGGTACACCGGCAGCATCCAGCTTGCGGGCATAAGCTTCGCCTTCGTCACGCAGTACATCGGAACCCGCGGTCTGCACCAGCGCAGGGGGCAAGCCCTTGAGTTGCGCGGTGGTCGCCCGCAGCGGCGAGGCGTAGATCTCGGCGCGCTGGTTGGCGTCCGGGGTGTAGTTGTCCCAGAACCACTTCATCATGTTGCGGGTGAGGAAGTGCCCTTCGGCGAATTGGTTGTAAGACGCGGTATCAAAGTTGGCGTCCGTCACCGGCCACAACAGCAGTTGGAACTTGATGGCCGGTGTGCCCTTGTCCTTGGCCATCAGGCTGACCACGGCCGCCATATTGCCGCCAACACTGTTGCCCGCAACCGCCAGGCGCTTGCCGTCGACATTGATTTCGTTGCCGTGCTCAGCCACCCACTGGGTTGCGCCGTAGGCCTGGTTGATTGCCACCGGGTAATGCGCTTCCGGCGAAGGCGTGTAGTTGACGAACACCGCCACCGCCCCTGAACCCACCACCAAGTCCCGTACCAGGCGTTCGTGGGTCGGGTAATCCCCGAGTACCCAGCCGCCACCGTGGAAAAACATGAACACGGGCAAGGTGCCTTTGACCCCGGCGGGACGCACGATGGTCAGGTCCAGCGGCTGGCCGTCGACCTGAATAGTCTTCTGGCTGACATCAGCCTTTGGCAAGGTCAACTTCACGCCAGCCTGGGCTCCGGTCAACACAGCACGGGCTTCCTTTGGCGTCAGCTGTTCCATCGGTTTGCCGGTGCCGGCGTTCAGTACATCCAGAAAGGCCTGGGTGGTGTGCTCGACACCGCCATCAGCAGCGAAGGCGTGGGTGATGGACAGGGCAAGCAGGGTACCGGTGAGCGCTTTGGCAACTGTGTTCATGTTCTTCTCCAGTGACGGCGGCGGTGGGGTTAGACGGTTACGTGCAGGCGCACGTCAACGTTGCCACGGGTGGCGTTGGAGTACGGGCACACCTGGTGGGCGGCATCGACCAGGCTTTGTGCCTCGTCCTGAGCCAGGCCTGGCAGGCTGATGTGCAGGTCGATGTCCAAGCCGAAACCGCCAGGGATTTGACCGATGCCGACGTGGGCGGTGATCGAAGCGTCATCCGGGATTTTGCGTTGGGTCTGGCTGGCGACGAATTTCAGCGCGCCGATAAAGCAGGCCGAGTAGCCGGCAGCAAACAGTTGCTCCGGGTTGGTGGCTTGGCCACCGGCACCGCCGAGTTCTTTTGGCGTGGAAAGTTTGACGTCGAGGATGTTGTCGCTGGAAACAGCACGACCATCACGGCCGCCGGTGGCGGTGGCTACTGCGGTATAGAGAGTTTGCATGGTGTTTTCCTCTTGGTATGTTAGCGCTAAATACTTGCGCGCTAAGTAGTTGGTGAGGCGAATGTATAGCGCCAATGTTTAGTGCGCAAGATAAATTTACAAAATATTTTGGCTGTAGAAATATTGAGGTCGCCGCAGAAACAATTGTGGGAGCTGGCTTGCCTGCGAAAGCGGTGTGTCAGTCAATGGTTTCATGACTGATGTACCGCTTTCGCAGGCGAGCCAGCTCCCACAAGTGTGATGTCGGTGCTGGGTCTACCGTGTCAGAGGCTGGCCTGCAGGTTGCCCCGCAAGGCAATCAAATCGGCCTGCAGCTTGCGCAATTGGTCCAGTTCCAGGCCGCTGGCGCCGAGGATGCAATGCGGAATACCCATGGCCTGCTCTTGCAAGGCGCGGCCGGCGTTAGTGAGTTCGACTACCACCACCCGCTCATCTTCACGGCTGCGGGTGCGGCTGAGCAGGCCTTCGACTTCCAGGCGCTTGAGCAATGGGGTGAGGGAGCCCGGGTCGGTCAGCAGGCGGCTGCTGATTTCTCCGACGGTCAAACCATCTTCTTCCCACAGCACCATCATGGCGAGGTACTGCGGGTAGGTCAGGCCGAGGGCCTGCAGCAGTGGCTTGTAGACCTTGGTCATCAGCAGCGAGGTGGAATGCAGGGCGAAACACAGCTGGTTATCCAGCATCAGGGATTCGCACGGGTCTGGGTGTTTGCTCATGGCGGTGCCTTAAAAAAGCGTGTCTGGGCTGGAATCTAGCGGGCAAATCTTTAATGCGCCAGATAATTCTGTCCGCCGGGTCAGACCAAGCCGCTTTGCAGGGCCAGATCCCAGGGCGGCACGGGGCTGAAACGGGATTTGAGGTATTCCAGCAGCAGGCGGCTGCGCGCATTCGCCTGTTGTTCGAGGCGCAGGGCATAGATTCCACTGGTTTCCGGGCTGGGCAGGCCGTCCTCGCAAAACAAGGGCACCAGTTCGCCACGCACCAGGTATTCGCTGGCGAGCCAGGTGGGCAGGTGCGCAATGCCCAGCCCGGCGAGGGCGCCGGAGAGCAGCGCTTCAGCGTTGTTGGCGCTCAGGCGGATGCGTTGAGGGCGATGCGTGGCGCGGCGTCCATCCTGTTCGAAGCGCCACGCGAACATCGGGGCGAGGCCTTCCCAGTCCAGGCCATCGTGCTCGTTGAGTTCGCGAGGGTGGGTCGGCGTGCCACGGTTTTTCAGGTAGGCAGGGCTGGCACAGGCGACGCGCACAATACTGGCCAGAGGCGTGGCGATCAGCCGGCTGTCGACGATATGCCCGGCGCGCAGCACCAGGTCGACCTTGCCCAGGTGCGCGCCCTGCATGTCGACAAAGCTGTCGATCAGATGCAGGTGTACGTCCAGCCCGGGGTATGCATTCAGAAAGTCGGCAATCACGGGGGCCAGATGCCGCCGCCCGAACGCCGCCGGTGCATCCACGCGTATCAAACCTTCGGGGGCATGGCTGAGGGACACCGCTTCGGCCCGCGCCAGTTGCAGCTCGTTGACGATACGCCGTGCCCGCTCGGCAAACGCCAAGCCCGCCGGGGTCGGCACCACCGCGTGCGTGCTGCGCTGGAACAGGCGACTGCCCACCGAGCTTTCCAGGCTGTCGATACGCCGGCTCACCGCTGAGGGTGTCAGTGGATGGCGGCGGGCGGCGGCGGAAAAACTGCCCGTCTCCAAGACATCGAGAAACAGGCCGAGTTGATCGGTCAGGGTATTCGGGTTCATGAGCAGCTGCTTATGCGAGATGGGCACAGCCATTGTGCGTTGCTGTGCCTTTGCGCGCCAGAGCCGACTGCGTAGCATGCAAGGCCTGGGATTGTGGAGTGATGAGCGGTGGTGGATCTAGCGATGTACCTGGTGTTGGGCGTCGCCCTCGGCACGGTGGGCGGTCTGTTTGGCATTGGAGGCGGGCTGATTGCGATCCCGGTGCTCGGCGTGTTGTTCGGCCTGGATCAGCAACTCGCCCAAGGTACGGCCCTGGTGATGGTGGTGCCCAACGTAATGCT
Organism: Pseudomonas sp.; assembly: GCF_049645325.1. Taxonomy (GTDB): domain Bacteria; phylum Pseudomonadota; class Gammaproteobacteria; order Pseudomonadales; family Pseudomonadaceae; genus Aquipseudomonas. The sequence continues at coordinate 2,408 of NZ_JBARTQ010000511.1, read as the reverse complement.
CGCGCTCTGGCGTTACCACCAACGCAACCGCATCGAGCTGCGCCATGCGTTGCCGTTGGGCGTCATGGGCTTCAGCTTTGCCTGGCTCGGCTCGATCTGGGCGGTGGGCCTCGACGCCGGTGCGATGCGCCTGGGCTTTATCGCGTTCCTGCTGACGCTGTCGGCTTACAACCTGCTGCGCATGTTCACGCGCAATGCGCCGCCGACCGCCGAGATGCGTTACTCATGGCCGTGGCTCGGGGTGCTCGGTGCGGCTTCCGGGTCGATGGGCGGCTTGTTCGGCGTCGGTGGCGCGGTGGTTGCCACGCCGGTGCTGACCAGTCTGTTCGGCACGACTCAAGTGGTTGCACAAGGGCTGTCTCTGGCCCTGGCATTGCCCAGTACCAGCGTGACCCTGGTGACTTACGCCTGGCACCACGAAGTTGACTGGATGATCGGCGTGCCCTTGGCCGTCGGCGGCTTGCTGAGTATCAGTTGGGGTGTAAAAGTCGCCCACGCATTGCCGGAGCGCGTGTTACGCGGGCTGTTTTGCGGCTTTCTGGCGATCTGCGCGGTGATGCTGACCTTTAAAGTTTGAAGCCTTCGAGGATGTAATCGGCCAGGCATTCGGTGATGGGCGAGTTCAACTGTGGGTTGCGCAGCAGGCGCAGGTTCATCGACGGCAAGGTGGGGAAGCCTTCGTCGCTGCCGAGTACGCGCAGGTCACTCGTCACCAGGCTTTCCATGCTGACCATTACTGCCAGTCCGGCGCTCACCACCGCCTGGATCGCAGCCCCGGTGGAGCTGTGGTAGGCCAGGCGATAATTGCGCTCCACCGAATCCAGGGCCGTCAGCGCCCATTGGTTATAAAGACAGTCTGTGCCGGAAACCGCCAGGGGCAGGGCATCGTGCTCGTCCACGCAAAAGCAGGGCGCCGCCGCCCACACCATGCGCTCGGTGCGCAACGGTTCACCGATATCATTGCCAGGCTCGCGGCTGATCACCGTCAGCGCCAAGTCCCGGCGCTGCATCAGTACCGTTGACGCTTCGCAGTGCATCTCGATCTGGATCAGCGGGTACGCCTTGGAAAACTGTTTGAGAATCCCCGGCAAAAAACGCATCACGTAATCATCCGGCGTGCCGATGCGCACCAACCCGACCATGTGCGGCTCGCGCAAGGTATTGAACACCTCGCTGTGCAGTTTCAGGATGCGCCGCGCATAACCGAGCAGCACCTGGCCCTCGGGCGTGAGGCGAACCTGTCGGCCGTCGCGCTCGAACAGCTTGCGTTGCAGCACGTCTTCTTCAAGACGCTTCATCTGCATGCTCACCGCCGATTGGGTGCGGTTGACCACTTCGCCCGCACGGGTAAAACCGCCTTGGTCGGCGATGGCGACGAAGGTGCGCAGCACTTCGGTATCGATGCTCGGGTAGCTGGACAATTGATCAATCTCGGAGATGTGTTGCATAAGAAACATTCGTTGGATTGATCATAGAGCGAAGTACACACTTTCGTCATCCCCACTGGAGGGCGAGAAGATGAAAGGTCAGAAAGGTTATGTGCTAATGGCGAAACGCCCGTTGTCGGGGCTGTTTCATACGATTGCCCGTTGGCAGACATTGCATCACGAGCGCCATTTGCTGGCGGGTCTGAGCGATGACGCACTCAAGGATATCGGGCTCAACCGGGGCGATGTGGAACAGGAGCGCCACCTGCATTTCTGGCAAGACCCGATGCGAAAATGATCCCGGATGCAGTAGGGTAGTCGACGAGCCCACACGGAGAGACTCATGCCCGCCGACCTGTCTTTTTCACTCAAGCAAGCACGACGCATGGCGCTGGCGGCCCAGGGCTTTTCCGGGCGCCAGCCGCCTGCCCTGGTCAAGGCTGCACACCTGAACCGCATGATTGATCGCTTGGGCGTGCTGCAGATCGATTCGGTCAATGCCGTGGTGCGCTCCCATTACCTGCCGCTGTTTTCCCGCCTGGGCAATTACTCCCCGTTGCTCCTTGAACAAGCAGCCTGGAGCCAGGGCCGGCGGCGTTCGCTGTTTGAATATTGGGGGCATGAGGCGTCGTTATTGCCGATGGCGTTGTACCCGTTGATGCGTTGGCGCATGGAAAGGGCAAAGCAGGGACAGGGGATTTATTCGCAGATGGCGCGATTTGGTCGCGAGCAGCAGGCCACGATTCAGCGCGTATTGCAGACCGTGGAGCGGCAAGGCGCGCTGGGTGCGGGCAGCCTGTCCACTCGTGAGGAACGCGCTGGCCCCTGGTGGGACTGGAGTGATGAAAAGCACGCGCTGGAGTGGCTGTTTGCCGCTGGCCTGGTCACCGTGGCCGGTCGGCGCGGGTTCGAGCGTCTTTATGATTTGCCTGAGCGGGTCATTCCCGGCGAAATCCTTCAATACACCTCATTGACCGAAGA
>NZ_JBARTQ010000510.1:0-1799 GCF_049645325.1 Pseudomonas sp. | reverse complement strand
CCGCCATACGGGGTGCCGCCGTAGTTGTTGCTGGTGCCCGAGGAACCGGTGCCCAGCGCCGTGCCCAACCCGCCACCCAACCCGGCGCCTTGCAGCAAGTTAAGGTTATTGATCGAGTCGCCCCGTGAGCGGGTGTCGAGCAGGTCCTGAAGGATGCTCGCCACACCGGCAACCGTCAGCGTCTCGTCACGGTACTTGATGCTGCGGTCGGCGGCGTTGGCGTAACGCAGCGGCAGCACCACCACGTCCTGCTTTTCATCCGGCTTGTCGACGGTCTTGCTGTACTCGCGCACAAACTGCACGTAACGCGGCGGGCCACTGACCAGCACTACGCCATCGTCCGACAGCGCGCCCCAGCCAAACCTGGGGTCCAGCAAACCCACATCGCTCAACGCTGTCTTGAGGTCATCCACCGCATCCGGGGAGACTTCGATGCGTGCCGACGTCTGCTCGCTGGTGTTACTGACGTACAGCGTGTCGTTGTAGACGAACCACTGGAAATGATGCTCCTGGCCCAAGCGATCGAGAAAAGCCTCGGGGCTGGCGGCACGGATGCGGCCATCGACCACGCCGGAAATAGGCGCCATCTCAAGCCCGATACCAAACTCCTTGGCGAAGGCCTGCAACGTGGTGGACAGGTCGGTTTGCTGCGCGTCATAGGAATACGCCACGTGCTTCCAGTTCGGCGGCACTGCCGCGAACGCCGAGGCACTCATCCACATCAATAGCCACGGCAACCAGCGGTGGGCCTTCTGCATATCACACTCCGGGGAGCCAGTTGGGGGTTATGGCACGGGACTCGGCAGGGTGCGAATCAAGCACGCTTTTGTGCATCAGGCTAAGCATCGCCTCACGCTGGTTGGAGAGGCTTTGCAGGATGCCCAGCACGGCATCAATCGCGCACGGCAACGCCAGCCAATGCACCAGCACCAGGCATTGGCTCTCGGGGTCCATGGCCAACGCACCGTCGCAGTGACAGGCCACACTGGCCCCGCCCAGGCTGAGGATGGCCATGAGGCGCTCCGGGGCGCTGGCGTCATAGGGGTCGAGGACGTCGATGCTGCAGCGCAAACCGTCTTCGACACGCGACAACCGTGCGTTGGCGTCATCGATCCAGCAATCCAGCGGCGCGCCGCCGGGCTGCTCGAACCATTGGGTCAGGACGGCGACGAAATCACTGAATTCCATCGATGATCGACTTGGTAATGCCGTGCTCGGCACGCAATCCTTCGTTCATCACCGACGTGGTGGTGGCCATCTTCTGCGCCGCATCGGCGAAGGCTCGAAAGTCTTCGGGAGACGCCGTGTCTTCTGCGTCCAGCGCAGCCGTGTCGGTGCTGCCCTGATTGCGGGTGAAGTTGTGCTCAAGGTGGGTTTGCAGAGACTTGAAGCTGATCATGCGGGGGGCTCCATGAATTTTGTTACAAAGTGAGTGGAACAAACCCCGGCACAGGTTCCACGCTTTCGATCAATTCACAGCAGAAAAAAAGCCCGGTTTTGATCAGTCACCCGGGGCGAGCATGCAACGCTGCAAGCTTGCCCAGTCGAGGTCGAATTCCCCAGCCTCACTGCTCAGGCGCAGCGCATCAATCGGCATCGCATTGTCTTCGCGCAACTGCCACAACGCGGCAAAGCGACTGCTGGCGACCCACGCGTGCAGCTGGGCAAACAGCTGCGGATGGCAGCTTAAAGTGGCACCGGTGGCGTGGCTTTGGCTCGCGGCCAGGTGGCTGACCAGGGCCTGGGCACGCTCGCCGAGGAAACAGTCGCCGAACACCCGCTCGATCGCCTGGTTAAGC
>NZ_JBARTQ010000509.1:0-20189 GCF_049645325.1 Pseudomonas sp. | reverse complement strand
GGCCAACACCAACCGCACCACCCCATCAAAGCGCCGGGTCGGCCGATACGCCGTACGCAACGCCGCCGCATACGTGCGGGCCGGCCCGTCCATCGCATCCACCGAGGCACGCCCCGGCAACAACCCGACGCCCACCATCCCGGCATGCAGCCATTGGCGTTGCGCCACCTCATCACGCTCGGCGAACTCAACGCGATCAATCCCCAGCGGCTTCCCGGCCGCCAACTGCATCGCCTCGATCAACCGCAACAACGCCGCCGTCGTCGTGTACGTTTTTGCAGCGCCCCCCGGTGACTCACTGTCGATCACCGTCAACGACGCCACCTCACGCCCTGCCGCCTGCAACTGCACAGCCATTTCCAGCGCGACCCAGCCGCCAAACGAATGCCCGACCAGATGCACCGGCCCCTGCGGGCATTCCTGCGCCAACGCCTGTAAATAACAGCGCGCCGCTGCTTCCACCTGGCTGTGGGGCACGGCTTCACCGTCCAGCCCACGCGGCTGCAACCCGAACAGCGGCCAGTCACGCCCCAGCGCTTCACCCAACCCCACAAAGCCGGTCACGCTGTCACCTGCCCCCGGCACACAGAACACCGGCGCGTAACCTGCCCTGCCGCTCTGAATACGCAGCAGCGGCTGATGCACGGCCTCGGCAACAGGCACACCGCCCGCCAATGCCTCAGCCATCGCCCGCCCCAGGGCCTGGATGTGCGGTGCCTGCATCATGCTCTGGTGATCCCCCGGCACTTCAACCTGACGCAATTGCCCAGGCGCCAAGACGTCGCCCCAACCCAAGGATTCACTGCGCCGCGACAGCTCGGTCGGACGCTCCCCGGCGCTGAACAACTGCACCGGAATCGGCAGCGGGAACAGGCTGTAATGCGCCAGCGCGTGCCCATGCCCGACTTCGCGCTGGATAAAGCTCAAGAGGTCCGCGTCCGACGCTGCCGCCATTTGCGCGTATAGCAAACCTTCATCGCGACAGCGCTGCAGCAGGCCTGCAAAGTCCAGCTGTCCAATGCCCGCCTCCAGTTGCTCAAGGCTCGCCAGTTCATCCCCACCTCCCTGGGTTTTCCAATACGCCGAGCACTGCAACAGCAGGTGCCGCTTGAGTGCGTCCGGGCCAGTCCAGCGCGCCTTGCCCTGGTCAGTCATGCGCGGCACGTAGCTGTCGATCAAGCCAAGAAACGCCACCGACTCGTCGAGCCCCAATAACTGCATCGCCACTTCATAGGCCAACACACCGCCAAACGACCAACCCGCGATGCGATACGGGCCCTGCGGCGCAATGCCGCGAATCAGGCCGACCAGGCGCGCCGCCAGGCCTTCCAGGGTGTTCAAGTGCGCTTCGCCGAGCGCCATGCCCGGCAGGCCATAGATGGGATAATCCCCCGGCAGGTGCTGGCCCAGCGCCGGAAAGTAGACGTCCATGCCGCTGAATTCATGAACCAGGAACAACGGCGGCTGCGTGCCGCTGCTGCGCACGGTAATCACCGCGCTGTCACGCACCGGAGCCTGCGTGCGTTGACGCAGCATCGCGGCGACCGACGCCACGCTGGCGTGCTGGAACAGTTCGGCCAGGGACACCTGCAACCCCGCCTCTTCCATCAAGTTAACCAGCCGAATCGCCAGCAACGAATGCCCGCCCAGCTCGAAGAAACTGTCATGCCGTCCCACTTGCTCAAGCTTCAATACGTCAGCCCACAGCTGGGCCAGCGTCTGCTCCAGGGCATCCGCCGGTGCTTCAAATTCGCGACTGTGCAAAGCCTCCAGCGCAGGCGCCGGCAGGGCTTTGCGGTCGACCTTGCCGTTGGCCGTCAGCGGCAACTGCGCCAGCGGCACATAAGCCGATGGCAGCATGTAATCCGGCAGCGTGCCTTGCAGGTGGGCACGCACGCTGTCGATGCCGACCGGCTCGCCCGCCCACGTGAAGTACGCCACCAGGCGCTTGTCGCCCGGCGCCTCTTCACGCGCCAGCACCACCACATCGCGGATGCCGGCGAAGGTCGCCAGGCGCGCTTCGATCTCACCCAGCTCGATGCGGAAACCACGAATCTTGACCTGGTCGTCGTTGCGCCCGAGGCACTCCAGCAGGCCCTCTTGCGTCCAGCGTCCAAGGTCACCGGTGCGGTACAACAAGCTGCCTTGGTTGAACGGGTCGTCGACAAACTTTTCCGCCGTCAGCTCAGGCCGGTTCAAATACCCCATGGCCACGCCGTCCCCGCCGATGCAGATCTCACCCGTCACACCCAATGGCACGGGCTGCAACTGCGCGTCCAATAGATGAATCCGGGTATTGGAAATCGGTCGCCCAATGGGCACGCTGTCGGCGTTTTCGGCAACCGCACGCACTTCATGGGTGGTGGCGTAGGTGGTGGTTTCCGTCGGCCCATAGCAATGCACCAGGCGTACGGCCGGGGCCCGCGCCAACAGGCTGCGGAACGCCGCCGGGTCGGCGCGCTCACCGCCGCACAGCAGGATGCGCAGGCCAGCCAGCGCGTCCGGGATCATCTGCACGTACTGGTTGAACAGCGCGGTGGTGACGAACAGCACCGTCGCGCCCTTCAGGGCCACGCCAAAGGCGGCCGGGTCGAGCAAAATAGCGTGGTCGATCACCTGCACCTGGCCGCCGTTGAGCAACGCGCCCCACACGTCCATGGTGCTGGCGTCGAATGCCGGGTTGGAGGCGAAGGCCACGCGGTCGCTGGCATTGAAGTCGGCGTAACCGTTGTTGAGCACCAGGCGCGTGATACCGCGATGGGGCACCAACACGCCCTTCGGTGTGCCGGTGGAACCGGAGGTGTACATGATGTACGCCACGCTGTCCGACGACTGCGACAACCCCGGGTTATGGCTCGGCTGCGGGTCGAGTGCCAGGGTGTCCAGGTCCAGGCGGCGGGCCGAGTCGTCGACGGCCGCATCGCTGTGGGTCAACAGCCACACCGCGCCGCTGTCCTGCAGCATGAAGCGCTGGCGGTCCGCCGGCGCATGGATGTCCAGCGGCACATAGGCTGCGGCGCATTTGAGCACGGCCAATTGGCTGATCAGCAAGTCGAACGAGCGCGGCAACAGCAGCGCCACCGTGTCGCCCGGTTGTACGCCCAGGCCCAACAGATGGTGGGCCAGGCGATTGGCGCGGGTGTTCAATTCGCCGTAGCTCAACACCTGTTCGCCGTGCAACGCGGCCATAGCGTGCGGACGCGCCTGGGCCTGTGCTTCGAACAGGCGCTGCACCGTGTGTTCACGCGGGAACGCGCGGGTGGTGGCGTTAAAGTCCGCCAGTTGTTGACGCTCGGCGGGCGGCAGAATCGGCACGTGGCTGATGGCGATATCGCGGTTGTGCTCCAACGCCTCCACCACCTGTTCAAGCGCGCAATTGAGGTAGTCGCACACCCGCCGGGCGCCCGCCCCCATGGCCTTGAGGCTGAAGCCATCACCGAAGTCATCCACACTCAGCGACAGCCCGTAATTGGTGTGCTCCTCGGCCTTGAGCAACTGAATGCCTTGCCACGCCTCGGCCACACCACCGGCCTGCGGCGCGCTGTGGCGGTAGTTGAACAGCACGCTGAACAACGGCGTGGTCGCCGGCACGCCGCTGCAGCGCTGGGCCAAGGCCAACGGTGCATGTTCATGGCTGAGCAGCTGGGTCAGGCGCGCGTGGGTGGCACGCAGCGCGGTACGCACCGAGTGCTCGCCGAGGTCGACCCGCAACGGCAAGGTGTTGATGAACACCCCCATCGCCCGCTCGGCGCCCTCGCCGCCTTGCAGGCGACCGAGCATCACAGTGCCGAACACCACGTGTTCGCGACCGCTGACCTTGCCCAGCACCTGGGCCCACGCCACATGCATCAGGCTGGCGGCACTCACGCCCGCCTGACGGGCCTGGGCACGCAGGCGCTGGCTCAAGTGCGGGTCAAGCGCCACCTGCACGGTTTCATCAATGCCCAGGGGTTCGACCTCGGTGGGCTCATCAATATCACCGAGCATTTCACGGAAGAACCCTTCGTGATCATCCACGCCCAACCGCGTCTGGGCGACATAATTGCGGTACGGCACCGCCGCCCCCAAGGTGTCTTCGGTGCCCAACAGGTAGGCCTGCAGCTCGTGCTGCAGGATTTCCAGCGCGATATGGTCCATCACCAAGTGGTGGAACAACAAAGTAGCAACCACGCGCTGCGGCGCTTGGGTATAGACCAGACGCATCAGCGGGGCGTGGCCCAGATCAAGGCGTTGCGGCAACGGCCCGGTTTCAACGCTCAATGTTGCTTCACGCCACACCACTTGCACCGGCTCTTCCAGCCCGTCCCAATGGAAGGACGAACGCAGGATGTCGTGCCGCTGGATCACCGCCTGCAACGCCCGGGCGAAAGCGTGCAGCCGCGTCGTGCTGTCGAAGGCAAACTGCGCCTGCAGTACATACGCGTCGTCGCCCTGCACCGCGCGGTGCTGATACAGCATGCCGGCCTGCAGTGGCGCCAGCGGGTAGATGTCCTGCACATTCGCCGCGCCGCCTGGGATGCAGGCGACGATACGTTCGATGGCCAACTGATCGAGTTGAACCAGCGGCAACATGGCCGGCGTGATGTGCGTGCAATCGTCGGCTATGCCATTCACCGGCACCGGCACTTCACGCCCGCCACCCAGCGCCGCCGCCAGGCCGCACAAGGTCGGCTGGCCGAACAGGGCCTTCACGTCCGCCGACAACCCAAGGCGACGCATGCGCCCCATCAAGCTGACGGCCAGCAGCGAGTGCCCGCCGAGTTCGAAGAAGTTGTCGTGACGGCCCACGCGCTCCACGTTGAGCAGCTCGGCCCACAGGCTGGCCAGGGCGATTTCCGTATCACCCTGGGGCGCTTCGTACGCGCGCACCACCATCGAATCCAGGCCCGGCGCGGGCAGCGCCTTGCGGTCGAGCTTGCCGTTGGGGCTCAGCGGCAAGGCGTCGAGGTGGACGAACACGGCAGGCACCATGAATTCCGGAAGGTGCTGCAACAGATGGCCGCGCAGCACGTCGATTTCAGTGAAAGCGCCGGTGTAGTAGGCCAACAAACGGTTGTCACGGGCGATCACGGCGGCTTCGTTGACCTGCGCAAACGCCGTCAGCCGTGCCTGGATCTCGCCCAGTTCAATGCGCAGACCACGGATCTTGACCTGGTCGTCGTTGCGCCCCAGGTATTCGATGTTACCGTCCGCCAAGTAACGCCCGACGTCGCCGGTGCGGTACAGGCGGCCTTCGGTGAACGGGTCTTGCAGGAACCGCTCGGCGGTCAGCTCGGGACGGTTGAGGTAACCGCGCGCCACTTGTACACCGCCGATGAACAGCTCGCCGACCACACCCAGGGGCACTGGCTGCAACTGCGCATCCAGCAAATACAGGCGTGTATTGGCGATGGGTTTGCCGATTGGCGTGTTATCCGGCGTTACCGGCCCCGCGCAATTCCACGCGGTGACGTCCACCGCGGCTTCGGTCGGGCCATACAGGTTATGCAGTTCGCTGCCGGGTAATTGCTGCTTGAAACGTCCCACCAGGCTGCCGGGCAAGGCTTCGCCGCTGCACATGACACGCACCAGGCCCGCCGCCTGGCTCACGTCGCCATGGGCCAGGAACACGTCGAGCATCGAGGGCACAAAGTGCAACGTGGTCACGGCCTCGGCCTCGATCACTTCACACAGGTACGCCGGGTCTTTATGGCCGCCCGGGCGCGCCATCACCAAGCGCGCGCCGGTGAACAGCGGCCAGAAGAACTCCCATACCGACACGTCGAAGCTGAACGGGGTTTTCTGCAGCACCGTGTCTTGTGCCGTCAGGCCATATTCGTCCTGCATCCACAGCAAGCGGTTGACCACCCCGGCGTGGTCGTTGATCACGCCCTTGGGCTGGCCGGTGGAACCGGAGGTGTAGATCACATAAGCGCTGGCGCCCCGTACGTCGGGGTTGTCGACGGGCTGGTGCTGCCACGTCGAAAGGTCCAGATCAACCACCGGCACCTCGCCCAGCAACTCGCTGGTGGCGCCTTGGGTCAAGACCACGCGCGGCGCGCTGTCTTCGAGCATGTAGGCGATGCGCTCCAGCGGGTACGCCGGGTCCAGCGGCACGTACGCGGCGCCCGCCTTGAGGATCGCGTACAGGCCAATCACCATTTCCAGGCTGCGTTCCACGCAGATCGCCACGCGGGCATCCGGCTGCACGCCCAGCTCCAGCAGGTGGTGAGCGAGCTGATTGGCCCGCGTATTCAGCTCGGCGTACGTCAGTTGCTGCGCACCGGCCTTGACCGCAATCGCGTTCGGCGTGCGCAGCACCTGAGCTTCGAACATCCCGTGCAGGGTCTGGTCGAGGTTGTAATCCACCTGGGTGGCGTTGAAGTCGAACAGCAGATGCTGACGCTCGCGCTCGTCCACCAGCGGCGTGTGTTCCAGCACCGCCTGGTCGTTCTCGACCATGGCCTGCAACACGCGAATGAAGTAGCCGGCATAACGCTGCACCGTCGACTCGTCAAACAGCGCCACCGCGTATTCCAGCGCGCCAAGAATGCTGCCTTGCACTTCGCCGAGGCCCAGCGACAGGTCGAACTTGGCAAAGTGGCTGTTCTCCACAATGCCTTCCAGTGCCAGGTCGCCCAGGGCCAGGGTCGGCGCGCTGCTGTCCTGCCAGGTCAGCAGGGTCTGGAACACCGGGCTGTGGGCCAGGCTGCGCACCGGCCGGGTGATTTCCACCACTTGTTCGAACGGCAGGTCCTGATGGGCCTGGGCCGCCAGCGTCAGGCCCTTGACCCGCGCCAGCAACGCTTCGGTGCTCAACTCGCCCGAGGTGTCGATACGCACCGCCAGGGTGTTGACGAACAGGCCGATCAGCCCTTCCACCTCGATACGCGTACGGTTGGCCACCGGTGAGCCAATCACCAGCTCCTGCTGCCCGGAAAGCCGCGCCAGCAACGACGCCCAGGCGGTCATCAGGGTCATGTACAACGTGGTGCCATGGCGTTGGCTCAAGGCCTTGAGCCCGGCCGTCAGGCGTTCATCCAGGCGCACTTCGACCGTGCTGCCGGCGTAGTCCTGCTGCGCCGGGCGCGGGCGGTCGGTGGGCAACGTGAGCAATGCCGGTGCGCCGTCCAGGGCCTGCTGCCAATAGCTGCTTTGACGCTGCAGCACCTCGCCGCTCAACCACAGGCGCTGCCACACGGCAAAGTCACCGTACTGGATCGGCAACGGCGGCAAAGGGTCCGGCTGGCCGTGGCTGAATGCCTGGTACAGCGCCATCAGCTCGTGGGTGAGCACGCCCATGGACCAGCCGTCGGAGACGATGTGGTGCAGGGTCAGCAACAACACATGGTGATCATCGGCCATCACCACCAGGCGCCCGCGCAGCAGCGGGCCGCGCTCCAGGTCGAAAGGCGCCGACGCTTCGCCGTGAATCAATGCATCCAGCGCCTGCTGGGGCTGCGGATGGCGGCGCAGGTCTTGCACTTGCAGGGGCAGCACGTCCTCGGCAGGCACGATCAGCACGTGGGCGTCGTCGCCCTGTTGGGTAAACCGGCTGCGTAAGGTTTCATGCCGCGCGACGATCCGCGCCAGCGCCCGTTGCAAGGCCTCGACATGCAACTGCCCACGCAAGCGCAGGCCAATTGGAATGTTGTAGGCCGTGTTGGCACCTTCCATCAGCGCCAGAAACCACAGGCGTTGCTGGGCGAAAGACAGCGGCACGTCTTCGTCGCGATTGGCCGGGAGGATGTCCGGCACACTGCTGCGACCGGCTTGGGCGAGCACCTGCGCGACCGCTGCCAGCTCAGGGTTGGCAAACAGGTCGGCGAGCAACAACTCCACCCCCAGGCGCTGGCGAACCTGCGAGACCATGCGCATCGCCAGCAACGAATGCCCGCCCAGCTCGAAGAAATGGTCCTGGCGCCCCACGCGCTCAACCTGCAAGACATCGGCCCAGATCTGCGCCAGCACGGTTTCGATCTCGCCCTGTGGCGCCGCGTATTCGCGGGTGAACACGGCAGCCATGTCCGGCGCCGGCAACGCCTTGCGGTCGAGTTTGCCGTTGGCGGTGAGCGGCAAAGCATCGAGTTTTACGTAGGCCACCGGGACCATGTAGTCCGGCAGGTGCGCCACCAGATGGGCGCGAATGTCGCCGACTGCCAGCGAATCCAGCTGCGCCTGTTCAGTGAAGTACGCCACCAGCCGCTCTTCACGGACCAGCACTACCGCTTCCTGAATGCCGGGGATCTGGTTGAGGCGGGTTTCGATTTCGCCCAACTCGATGCGCACACCGCGGATCTTCACTTGGTCATCGTTGCGCCCCAGGTACTCGATGTTGCCATCGGGCAACCAGCGCGCGAGGTCGCCGGTGCGGTACATGCGCCCGCCATTGAACGGGTCCTGCAGGAAGCGTTCGGCAGTCAGTTCCGGACGGTTCAGGTAGCCGCGCGCCACGCCCTTGCCGCCCACGTACAGCTCACCCGCCACGCCCAGCGGCACTGGCCGCTGGTGTTCATCGAGCAGGTACACCGTGGCATTGGCGACGGGTTTGCCGATGTGCAACGGCTGGCCTGCCTCGACCTTGCCGGACGTGGCGACCACCGTGGCCTCGGTGGGTCCGTAGTTGTTGATCAGCTCAAAACGCTGGGCGCGTGCGAACTGCCGCAGGCGATCGCCGCCGATCAGCAAGGTGCGCAAGGTCGGGTGCTCGATCTGCTGGCTGAAGGCGTACTCGGCCACCGGCGTCGGCAAGAAGCCCACGTCCAATGGCTGCGCGCACCACCACGCCAGCAGCGCGTCGACGTCTTCGGCGCCGTCAGTGGCCGGCGGCACGTGCAAGGTCGCGCCGACGCACAGTGCCGGCCAGACTTCCCAGGCCATCGCATCAAAGCCGAACCCGGCGACGCTGGCAGTGTGGCGCCCGGCGCGCAGATCAAAGGCATGGCAGTGCCAGTCGACCAGGTTGGCCACGGTGTGGTGCTCGACCATCACGCCTTTGGGCAAGCCGGTGGAGCCGGAGGTGTAAATCACATAAGCGAGGTTCGACGGGGTAACAGCGACCTTGGGGTTGCTCGCTGAATGGTGCTGCCAGGTGTAGCGGTCAAGGTTGATGACCGGCACTTCAAGGGCCGGCAACCGTGCCTGCAACGCTTGTTGGGTCAGGACCACGACGGGAGCGCTGTCGGTCAGCAGGTAGTTCAGGCGCTCGGCCGGGTGGGACGGGTCCACCGGCACATAGCAGGCGCCGGCCTTGAGGATCGCCAGCAACCCGGCCAGGGTGTCCAGGCCGCGGCGCGCAACAATGGCCACACGGTCATCCGGTTTGACGCCCAACGCCAGCAAGTGATGGGCCAGCAGGTTGGCTTGCTGGTTCAGCTCGGCGTAGGTCAGCTGTTGGCCGTGGTAAACGGCGGCGATGGCTTCGGGCGTGAGGGCCGCCTGGGCCTCGACGCGGCCGTGCAGTGTGGTGCCCTGGGGGAAATCGACCTGGGTGGCGTTGAACTGCTCCAGCAGCAACTGTTGCTCGGCGGCAGGCAGCACCGGCACCTGCGTAAGCGCAGTATTCGGCGCCTGTTCCAGCGCGTCCACCAGGTTTTCCAGGGCGGTTTGCAGGTAGGCGCACACGCGCTGCGGGTCGACTTGAGTGGTGGCCAGCAGGCGCAGGATAAAGCCGTCGCCGAGGTCGTCCACACTCAGCGTCAGCGGGTAATTGGTGCGCTCGTCGGAGCGCAGTGTTTCGATGCCCTGCCAAGCCGCCACTGCGTCACTGTGGGTGCCCGTGCCGCTGTGGCGATAGTTGAGCAAGGCGCTGAACAACGGCGTCGGCGCCACCACCCCGCTGCACCGTTGCGCCAGCGCCAAGGGCGCATTTTCATGGCGCAGCAGGCTGGTCAGGCGCACATGGGTGGCCTTGATGCCGGCGCGCACGTCTTGGCCGCCCACGTCCACCCGAAACGGCAGCGTGTTGATGAAGATCCCCAAGGCGCGGTCGGTGTCGTGCCCGCCCTGCATGCGCCCCATCAGCACGGTGCCGAACACCACTTGGGCTTTGCCGGCCAGCACGCTCAGCACCTGGGCCCAGCCAAAATGAAACAGGCTGGCGACGCTCACACCCAGCAGACGTGCCTGCACACGCAGGCGCCGGTTGAGGCTGGCCGCAAGCGGCCAATCGAGTTCGGCAATGTCACGGCCGTCGCCCTGCACATCCTGCAAGCCAAACGGCAGGGTCGGTTCCACCACATCGCCAAGCATCTGCTGGAAAAACGCCTCATGTTGCTGCTCGCTCACCCCCAGGCGCGCCTGGGCCACGTAGTTGCGAAACGGCACCGCATGGCCTAATTGCGCGGCATTGCCCTGCAAGAATGCCTGCATTTCATGGCGCACCACTTCGAGGGCGCTGTGGTCCAGGGCCATGTGATGAAACAACAGCATGGCGACAATGCGCCCGCGGGCCGGGTCGCGCGCCCACGCCAGGCGCAGCAGCGGCGCCTGAGTCACGTCGAGGCGAAAATGCCGCGCGTCGAAGCGTTCATGAAGTTGGGTGGCGATGTCGCCGTCTGCCGGGTCCAGCTCAACCGCCAGCACTGGCAGGCGCGCCGTGCGCCACACCACTTGCGACGGCTCCTGCAACCCGTCCCAGACCACGCCGGTACGCAGGATGTCATGGCGTTCGATCACCCCTTGCAGCGCCTGGGCAAAGGCGTCGAAACGCTCAAGGCTGTCGAAGGCAAACTGCGACTGCATCACGTAGGGGTCGCCGTGCTCGGCGCTGACGTGGTGAAACAGGATGCCTTCCTGCAACGGCGCCAAGGGGTAGATGTCCTGGATATTCGCCACGCCGCCGTCGACCGTGGCGACGATGCGGTCGATGGCTTCCTGGCTCAGTTTCGACAAGGTCAACATGGCCGGAGTGATGCGTTCGGCACCGGCCGGGATGCCATTGGCCGGCACCTCGACGTCGCCCGCCTTGGTCGCCGAGTATTGGCCGGCCTTGATCAACGCGATCAACGCCGGTTTATATTCGCGCAACGCGGCAAGAATGGCAGGGTCACTCAAGGCCTGCTTGTTGCCTTGCACCGACAACTGCTCACCCTTCAGCGCCAGCTGCACGTCCTTGGTTTTCAGCGTCGCCAGCAGTTCGAAAATGCTCACAGGACGATCTCCATTCGTTCGGTCATTGCGGCGTAGCCGGCCAGGGTCGGCTGTTCGAACAGCGCCCGCACATCGGCTTCCATGCCTTCCTGGCGCAAGCGCCCGATCAAGCTCACGGCCAGCAACGAGTGCCCGCCCAGTTCAAAGAAATTATCGTGGCGCCCTACCCGCTCCACCTTGAGCAGCTCGGCCCAGAGCTGCGCCAAGAGGATTTCGGTGTCGCCTTCAGGCGCTTCGTACTCACGCACGGTCAGCGCTTCGGCACCCGGTTCAGGCAAAGCCTTGCGGTCGAGCTTGCCGTTGGGGCTCAGGGGCAGCGCGTCCAGGTGCACGAACAGCGCAGGCACCATGAAGTCCGGCAAGTGCTGCAACAGGTGCTCGCGCAACGCCGTGCTGCGCTCGCCGGTGTAGTAGGCGACCAGCCGGTCTTCGCGGGCGATCACGGCGGCTTCGCTGACCTGCGGATGTTCCAGCAGCCGCGCCTGGATTTCGCCCAGTTCGATGCGCAAGCCACGGATCTTCACCTGGTCATCGTTGCGGCCCAGGTACTCGATGTTGCCGTCCGGCAAATAGCGGCCCACGTCGCCGGTGCGGTACAGGCGGCCTTCGGTAAACGGGTCGTTGAGGAAGCGCTCAGCGGTCAGTTCAGGCCGGTTGAGGTAACCGCGCGCCACCTGCACGCCGCCGATGAACAGCTCGCCGACCACGCCCAACGGCACCGGCTGCAGCTGCGCGTCCAGCACATACAGGCGTGTATTGGCGATGGGTTTGCCAATCGGCGTGTTGTCCGGCACATCCGGGCGGGCGCAGTTCCACGCGGTCACGTCCACCGCCGCCTCGGTCGGGCCATACAGGTTGTACAGGCCGATATCCGGCAATTGCTGCTTGAAACGCCGCACCAGGCTGCCCGGCAGAGCCTCGCCACTGCACATCACCCGCACCAGCCCGGCGGCCTGGCTGACATCGCCATGGGCCAGGAATACGTCGAGCATCGACGGCACAAAGTGCAGCGTGGTGATCTGCTCGGCCTCGATGACCTCACACAGGTACGCCGGGTCTTTGTGACCACCCGGGCGCGCCATCACCAGGCGCGCGCCGGTGAACAGCGGCCAGAAGAACTCCCACACCGACACATCGAAGCTGAACGGGGTTTTCTGCAGCACCGCGTCATGCGCGTTGAGGCCGTAGGCGTCCTGCATCCACAGCAGGCGATTGACCACCCCGGCGTGTTCATTGATCACGCCTTTGGGCTGGCCGGTGGAACCGGAGGTGTAGATCACGTAAGCCTGGTGCCGCGCGGTCAGCCCGGTACCCGTGGATTGCTCGCAGGCTGGTGCTGCCAGGTGCTGTGGTCAAGGTCGATCACCGGCACATCGCCGAGCAATGCACGCGTAGCGCCCTGGGCCAGCACCACCACCGGCGCGCTGTCGTGCAGCATGTAGGCGATGCGTTCCTGCGGGTAGGCCGGGTCCAGCGGTACATAACCGCCACCGGCCTTGAGGATGGCGAACAGGCCGACCACCATGTCCAGGCCGCGCTCGACGCAGATTCCGACCCGCGCATCCGGCTGTACGCCAAGCTCACGCAGGTGATGAGCCAGGCGGTTGGCGCGCTCGTTGAGTTGGGCGTACGTCAGCTGTTGATCGCCAGCCTTCACCGCCAGCGCCTGCGGTGTGCGCAGCACCTGCGCTTCGAACAGACCGTGCAGCGTCTGGTCGAGGTTGTAGTCGACGTCGGTGGCGTTGAAGTCGACCAGCAGTTGCTTGCGCTCCTGCGCCTCCAGCACCGGCAGGCGATTGACCGGCAGTTGCGGCGCCTGCTCCAGCGCCTCGACCAGGCCCTGCAGGGTCACGTGCATAAAGCCGCACACGCGTTGCGCGCCGATGTGCTTCGGGGTCATGGCGGTCAGCCGGAAGCCGTCGCCCTGATCATCGACGTTAAGCGTCAACGGGTAGTTGGTGCGCTCCTCGCTGGCCAGGGTCTGAATGCCCTGCCACGCCGCGGATGCCGGCGCCTGCTGGCTGTCGCTGTGACGGTAGTTGAGCATCGCGCTGAACAGTGGCTGCGGTGCGGCAACGCCACTGCAACGCTGGGCCAAGGCCAACGACGCGTGTTCATGCCCCAGCAAGGCGGTCAACCGCGCATGGGTCTGCTTGACCGCGCTGCGCACATCGGCCGTGCCGATATCCACCCGCAGCGGCAAGGTATTGATGAACATGCCCAGCGCGCGGTCACTGCCTTTACCGCCTTGCATGCGGCCCAGCAACACGGTGCCGAACACCACGCTTTCCTGGCCGGCGGTGCTCGCCAGCACGCGCGCCCACGCCAAGTGGAACAGGCTCGCAGCGCTGACGCCAAGCAACCGTGCCTGGGCCCGCAGGCGTTGGTTGAGGGCTGGCGCCAAGTGCTGCTGAACCTCTTCGATGGCCGTGCCGTCGCCGCGCACATCCTGCAAGCCAAACGGCAGGGTTGGCTCGCCGATGTCACCGAGCATCTCGCGGAAGAACGCTTCATGGGCCTGTTCGCTGACACCCAAGCGCGCCTGGGCCACGTAGTTGCGGTACGGCGTGGCTTCGCCGAAGGCCTGTGCGTGGCCGAGCAAGCTGGCCTGCATTTCATGGCGCACACCGTCGAGCGCCGTGTGATCGAGGGCAATGTGGTGGAACAACAGGATCGCGACGACCCGTTGTTGCGCCGGGTCCCGGGCATACACCAGCCGCACCAGCGGCGCCTCGGCCATCGACACGCGGAAGTGACGTGGGTCAAAGCGCTGGTGCAATTGCTCGATCACGTCGCCCTCAAGCGTCAGTTCCTGCACCGCCAGCTCGGCGGTGCGCCACACCACTTGCAGCGGCTGCGCCAGGCCTTCCCAGACCACGCCAGTGCGCAGGATGTCATGGCGGTTGATCACCTGTTGCAGCGCCTGGCCAAAGGCGTCGAGGCGCTCAATGCTGTCAAACGCCAGGTGCGATTGCAGCAGGTAGGGGTCGCCCCTCTCGGCAGTGATGTAGTGGTAGAGGATGCCTTCCTGCAAGGGCGCCAAGGGGTAGATGTCTTGCACATTGGCGGCGCCGCCGGGCACGCCGGCCACCACCTGGTCAATCGTCGTTTGGTCGAGGTTCACCAGGGTCAGCATGTCCGGCGTGATGCGCTGGCAGTCGGCCGGGATGCGGTTCGCCGGCACCTGCACGTCCAGGCCGCTGCCCACGGCCGCCGCGAGCGCAGCCAGGGTCGGCTGGCTGAACAGCACGCGCACGTCGGCGCTGAGGCCGACCTGGCGCATGCGTTCGATCAAGCTGACGGCCAACAACGAATGGCCGCCCAGCTCGAAGAAGTGGTCATGGCGACCCACCTGTTCCACCTGCAATACCTCGGCCCAGATGCCCGCCAGGGTGGTTTCGACGTCACCTTGCGGGGCTTCGTAGCCGCGGCTGACCAGCGCGGTTTGATCAGGATCGGGCAATGCCTTGCGGTCGAGCTTGCCGTTGGCGGTCAAGGGCAGCGCATCGAGCCTTACGTAGGCCGACGGCACCAGCGCGTCGGGTAACTGCGCTTGCAGTTGGGTGCGCAGGGTTTCAATCGCCAGCGGGCGATGCGCAGTGAACCAGGCGATCAGACGGCCGTCGCGCACCAGCACCACGGCTTCAGCGACGCCTTCCAATGCGGCCAGGCGGCTCTCGATTTCGCCCAGCTCGACGCGCACACCGCGCACTTTGACTTGGTCATCGTTGCGGCCCAGGTACTCGATAGTGCCGTCGGGCAACCAGCGCGCGAGGTCACCGGTGCGGTACATGCGCCCTGGGTTGAACGGGTCTTGCAGGAAGCGTTCAGCGGTCATCTGCGCACGGTTCAGATACCCGCGCGCCACGCCACCACCGCCCACATACAGCTCACCGGCCACACCCACTGGCACCGGGCGCAATTGTTCATCGAGCACATACACGCTGGCATTCGCCACAGGCCGGCCAATGTGCAGCGCCTGCCCGGCGCGCACGCGGCCGGAGGTGGCGACCACCGTGGCTTCGGTGGGGCCATAGTTGTTGATCACCGCAAAGCGGCGTTCCTGGCTGAACTGACGCAGGCGATCGCCGCCGATCAGCAGGATGCGCAAGCTCGGGTGCGCCAGGTTCTGGCTGAAGGCGTACTCGGCCACCGGCGTTGGCAGGAAGCTCACGTCCAGCGGCTGCGCCAGCCACCAGGCGAGCAGTTCGTCGATGTTTTCATTACCGACATTGGCCGGCGGCAAATGCAGGCTTGCGCCGATGCACAGTGTCGGCCAAACCTCCCAGGCCATGGCGTCAAAACCGAAACCGGCGACGCTGCTGGTGTGGCTGCGCGCATCCAGGCCGAAGGCTTCACAGTGCCAGTGCACCAGGTTCTCGACCGTGCGGTGTTCCACCATCACGCCCTTGGGCTGGCCGGTGGAGCCGGAGGTGTAGATCACGTAGGCCAGGTGCGCCGGGGTCAAGTTGGCCAGGTGCGGGTTGCTGACGGCATGGCGCTGCAGGCCCGGGTCGAACAGGTCGATGCTGGTGACACCGCCGAGCAGCTCGCGGGTGCTCGCTTCGGCCACGACGGCCACTGGCGCGCTGTCCTGCAACAGGTAGGCGATGCGCTCGGCCGGGTAAGCCGGGTCGACGGGCACATACCCGGCGCCCGCCTTCAAAATCCCCAGCAACCCCACCAGCATCTGCGGGCCGCGACGGCAGCACAGGGCGACGCGGTCGTCCGGCTGCACGCCGAGTGCCAGCAGGTGATGGGCCAGCCGGTTGGCACGCTGATTGAGTTGCTGGTAGGTCAGCGACTCGGCGCCTTGCTGCACGGCAATCGCGTCAGGCTGGCGCTCGGCCTGCACCTCGAAAGCGCCGTGCAGTGTCTGGCCGGTCGGGAAGTCCGCAGTGGTCGCGTTGAAGTCGCGCAGCACGGTGTCACGTTCTGCGGCGGGTAAAATCTGCAGTTGGTTCAGTGCGATATTCGCGGCGCTTTCCAGCGTGCTGACCAGTTGTTCAATGGCGTTGTGCATGTAGCCACACATCCGCTCGGCGCCGATCTGCGGCAGCGCCAGCACGGTCAGGCCAAAACCGACGCCCAGGTCATCGACGCTGAGGGTCAGCGGGTAGTTGCTGCGCTCTTCACCGCCCAGCAACTGCACGCCTTCCCAGATGCCGTGGCCATCGCGGGCCATTTCGCCGGGGGTGCTGTGACGGTAGTTGAGCAAGGCGCTGAACAGCGGCACCGACGTTGGCACGCCGCTGCAACGTTGGGCCAGCGCAAGGGAAGCATGCTCATGCCCGAGCAAGGCGCTCAACCGGGCATGGGTGGCCTTGACCGCGACGGCGGCGCTCGCCGCGACATTCACGCGCAGCGGCAAGGTGTTAATGAACATCCCCAGCGCGCGGTCGGCGCCATCGCCGGCCTGCATGCGGCCCATCAACACAGTGCCGAAAACCACGTCGTCGCGCCCCGACACCAGCCCCAGCACCTGTGCCCATGCCAAGTGCATCAGGCTGGCCGCGCTGACGCCCAATTGGCGCGCCTGCTCACGTACACGCAACGCCAAGGCCGCGTCCAGGGGCAGCTCGGCCTCTTCAATTTCACGGCCATCGCCCTGCACGTCCTGCACGCCAAACGGCAAGGTCGGTTCATCCACCTCTGCCAGCATCTCGCGGAAGAACTGCTCATGCTCCGCCACGCTCACACCCAGGCGCGCCTGGGCCACGTAAGTGCGGAACGGCGCCGCCTCGGGCAGTGCATCGGCCTGGTTGAACAGGAACGCGCGCATTTCCTGGCCGACCACTTCCATGGCGGTGTGGTCCAGCGCCAGGTGGTGAAACAGCAGGATCGCCGCGACCCGGTCATTCGCCGGATCCTCGGCGTACACCATGCGCAGCAGCGGCGCCTGGGTGATGTCGAGCCGGTAGTGACGGGCGTCGAAACGTGCGTGCAGTTGCTCGATGATGCCGCCGTCAGCCGGGTCCAGGGCGACGGCCTGCACCACCAACTGTGCTGCGCGCCAGACCACTTGCACCGGGCTGTCGAGACCTTCCCAGACCACGCCGGTGCGCAGGATGTCGTGGCGTGCAACGACCTGTTGCAGCGCGCCCATGAACGCGTGCAAACGGTCGAGGCTGTCAAACGCCATGCGCGACTGCAGCAGGTACGGGTCGCCCTGCTCGGCGCTGATGTGGTGGTACAGAATGCCTTCCTGCAACGGCGCCAGCGGGTAGATGTCCTGCACATTCGCAGCACCTCCCGGAACGTTGGCGACGATGCGGTCGATGGCCGTCTGGTCGAGTTGCACCAGGGTCAGCATCGACGGGGTGATGCGGCCGCACGGCGAGGGAATGCCATTGGCCGGCACCACAATCTCGCGACCACTGCCCACCGCCGCCGCCAGCGCCGCCAGGCTTGGCTGGCTGAACAGCACGCGGACATCGGCGCTCAGGCCGACCTGGCGCATGCGTTCGATCAGGCTGACGGCCAACAGCGAGTGCCCGCCCAACTCAAAGAAATGATCGTGGCGCCCCACGCGGTCGAGCTTGAGCACGTCCTGCCATATCTGCGCCAGCAGGGTCTCCACCTCGCCTTCCGGCGCCTCGTAGCCACGGCTGAGCAGCGCGCTCTGGTCCGGCACCGGCAACCCTTTGCGGTCAAGTTTGCCGTTGGCGGTCAGTGGCAACAGCTCCAGCCAGACATAGGCGGACGGCACCATGTAATCCGGCAACTGGCCTTGCAGATGGGCGCGCAGGGCTTCGATGTCCAGCGGCGTATCCGCCGTGTAGTAGGCGACCAGGCGTTTGTCGCCGGGCTCGTCTTCGCGGGCCACGACCACGGCGTCCTTCACGCCGTGGAAGGCGGCCAGGCAGGCCTCGATTTCGCCGGGCTCGATACGAAAACCGCGAATTTTCACCTGCAGGTCATTGCGCCCCTGGTACAGCAGCGTGCCGTCGGCTTGCCAGCAAGCCAGGTCGCCACTGCGGTACAGCAGGCCGTCGCCGAAGGGGTTGGGGATGAATTTTTCGGCGTTCAGTTGCGGCTGGTTCAAGTACCCCTTGGCCACGCCCGCACCCCCGATATACATCTCGCCGACCACGCCCAGCGGCACCGGTTGCTGGCGCGCGTCCAGCACGTAAGCCTGTGCGTTGGCGATGGGGCGGCCAATCGGGACCGCGCCCTCGCCTGCCGTGGTGATCTCGAATGTCGTCGAAAACGTCGTGGCCTCGGTCGGCCCGTAGCCGTTCAACAGGTGCTGGGGTTTGCCGTGCTTGAGCACGCGGCTGATCACCTGCGGGTCGAGTACATCGCCGCCGACGATCAGGTAACGCAACTGGCGCAACACCGGCAGCAACGCATCGGCGTATTGGTGGAACAGCCCGGCGGTCATCCACAACACGCTGACGGCTTGCTCCTGCAACAGCGCGGCAAAGGCCGCCTGGGACAGCAACACCGCATGCTCGACCACCACCACGCAGCCGCCATTGAGCAACGGCGCCCACACGTCAAGGGTGCTGGCGTCAAAGGCCGGGTTGGAGGCAAAGGCCACACGGTCGCGCGGGTTGAACTCGGCGTACCCGTTGTTCAGCACCAGGCGCGAGATCGCGCGGTGCGGCACTTGCACGCCTTTCGGGGCACCGGTGGAGCCGGAGGTGTACATGATGTACGCGACGTCCTCGGAGGACTGCACCCGATCAGGGTTGCGCGGTGACTGCGCATCCAGGTTCAGGTCAGCCAGGCTGTTGAGCACGCGATGCGCGCCGCTGTCCTGCACCATGAAGGCCTGGCGTTCCACCGGGGCGTTCACGTCCAGCGGCACATACACCGCCGCGCACTTGAGGATCGCCAGTTGGCACACCAGCAAATCCAGGCTGCGCGGCAGCGCGATGGCCACGCTTTCGCCGGGTTGCACGCCCTGGCTGATGAGGTGATGGGCCAGGCGGTTGGCGCGGCGGTTGAGGTCGCGGTAACTCAACGACAACTGGCCATGCACCGCCGCCACGGCGTCGGGACGCGCCAGCGCCTGGGCCTCGAACAGTTGCTGAACTGTGAGCTGCGACGGGTACTCGCGGGCAGTGGCATTGAACCCCACCAACAGCTGGTGACGTTCGGCAGGTGGCAGGATCGAAACCGCGTGCAAGGGTGTGGTCGGCGCCTGTTGCAGCGCCGACACCAGGTGGCGCAGGGCCGTGAGCATGTAGTCGCCCACACGCTGCACATCCAGTTCGGCCACGCCTTGTACGGTGAGGGCAAAGCCTGTGCCCAGGTCATCGACGTTCAGCACCAGCGGGTAATTGCTGCGCTCTTCAGAGCTGAGAATCTCGATGCCTGAGGCGGCAAACGGGCTGTCTCCGGGGGCTTCGCCCGGCGCACTGTGACGGTAGTTGAGCAGCGTGCTGAACAGCGGCAGCGAGCCCGGCACGCCGCTGCACCGCTGGGCCAGCGACAGCGAGGCGTGTTCATGCCCAAGCAATTGCGCCAGGCGCGCGTGGGTGGCGCGCACCCCGGCCTGCACGCCGGTGGCGCCCAGGCTGACGCGCAGCGGCAGGGTGTTGATGAACATTCCGAGTGCACGGTCGGCGCCCTCGCCGCCCTGCAGTCGGCCGAGCAATACGGTGCCGAACACCACCTCTTGCTGACCGGAAACCTGGCCCAGCACCTGCGCCCAGGCCAGGTGCACGAGGCTGGCGGTGCTCACCCCCAATTGCCGCGCCTGTTCACGCAAACCCTGGCTGAGGGCCGGTTCCAGCGGCAGGTGGGCTTGCTTGATGCCGCTGCCGTCGCCATTCACGTCGTGTAACCCGAAGGCCAGGGTCGGCTCGTCAATGTCGCCAAGCATCTCGTTGAAGAACGCTTCGTGTTGCGCCTGGCTGACCCCGAGGCGCGCCTGGGCCACGTAATGGCGGTACTGCACGGCATCAGGCAGTTGCGCGCTGTGGCCGGACAGGCTGGCGCTCATTTCTTCCACCAGCACGTGCAGGGCGGTGTGGTCGAGCAGGATATGGTGCAACAGCAGGATGCCGACGCAGCGGCCCGATTCCTGGGCGTACGCCAAACGCATCAGC
>NZ_JBARTQ010000508.1:0-9722 GCF_049645325.1 Pseudomonas sp. | reverse complement strand
TTTCGCGAGCAAGCCCGCTCCCACAGAGGTTGTATTTCACTTCAGGATTGTTTAGCCAAAGGTGAAGGCATACGCCGCCACGCTCGGGTCGAGAAATTCGATGCTGAAGGTGCGGTCCTGCACGGCGCCCGGCTGGCGAACCAGTTGGTACAAGCGCTGCTCGGTCACTGTGCCGCTGCCATCGGGTGCCACGTCAGTACCGTGGGCATCGCCCGGTGCCTGGCCGTCGATGCTGACTTTGAAGCGCACCGGCTTGCCGTCCGCGCCAGGGCCCAGCACCAGGTGCAGGTCACGGGCGTGGAAGCGGTAGACGATACGCCCGCCCGCCTTGTCGAGGGTAGCTTGCTGGCCGCCGACGTTCCATTGGCCTTCCAGGGTCCAGTTGTTCAGGGCCAGCTTGCCGGCCGCCGGGTAAGTCGCCACTTTGTCGGTGGCCAGGCTGCCGGTGGTGACGAAGTTTTCTGCACGCTGGAAGCCCAGGTAGGTTTCCGGCGACTGCACTTCGTTGGTGTCCGGCGCTTGCTGCACACCCTTGGCATCGGCCTCGATCAAACCGCCGGCCACGTTGGTCGCGCCGGCTTCACGCAGCAGTTGCTGGATCACCCGTTCCGACTCGGCATAGTCACCTTCGCCGAAGTGGTGATAACGGATCTGGCCCTTGGCATCGGCGAAGTAATGCGCCGGCCAGTATTGGTTGTTGAAGGCGCGCCAGATCTTGTAGTTGTTGTCAATGGCCACCGGGTACGTGATGCCCAGGTCCTTCATGGCCTTGGTGACGTTGCTCACGTCGCGTTCAAAGGCGAATTCCGGGGCGTGCACGCCAATCACCACCAGGCCCTGGTCGTGGTACTTCTCGGCCCAGGCTTTCACGTACGGCAAAGTGCGCAGGCAGTTGATGCAGGAGTAGGTCCAGAAATCCACCAGCACGACTTTGCCTTTGAGCGCTTCGGCGGTCAGCGGCGGGCTGTTGAGCCATTGCACGGCGCCATCCAGCGCCGGCAAGGCGCCTTCGACCGGCAGTGCATCGCTGTGGTTGGCAGCCGCCATCATCGCGCCACCGGCCATCATTGCGCCGCCCTTCTGTTCCGGCTTGGCGCTCAGCGTGTCCACCAGGCTTTGTTCCAGGCCGCCAGTGGACGCCGTCGACAAGCGCGACAGCACGCCAGTGTCCAGGCCCAGGGCGATCGCAGCGACACCGGCCAGCATCAACGCACCCAAGCCACGGCGCAGCCATTCACCGGCGCCGAGGGATTTTTTCATGAAACCAAAGACTTTACCGCCGACCAGCAGTGCCAAGGCCAGGGAGGTGGCAGCACCGGCGGCGTAGGCCAGCAACAGCAAGGTAGTGCCGACGCTGGCGCCCTGCAGCGCGGCGCCGGTCAGCACCAAGCCGAGAATCGGCCCGGCGCAAGGCGCCCACAGCAAACCGGTGGCCACGCCGATCAGGAACGAAGCGCCCGGACGGGGTTTGGCATCGGCCCCGGCGGCTTCCGACAGGCGACTGCCGGCGGCGACCAGCGGACGCGTCAGGCGCTCCGACAGTTGCGGCAGCAGCAGCGTGAGTCCGAACAGGGCAACGCACAGCAACGCGAGCCAACGCCCGTACTGATTGACTTGCACCACCCAACCGCCGCCCACCGCCGCCAGCGAGGCCACCAGGGCGAACGTCACCGCCATCCCCGCTAACAGCGGCAAGCCACTGCGCATAAACGGCTGCCCGGTGCGAGCGAAGACAAAAGGCAGAACAGGCAGGATGCACGGGCTGACAATTGTCAGCACGCCGCCCAGATACGCGAGAACCAGAAGCCACATGGGATTGACCCTTATCAGTATAAAAAGACATCGGCTTAAGCCGTCGTGAACGTCATGGCGGCGCCATTCATGCAATAGCGCAGGCCGGTAGGTGCTGGGCCGTCGTCGAACACGTGCCCTTGGTGCCCGCCGCAACGGCGGCAGTGAATTTCCTTGCGCACCACGCCGTAGGACGTGTCGGTGTGGCTGGCCACCGCGTTGTCCAGCGGCTGCCAGAAACTCGGCCACCCGGTGTGGCTGTCGAACTTGGTGGTCGAGGAAAACAAGGGCAACGCGCAACCGGCGCAGGCAAACGTGCCGGCGCGGTGTTCTTCATTGAGTTGGCTGCTGTACGGGCGTTCGGTGCCCTCCTCGCGCAGCACGGAAAATTGCTCGGCCGTCAGCAGGCTGCGCCATTCGGCCTCGGTGTGGCTGACCTCAAAGGTCTCGGCGGCCTCGACCACGCTGATCATGTTGATTTGTTTCAGCAGGCCACCGGCCAGGACGGCGACACCCAGGCCACCACCGGCCAGCAGCATTTGTCGACGTGAGTACATGGTGTTCTCCTCAATGAGCAATGAGGCCATCCTGCGCGTTTGGCGGTCGCGAAATCCTCACGCAGAGTTAAACAATTCGTGATAACTACACTGTGGCAAAACCCGCACAATGCGCGCACTACAAGCGAAGGTTTCTTACATGGATCAGCCCAAACGTGTCCTGGTGGTCGAGGACGATGCCCACATTGCCGACTTGATTTGCCTGCACCTGCGTGACGAACAGTTCGAGGTGGTGCACAGCGCCGACGGCAACGAAGGCCTGCGCCTGCTGGAGCAAGGCGGTTGGGACGCGCTGATCCTTGACCTGATGCTGCCCGGCGTCGATGGCCTGGAGATCTGTCGTCGGGCCCGGGCCATGACGCGCTACACGCCGATCATCATCACCAGCGCGCGCTCCAGCGAGTTGCACCGCATTCTCGGCTTGGAACTGGGCGCCGACGACTACCTGGCCAAGCCGTTCTCGATGCCGGAGCTGGTGGCGCGGGTCAAGGCGCTGCTGCGCCGGGTCGATGCCATGGCACGCAACCTGAAAATGGACGCCGGCAGCCTCGACCTCGGCCAGTTGTTCATCAACCCGCTGACCCGCGATGCCACCCTGCAAGGCCAGCGCCTGGACCTCACGCCGCGCGAGTTCGACTTGCTGTACTTCTTTGCCCGCCAGCCGGGCACGGTCTTTTCACGCATGGACCTGCTCAACGCCGTGTGGGGCTACAGCCACGAAGGCTATGAACACACGGTAAACACCCACATCAACCGCCTGCGCGCCAAGGTCGAAGCCGACCCGGCCAACCCGGCGCGCATTCTCACGGTGTGGGGCCGCGGCTACAAATTTGCCGAGAACCCGCCATGAAACTGACCCTGACCCAACGCCTGTCAGTGGTGTTCGCGGTATTGCTGGTGATCTGCAGCGGTACCTCGGCTTGGCTGCAGGTGCGCTCCAACCGCATGCACGAACTGGAAGTGGTGCAAGGCCTGTCCCGTGACCTGGCCGCGCACATTGCCCGCGACACCCAATTGATGGACGCCGATGGCCTCAAGCCCGATGCGGTGCGCAACCTGTTCAGCCAATTGATGCTGGTGAACCCGAGCGTCGAGGTGTATTTGCTCGACATCGATGGGCGTGTGGTCGGCAATGCCGCCCCAAGCGGGCATTTACTGCGTGATCACGTCGACCTCGCGCCGGTCCGGCGTTTTCTCAGCGGCGCCATGCTGCCGATCCTCGGCGATGACCCGCGCAGCGTCGATGGGCGCAAAGTGTTCAGCGCCTCGCCGCTCAAAGCCAACGGCCAGCAAACCGGCTTCCTGTACGTGGTTTTGTTGGGTGAAGCCCACGACGTGTACGACGCCAAGGACGCCACGGGCATGGCGCTGAAAATCGCCTTGTGGTCCATCGGCCTGGTCGCGCTGCTGTGCCTGATGGCCGGCTTGATCGCATTTGCCTGGATCACCCGGCCCTTGCGCCAGCTGACCGACAAAGTCGGCCAGTTCGACATCAATGGCGCGCCGAAACCTGCACAGGCGCCCGCGCCCGAGCTCGACAGCAGCGATGAAATCGCCGTGCTCGACCACGCCTTCGTGCAGATGGAAAACCGCCTGGGCGAGCAATGGCGCGCCATCACCCACCAGGACCAGGAACGGCGCGAAATGGTCGCGAATATTTCCCACGACCTGCGCACGCCCCTGGCGTCGTTGCATGGCTACCTGGAAACCCTGTCCCTGAAGGACGCCAGCCTCAGCCCCGAAGAGCGCCGGCGCTACCTCGGCATCGCCCTCGACCAGAGCCGCAAGGTCGGCGGCCTGGCCCAGTCACTGCTGGAGCTGGTGCGCCTGGAGCACGGTTTTGTGCAGCCGGTGATCGAAGGCTTCTCGCTGCCGGACCTGGTGCAAGACATCTTCCAGAAATTTGAGCTAACCGCCGAAGCCCGCGCCATCACCCTCACCGCGACCCTGCCGCCGCAGGTGCCGACGGTGTTGGCCGACCTCGGCTTGATCGAACGGGTACTGACCAACCTGCTGGACAACG
The DNA here is from genome assembly GCF_049645325.1 of Pseudomonas sp. Taxonomy (GTDB): domain Bacteria; phylum Pseudomonadota; class Gammaproteobacteria; order Pseudomonadales; family Pseudomonadaceae; genus Aquipseudomonas. The sequence continues at coordinate 5,351 of NZ_JBARTQ010000508.1, read as the reverse complement.
CCTTGCGCCATACGCCCGTCAACGGCGAGGTCGAGGTGATCCTCTCACCGACCGCGAATGGCGTGGCCGTCACCGTCAGCGACAGCGGCCCGGGCATTGATGAGGAATTGCACGAAGGCCTGTTCCTGCGCGCCTTCACCATTGGCGGCGCGCGCCGCGACGGCGGCCTGGGCCTGCGTATCGTGCACCGTATCCTGCAACTGCACGGGCGCAGCATCCAGTTGGTCGACCGCCCCGGCCATGGCGCAACGTTTACGTTCTCCCTAGAAACCCGAGCATCCGTGCGTTGACCTCTTGCGCCTGCTCGTTCTGGACCCAGTGACCACAGTTGGCCAATACGTGTTGCTCCAACTGCGGCACTGAGTCGGGCATGCGCTTGATCGTGTGGGCTTCAAACACGCCGACCGGGTCACGGTCGCCAATCAGGAACAGCGTGGGCTGCAGCACCTGTTGGCCAGCCAGGCATTCGGTGCGTTGCCAGTTGCGTTCAAAATTGCGGTACCAGTTCAGCGGGCCGCGAAAGCCGTGCTCTGCGAACGTCTGCACATACACATCAAGGTCCGCCTGACTGCACCACGCCGGCAACGCGCCCGGCGTAGAAACACCGTCAAACAAGCGGGCGTTGGGCGCTTTCTTTTGCAGGAACACGTCCTGATCCTGCATGAACAGGCGCAGCGTGCGCTCGATATCGGCGTTCAATTCTGGTTCGGCCACGCCGGGTTCCTGAAAATACAGGATGTAATTGAACCGGTCGGCGTACAGCTCGCGCATGATTTCGATCACCGGCCTGCGGGCGCGCCCGGCGAACGGCACAGACAGCGTAATCAAGCGCGTGACGCGCTCAGGCTCCAGCAACGCCAGGTGCCAGGCCACCACCGCGCCCCAGTCATGGCCGACCATCACCACCTGCTTCTGGTTGAAGTGGTCCATGGCCTGCTGGATATCCGCGCACAACGTCAGCACATCATAGGCAGCGACTTCGTGCGGGGCGCTCGATTGGCCGTAGCCGCGCATTTCGGGGGCGAACACGCGATAGCCCGCGGCCACAAGGGCGGGAATCTGCTCGCGCCAGGAGTGCCAGCACTCCGGAAACCCGTGCAACAGCCAGACCGGCTGGCCGTGTTCGGGGCCGGCGATGTGGACGCATAGCTCGATGCCGTTGACGGCGATTGTTTGTTCGGTCAGGACGCTCATGAGGCTGGCCTTTCTGAAGGTTTTGCGCAGCGTGCAGCATTGCTTGCGCTGGAACCAGCATCATTGATGGCGAGAATGACTCAATCCAGCGCCCACCATCGCGGCAGCAACTGCCGCACGCGGGCCTCGCCAAAGCGGTCATCAATCAACATCACCACGCCTTCGTCCTGCTGGCTGCGGATCACTCGCCCAGCCGCCTGCACCACTTTCTGAAGGCCGGGGTACAGGTAGGTGTAGTCGTAACCCGAGCCGAAGATGGCGCCCATGCGCGCTTTCATTTGTTCATTGATGGGGTTGAGCTGCGGCAACCCCAAGGTGGCGATAAACGCCCCGATCAGGCGCGCGCCCGGCAAATCGATGCCTTCGCCAAACGCGCCGCCCAGCACGGCAAAGCCGATGCCCTGGCTGTGCTGGGTGAATTGATCCAGAAAGGCTTGGCGTTCGGCTTCGGCCATCCCGCGCGATTGCAACCACAGCGCCACCTGGGGGTGCCGCTCAGCCATCAACTGGGCCACCTGTTGCAGGTAATCAAAGCTGCTGAAAAACGCCAGGTAGTTGCCGGGCCGTCGCGCAAACTGCTCGGCGAGCAACGCCACAATGGGCTCCAGCGAGGCTTGGCGATGCACATAACGCGTGGAGATTTCATCGACAATGCGCACGTGCAACTGCTCGGCCTTGAACGGCGATTCCACGTCGATCCACGCCGTGTCCGTCGGCAGCCCGAGCAAGTCGGCGTAGTAATGACGCGGGCTCAGGGTCGCGGAAAACAGCACGCTGCTACGGGCGGCAGTGAGCCTGGGCCGGATGAACTCGGCGGGCACCACGTTGCGCAGGCACAAGGTGGAAGCACTGCGCCGGGCGCCAAACTCGCGCTTGCTGATGTCGAAGATGAAGTGCTCGTTGAACAGCTCGGCCACTTTGGCAAATTGCAGGGCGTCGAAATAGAAGGCTTGCAGGTCGCCACTCAGGGCGTCGGGATGGTCATTGAAGTAATCACCCAGCGCGCTGATGCACAGGCTCAGGGCCTGGAGCAATTTGTCGGGTTTAGTCGCATAAGCCTGGTACGGCGCGAGCTGGTCCTTGTGCAGGGCGTTCCACTCGCGATTGAGGCGTTGCAGGGGTTTCTTCAGCGGCTCGGGCGCGGTGTCGCGCAGGGTCTTGAGGCGGTATTGGTCGAGGCTCGCGCTGTACATCGAACGGGCGCGCTCCACCAGGTTGTGCGCCTCGTCCACCAGCACGGCGGCGCGCCACTGGTTCAGTTGGGCGAGGCCGAACAGCATGGCGCCAAAGTCGAAATAGTAGTTGTAGTCGGCGACCACCAGGTCGGTCCAGCGCGCCATTTCCTGGCTCAGGTAATACGGGCAGACCTCATGGGCCAGGGCCACCTCGCGCAGGTTGCGCTGGTCGAGCAGGCGTACATTGGCGGCGGCGCTGCGGGCGGCGGGCAGACGGTCGTAAAAGCCCTTGGCCAACGGGCAGGAGTCGCCGTGACAGGCTTTGTCGAGGTGTTCGCAGGCCTTGTCCCGTGCCACCAGTTCGAGCACGCGCAGCGGCAAGTCGGGACGGCTGTCGTAGAGCACCTGGGCGGCGTCGAGCGCCAGCTTGCGACCCGGCGTCTTGGCGGTGAGGAAAAACACTTTGTCCAACTGCTGCGGCGCCAGCGCCTTGAGCAGTGGAAAAATCGTGCCGACGGTTTTGCCAATGCCCGTGGGGGCCTGCGCCATCAGGCAGCGACCGGTGCTGACGGCCTTGTACACCGACTCGGCCAACGCGCGCTGGCCGTGACGAAATTCGGCATGCGGAAACGCCAGGGTTTGCGCGGCGCTGTTGCGTGCGTCGCGGTGCTGCATTTCCCGCTGGGCCCAGCCCAGAAACAACGCGCATTGTTCGTTGAAGAATTGCTCCAGCTCCACCGCCTGGAAACGCTGGTTCAGCAGGGTTTCCCCCTCGCCGACGATGTCGAAGTAGACCAGGGCCAAGTCAATGTCGCCGAGCCCGAGCTTCTGGCACATCAGCCAGCCGTACACCTTGACCTGAGCCCAATGCAGCTGGCGGTGGTTGGCGGGCTGGGCGTCGAGGTCGCCGCGATAGGTTTTGACTTCTTCCAGGCGATTGCTGTCGGGGTCATAGCCGTCCGCCCTGCCCCGCACCTTGAGCAGCTGGTACTCACCTTCCAGGGCCACTTCGTTCTGGTAATGCGCGCTGCGCCGGGAGGCCACGGTGCGATGGCCAACGATGCCTTCCTGGGCGCTGGGTGATGGCGTAAAGCGCAGGTCGAGGTCGCCCACCTTGGCCGTGAACTCGCACAGCGCCCGCACGGCGACGCTGTAGCTCAAGCGGATTCTGCCCAGCGCACGTAACAGACCGTGACCGGCATCTGGTATTCACCGCAGAACTCCAGCCAGCGCAGCTGGTTGTCTTGCAGGCGGTCGCCAGGGCCCTTGACCTCGATCATGCGGTAGGTTTTCTGCGCGGGCCAGAACTGGATCAGGTCCGGCATGCCGGCGCGGTTGGCGCGAATATCCAGCAGCAGCCGCTCAAACCAATACCCCAGGTGTTCGGCGGGCAAACACGTCAGGGCTTGTTCCAGCAGCTCTTCACTGAGCAGGTTCCAGAACACGAACGGCGACTGAATGCCCCATTTGTCCACGTAGCGTTGGCGGATTGTGGCCTTGTAGCGTTCGTCCTGCAGTTGCTCGAAGCACGCGGCGAACAACGCCGCCCGGCGCGCGTGGAAATCTTCGCTGTGCAGGTCCACCGGCCCGCGCTGGAACGGGTGGAAAAACGAGCCGGGCAATGGCGCGAAAATCGCCTCCCAGCACAGCAGGCCAAACAGTGAGTTGATCAAGCCGTTTTCGACGTAATGCACCGGCGCATCCGGCTCACTCAGGTGCGCCTGCACGCAATATTCCACCGACATCAGCGGCTCGGGCACCGACAACGCCAAGTCCAGGCGCGTGACCTCGCGTGGCTTGACCTTGGGCAGCGCCGGCTCACCGAGTTTGCGTCGCAAGCGTGGCAACACCCGCAGCAGATGTTGCTGCTCGGCGGCGCTTTGCGGGGCCTGTTGCGCGGCGCACGCCAAGGCCATGGCTTGCACGTAGTCTTCCTGGCGTTCCAGCACGCGGATCAGCCGTGAACGCGCGCCGGGGTAGCTGCACTGGCGGTAAATCTGCTGCGCCAGGTCCAATTGCGCCGTGCGTTCGCAATACTGGCCGACCTGGAACAACACCTTGGCGCGGCGTTTTTCCAGCCAGGGGTTGTCGGTGTGCAGCTCGGCGATTTGCGCCAGCACCTCCTCCAATGCCTCGCCCGCTTCAAACGCCTGCTGGCAGTGGTGCAGGAACAGAAAACCGCGCACGTCCTCGCGGTTGCGCAAACCGCGCGATTCGGCGCAGAACTCGACCTTTTCGTAGGTGTAGATACCGAGGTCAGCCAACACGAACTCCGACCAGTCCTGGTACAGGTTGCCGAAAAACATCAGCCGCAGGCGATCACACAGGTCCATCACGGTCAGGCTGTAGAGCGCATCGCCCAGGTCCGGGCACCACTGGGCAAAGCTGCGGCTTTCGGTGAACTGCGCCGCCAGCGCTTCCAGCCAGTCAGCCTTTTTGGCCTTGGGCTGATCAATCCAGGGGTTGAAGGCACCCAGGACTTCGCCTTTTTGCAGCAGCGCGAACAGTTCCTCGAACGACAACAGGCCTCTGTCGTCAATCCAGCCGTGCGCCACCAACGGCAACGCGGCCGAGTGGGTGCAACCGATCTCCAGGTAATTGAGCTTGCTCGCACGAAAATGCGCGCCCTTGCGCATGACCATGCGCACCAGCAAGGCCTGGGATGCCTGCGGCAACCTGTCAAATTGCTGAATAAACTGCAATTCGTCCGGGTCGAGCAAATCGGCATAGCGCTGCCCCAGCCACAGCAGCACTTGGCGGAAGTTATGCAGGTAATACAAGGGGTCGTCGAGGGGATTGGCCATGTCACGCGCTGATCAAATACTGGTTATGCATACAGATTGCCGTCGCACACACGTTGTTGCAATCGGTAATAGATAAATGGCGTACGCAACTTTTCGTATAAAAGTGATCAGATAGCTCAGTTGATGACGTAACATTTACGGCCCGCAGCCCCTGGCGCGGGACTTTTAAGGGTTAAGG
>NZ_JBARTQ010000507.1:0-2044 GCF_049645325.1 Pseudomonas sp. | reverse complement strand
CCACCACGTATGGCGAGCTGGTCAGCGGCCAGCACGATCAGTTGCGCATCAGTGGTGAGGCGCCGTTGAAGGCGATCGAGGATTACCGCCTGGTGGGCAAGGGCGCTGCGCGGGTGGACATTCCCGGCAAGGCCACCGGCGAGCTGACGTACATCCACGATATGCGTGTGCCGAACATGCTCCATGGCCGGGTGGTGCGCCCGCCGTATGCGGGGCTCGACTGCGGGGACTTTGTCGGCAACAGCCTGCTGAGCGTCGACGAGTCTTCCATCGCGCATATCCCCGGCATCGTCGCGGTGGTGGTGATCCGCGATTTTGTCGGCGTGGTGGCGCTGCGTGAAGAGCAGGCGATCAAGGCCGCCCATGAGCTGTTGGTGCACTGGAAGCCCTGGAACAAGGGCTTGCCGGACATGAGCGATGTCGAGCAGGCCATCCGCGACAATCCGCGGGTGCGTCGCACCGTGCTCGACCAGGGCAATGTCGATGAGGCCCTGGCGGGCGCCAGCCAGCGCATGCCGCGCAGCTATCTGTGGCCGTACCAGATGCATGGCTCGATCGGCCCGTCTTGCGGCGTGGCTGATTATTCGCCGGCGGGCAGTCGGGTGTGGTCGGGCAGCCAGAACCCGCACCTGCTGCGCGCCGACCTGGCGTGGCTGCTGGCGTGCGATGAGGCGTTGATTGACGTGGTTCGCATGGAAGCGGCCGGCTGTTATGGGCGCAATTGCGCCGATGATGTGTGTGCTGACGCGTTGTTGTTATCCCGCGCCGTGGGCAAGCCCGTGCGGGTACAGTTGACCCGCGAACAGGAGCACCTGTGGGAGCCCAAGGGCACGGCCCAGTTGATGGATGTGGACGGCGGCCTGAACGCCGACGGCAGCATTGCCGCCTATGATTTTGAAACCAGCTACCCCTCGAATGGCGCGCCAACCCTGGCCTTGCTGCTGACCGGCCGCGTGGAGCCGGTGGCGGCGATGTTCGAAATGGGCGACCGCACCTCGATCCCGCCCTATGACATCGACAACCTGCGCGTGACCATCAACGACATGGCGCCGATCGTGCGCGCCTCGTGGATGCGCGGCGTGTCTGCGTTGCCTAACACCTTTGCCCACGAGTCCTACATCGACGAACTGGCCTTTGCTGCCGGCGTCGATCCGGTGGAATACCGCCTGCGTTACCTCAAGGACGAACGTGCCATCGACCTGGTCAAATCCACCGCCGAACGGGCCAACTGGTCGCCGCGCACCGCGCCGATGCAAACCGCGAATGAAGACCATCTGCTGCGGGGTCGCGGCTTTGCCTACGCACGCTACATCCACAGCAAATTCCCTGGCTTTGGCGCGGCGTGGGCCGCCTGGGTGGCGGATGTGGCGATCGACAAGCACACCGGCGATGTGTCGGTGACGCGGGTGGTGATCGGCCATGACTCGGGGATGATGATCAACCCGGCGGGCGTGCAGCATCAGATTCACGGCAATGTGATCCAGTCCACCAGCCGCGTGCTGAAGGAGCGGGTTACGTTTGAAGAGTCGACGGTGGCGAGCAAGGAGTGGGGCGGTTATCCGATCCTGACGTTCCCCGAAGTGCCGCAGATTGACGTGCTGATGATGCCGCGCCAGGACCAGCCACCGATGGGCGCCGGTGAATCGGCGTCGGTGCCGAGTGCGGCGGCGATTGCCAACGCGATTTATGACGCTACCGGGATTCGTTTTCGCGAGCTGCCGATCACTCCGGAACGGGTGTTGGCCGCGCTGAATGCCGGCACCTTGGGCACCCCGGCCAAATCGCCTGAAAAACGCAAGAAGTGGTTGTTCGGCGCGTTCTTCGCGGCGGTCGGCGCGGTGATGGCCACGGCCTGGCCGTTTCACGCGGAAATCGCGCCGATTGCGCCGCCCGGTGCGGGCACCTGGTCTGCGGCGACGCTGGAGCGCGGGCGTTTGCTGGCCGCGGTGGGTGATTGCGCGGTGTGCCACACGGCGCCGGGCGGCGCGACCAATGCCGGCGGGCTGGTGATGCAGACGCCGTTCGGCACGCTGTACAGCAGCAA
>NZ_JBARTQ010000506.1:0-5646 GCF_049645325.1 Pseudomonas sp. | reverse complement strand
TAAAACTGTTCCCATGACGCGCACGTAACCCCCGCCTGTGACCTTTCTCTACGGCAACGTGCCATCACTGCGAACGCAGTTACCCCGCTACACACTTAAACCCGGAAAAATCACGCACCATTCAAGTGCGACCCCTTACTGGCCTGCCCTTTCCTGGATCAAAATCCAAGGCGAAACCACCACCGCCCAAAGCCCCGGATCGCGCTCAACCAAGTCCAATGCCCGCGTCGCAGACACCTCGCCCAGACTCCCAGCAGCCAGCCAGCCAGCGACTTTCTCACGGTTATCCTCAGCCATTCCCTCAGCCGCTTCGATCAAATCCAGCCCAGCGTCGACCCACAATAGGGCACCCTTGGCAAAGAACGGTTCAAGCTCCTTCCAGGAAATTTCGGCGGTTTCACCGAGCAGCTTGGCATAGAGGGTGCTAGGTTCTTGCGTCATGGGAGTTCACCTGAATAAAAAATCGGCGCAATCATAACGTCGAGCGTCAGGCAGAAAAACCCAGTTGCAAATGAGTCACCGAACGAAAGTGTCAGGAAAGCCAAGGATTGCCCGAAACTCTGGCATCACCCCGCCGCAATTCTGTCTTTTTCTTTCATTTAAGCGACATACCCGGGTTTTGCCCCCAGCAGCCAGCTTTTCAAGCGATCAACCGGCGCTCTACACTGTACCGGTACAGTTGCCAGAGCACTGCCGGGGGGATATCCGAGATATCTGATCCGGTTCTGCAGCTCACAAGGCCGCTAGAACTATAAAAAATACAACAGTAAGAGTGGAGCACTATGAATAAGGCTACTAAGCAGATTTCCAAACTGTTTGCCGCTATGGTCTTGGCTGGGGTTGCCGGCCATTCGTTCGCAGCCGATACCATCAAGATCGGTATCGCAGGTCCTAAGACCGGTCCTGTGACGCAATACGGCGACATGCAATTCATGGGTGCCAAGCAGGCAATCGCCGACATCAACGCCAAGGGCGGCGTCGATGGCAAAATGCTCGAAGCCAAAGAATACGACGACGCTTGCGACCCTAAACAAGCCGTGGCCGTAGCCAACAAAGTGGTCAACGACGGCGTCAAGTTCGTGGTCGGTCACCTGTGCTCCAGCTCCACTCAGCCAGCGTCCGACATCTATGAAGACGAAGGCATCATCATGATTACCCCGGCTGCCACCAGCCCGGAAATCACTGCGCGTGGTTACAAGCTGATCTTCCGCACCATCGGCCTGGACAGCGCGCAAGGCCCGGCGGCCGGCAACTACATCGCCGACCACGTGAAGCCGAAAGTCGTCGCCGTCATCCACGACAAACAGCAATACGGTGAAGGCATCGCCACCGCCGTGAAGCAAACCCTTGAGACCAAAGGCGTCAAGGTTGCCGTCTTCGAAGGCATCAACGCCGGCGACAAGGACTTCTCCTCGATCATCCAGAAGCTCAAGCAAGCCAACGTCGACTTCGTCTACTACGGCGGCTACCACCCAGAGCTGGGCCTGATCCTGCGCCAAGCCCAGGAAAAAGGCCTGAAAGCCAAGTTCATGGGCCCGGAAGGCGTCGGCAACGACTCCATCTCGCAAATCGCCCAAGGCGCTTCCGAAGGCCTGCTGGTAACCCTGCCGAAATCCTTCGACACCGACCCTGCCAACAAAGCCATCGTTGAAGAGTTCGCCAAGAACAAGCAGGACCCAACCGGTCCGTTCGTGTTCCCGGCCTACTCGGCTGTTGAAGTCATCGCTGGCGGTATCGCTGCCGCGAAGTCCGAAGACACCGCCAAAGTGGCGGCTGCCATCCACGCAGGCACGTTCAAGACCCCTACCGGCGACCTGAGCTTTGACGCCAAGGGCGACCTGAAGGACTTCAAGTTCGTGGTCTACGAATGGCACTTCGGCAAACCAAAAACCGAAGTTTCCCCTCAGTAAGCCAGGCGTTACTGGTCCAACAAGCCCACTGTGAGAGCAGTGGGCTTTGTTTTACGAGGTTTATGGGCCTGACACCCGCGATCCGGGCGCTGGCTCACCTGAAAATCTTAAAACCGTCACCAGCGGTTCGCTGGCAAACGCTTTGTGCAAATGTGCTCACAGAACACAGCACGGGGCCGGAACATGACTCCACCAGTGAAATGCGTATCGGGTTTTTAGGAGCGCTGTAATGCCTGAGATCTATCATTTTTTCCAACAGCTGGTTAATGGCCTGACCATTGGCAGCACCTATGCCTTGATAGCCATTGGCTACACAATGGTTTACGGCATCATTGGAATGATTAACTTCGCTCATGGCGAGGTGTACATGATTGGCTCCTACGTGGCCTTCATCGCCCTTGCCGGGCTGGCCATGATGGGAATCCATTCCCTGCCGCTGTTGATGACCGCCGCGTTTATCGCGTCGATCGTCGTGACCAGTGCCTATGGCTACAGTATCGAGCGCGTTGCCTACCGTCCCTTGCGTGGCAGCAACCGTTTGATCCCGCTGATTTCCGCTATCGGCATGTCGATTTTCCTGCAGAACACCGTACTGCTGTCCCAGGACTCCAAGGACAAGTCCATTCCCAACCTGATCCCGGGGAGCATCTCCTTCGGCCCAGGTGGCGCACAAGAAGTGCTGATTTCGTACATGCAGATCCTGGTTTTCGTCGTCACCCTGGTGGCGATGCTGGGCCTGACCCTGTTCATCTCCCGCTCTCGTCTGGGGCGCGCCTGCCGGGCCTGCGCCGAAGACATCAAGATGGCCAACCTGTTGGGCATCAACACCAACAACATCATCGCCCTGACCTTCGTGATCGGTGCCGCACTGGCCGCCGTCGCGGCGGTGCTGCTGAGCATGCAGTACGGCGTGATCAACCCCAACGCCGGTTTCCTGGTAGGCCTCAAGGCCTTTACCGCGGCCGTGTTGGGCGGCATCGGCAGTATTCCGGGCGCCATGCTCGGCGGGCTGGTGCTGGGTGTGGCTGAAGCCTTTGGCGCCGATATCTTCGGCGACCAATACAAGGACGTCGTGGCGTTCGGCCTGTTGGTTCTGGTGCTGTTGTTCCGTCCGACCGGCATTCTGGGCCGTCCGGAGGTTGAGAAAGTATGAGCAGATATCTTAAATCGGCGTTTTTCAGCGCCTTGCTGGTCTGGGCCGTGGCCTTTCCGGTACTCGGCCTGAAGCTGAGCATTGTCGGCATCAACCTGGAAGTGCATGGCACGGGTCCCGTGACCCTGACCATCATCGCCCTGTGCTCGGTGTTGATGTTCCTACGCGTGCTGTTCACCCAGCAGGTCGGCACCCTGTTCAAGGGCAACCGTGGCCCGTTGGTATCGCCCAAGGTCAGCCAATTCCTGACCCTGCCGCGTACTCAGCGCTACATCATCATCGGCCTGATCGTGGCCGCGTTGATCTGGCCGTTCTTCGGCTCGCGCGGCGCGGTCGACATCGCCACCCTGATCCTGATCTACGTGTTGCTGGGCCTGGGCCTGAACATCGTGGTGGGCCTCGCCGGCCTGCTCGACCTGGGTTATGTGGGTTTCTACGCGGTGGGTGCCTACACCTACGCGCTGCTCTCGCATTACCTGGGCTGGGGGTTCTGGATCTGCCTGCCACTGGCCGGCATGGCGGCGGCCACGTTCGGCTTCCTGCTGGGCTTCCCGGTGTTGCGTCTGCGCGGTGACTACCTGGCCATCGTGACCCTGGGTTTCGGTGAAATCATCCGTCTGTTCCTGCGTAACCTCACCGACATCACCGGCGGCCCCAACGGCATCAGCAGCATCCCCAAGCCGACGTTCTTCGGGCTGTCGTTCGATCGCACCGCGGCTGAAGGCATGCAGACTTTCCACGAGTATTTCGGGATCGACTACAACCCGGTGAGCAAAGTGGTGTTCCTGTACCTGGTGGCGTTGTTGCTGGCACTGGCCGCACTGTTCGTGATCAACCGTTTGCTGCGCATGCCGATCGGCCGTGCGTGGGAAGCACTGCGTGAAGATGAGATCGCCTGCCGTGCGCTGGGCATGAACCCGACAATCATCAAGCTTTCGGCATTCACCCTCGGGGCAACCTTTGCCGGTTTCGCCGGCAGCTTCTTCGCCGCTCGCCAAGGTTTGGTGACCCCGGAGTCGTTCACCTTTATTGAGTCGGCGATCATCCTCGCCATCGTGGTATTGGGTGGCATGGGCTCGCAGCTGGGCGTGATCCTGGCCGCGATCGTGATGATCCTGCTGCCGGAAATGATGCGTGAGTTCAGCGAATACCGCATGTTGATGTTCGGCGCCATGATGGTGCTGATGATGATCTGGCGTCCTCAAGGCCTGCTGCCCATGCAACGTCCACACATGGAGCTGCGCAAATGAGCCGCGAGATCCTGAAAGTCGAAAACTTGAGCATGCGCTTCGGCGGCTTGCTGGCGGTCAACGGCGTGGCCCTGACTGTCAAAGAGAAACAGGTTGTGGCATTGATCGGCCCGAACGGCGCCGGCAAGACTACGGTGTTCAACTGCCTCACCGGCTTCTACAAGCCGAGCGGTGGCAGCATCCTGCTGGACGGCCAGCCGATCCAGGGTCTGGCCGGTCACGAAATCGCCCGCAAGGGCGTGGTGCGGACCTTCCAGAACGTGCGGTTATTCAAGGACATGACAGCGGTCGAAAACCTGCTGATTGCCCAGCACCGTCACCTGAACACCAACTTCTTTGCGGGCCTGTTCAAGACCCCGGCGTTCCGCAAGAGCGAGCGCGAGGCCATGGAATACGCGGAGTACTGGCTGGACAAGGTCAACCTGACCGAGTTTGCCAACCGCCCTGCCGGCACCCTGGCCTATGGTCAGCAACGTCGCCTGGAAATCGCCCGCTGCATGATGACCCGCCCGCGGATCCTCATGCTCGACGAACCGGCCGCCGGCCTGAACCCCAAGGAAACCGAAGACCTCAAGGCGCTGATCGGCGTATTGCGTGAAGAAAACAACGCCACGGTGCTGTTGATCGAACACGACATGAAACTGGTCATGAGCATTTCCGACCACATCGTGGTGATCAACCAGGGCACGCCGCTGGCCGACGGGACGCCGGAGCAGATCCGCGACAATCCTGAAGTGATCAAAGCCTATTTGGGGGAAGCGTAAAATGCTGCAATTCGAAAACGTTTCCACTTTCTACGGCAAGATCCAGGCCCTGCACAGCGTCAACGTGGAAGTGCGCCAAGGTGAAATCGTCACGCTGATCGGCGCCAACGGTGCCGGCAAGTCGACCTTGCTGATGACCTTGTGCGGTTCGCCCCAAGCCTACAGTGGCAGCATCCGTTACATGGGTGAAGAACTGGTGGGCCAGGCGTCCTCCGAGATCATGCGTAAGAGCATCGCCGTGGTGCCGGAAGGTCGCCGGGTGTTCGCCCGCCTCACCGTGGAAGAAAACCTGGCCATGGGCGGGTTCTTCACCGAGAAAGGCGACTACCAGGAGCAGATGGACAAGGTGCTGCACCTGTTCCCAAGGCTCAAGGAACGCTTCGCCCAACGCGGCGGCACCATGTCCGGCGGCGAGCAACAAATGCTCGCCATCGGCCGCGCTTTGATGAGCAAGCCCAAGCTGTTGCTCCTGGACGAACCCTCCTTGGGGCTGGCGCCGATCATCATCCAGCAGATCTTCGACATCATCGAACAACTGCGCAAGGACGGTGTGACGGTGTTCCTTGTGG
>NZ_JBARTQ010000505.1:0-9165 GCF_049645325.1 Pseudomonas sp. | reverse complement strand
CACACCGCTATCGCAGGCAAGCCAGCTCCCACAGGGATATTTGCGCATGTACCCGATTTCTCCGCAGATGGCGGCGTTTGTTGCCAAGACGGAATCCTTCGCCAGCGATGACTCATCGCTGGCAGGGTTGCGTCAGAACTACGACCGTATGTGTCAGGCATTCACCCCGTCGCCGCCTGAAGGGCTGCAAGTCTCGGACATTTACCTCGGCGGTGTCAGGGTGCGTAGCTATCAGCCGCCGATACCGGCACCGGCCGAAGGTTGGCCCTGCCTCCTTTATATGCACGGCGGCGGTTGGGTGGTCGGCGGGTTGGACTCCCACGACTTCATCTGCCTCGAACTCGCCAGCACGCTGCAGGTGCTGGTGATCGGCATCGACTACCGTCTGGCGCCTGAGCACCCATTCCCGGCGGCATACGAGGATTGCCGCGCGGTGTGGCAGGCGATCCAGGCGGGGCAGGGGCCGCATGCAATCAATCTGCAGCGTCTGGTGGTGATGGGTGATAGCGCGGGTGGCAATCTGGCGGCGGCGTTGTGCCTGGGGCTGCGCGATGACGGCCAGCCTCTGCCCCGCGCCCAGGTGTTGATTTACCCCGGCCTGGGCGGCCCGGCCGATCTACCCTCGCGCCGCGATTGCGCGGACGCGCCGCTGCTCAGTTCCGCCGACACCGACTGCTACCTGGCGCTCTACCTGCGAGGCACCGGCAAACCATCGGCCTACGCCATGCCGCTGCAGGCCGAGGATTTCGGCGGTTTGCCCAAGGCACTGATCGCCGTGGCCCAGTTCGACCCGCTGCGCGATGACGGCATGCTGTATGCCGAACGCCTGCGCGCGGCGGGCGTCGAGGCCACGCTGTATCCCGGCAAAGGCCTGGTCCACGGCTGTTTGCGCGCACGCGGCCAGGCGCCCGAGGTGGATCAGCTGTATGCCTGTCTCTTCGATTACCTGAGGAGCGAAGGGCTGACACAGGTCTAAGCGCTCAAGGACATGCTCATTGCACAATTCGGGTTTATGATGCCAGACGGCAGAATAATAGACGTCCCCTCAGGGATGAACCCGACACCCTACGGAGCGCGCAATGCAGACTTGGTACCCGCAGATCAAACCCTACGCCCGGCACGATCTGGCAGTCGATGACACCCACACGCTGTATGTCGATGAAAGTGGCTCCCGCGAAGGCTTGCCCGTCGTGTTCATCCACGGCGGCCCCGGCGCCGGGTGTGACGCCAACAGCCGCTGCTACTTTGATCCGAACCTGTACCGCATTGTTACTTTTGATCAGCGTGGCTGCGGCCGATCCACCCCGCGCGCCAGCCTCGAAAACAACACCACCTGGGACCTGGTCGCCGACCTTGAGCGCATTCGCGAACACCTGGGCATCGACAAGTGGGTGCTGTTCGGTGGCTCCTGGGGCTCGACACTGGCCCTGGCCTACGCGCAAACCCATCCCGAGCGCGTGCATGGCCTGATCGTGCGCGGCATTTTCCTGGCCCGCCCGCAGGACATCCAGTGGTTCTACCAGGCCGGCGCCAGCCGCATGTTCCCGGATTACTGGCAGGACTACCTGGCGCCGATCCCCCAGGAAGAACGCCACGACTTGCTCACGGCCTACCACAAGCGCCTGACCGGCAACGACCAGATCGCCCAGATGCACGCCGCCAAAGCCTGGTCCACCTGGGAAGGTCGCATGCTCAGCCTGTGCCCGAACCCGCAGCAGATTGAGCGTTTTGCCGAGCCGCAGCGCGCGCTCTCCATCGCGCGTATCGAGTGCCACTACTTCACCAACAACTCCTTCCTGGAGCCCAACCAGCTGATTCGCGATATGCACAAGATCGCCCATTTGCCTGGCGTAATCATTCATGGCCGCTACGATATGATCTGCCCGCTGGACAACGCCTGGGAGCTGCACCAGGCGTGGCCCAACAGCGAGCTGCAAGTCATTCGGGAGGCGGGCCATGCCGCGTCCGAGCCGGGTATCACCGATGCCTTAGTGCGCGCGACCGGCGAAATGGCACGGCGCCTGCTTGATCTGCCACCAGAAGAAGCATGAAGGGCTTGTTGCAACGGGTGCGTGGCGCCCGCGTCGAGGTGGCGGGCGAAGTAGTGGGGGCGATCGACCAGGGTTTGCTGGTGCTGGTGGCCGTCGAACCTTCAGATACGCCCGAGAGCGCCGACAAACTTCTGCACAAGCTGCTTAACTATCGGGTGTTCAGCGACGACGAGGGCAAGATGAACCTGTCCTTGAAGGACATTGGCGGCGGTTTACTGCTGGTGTCGCAGTTCACCCTGGCGGCGGACACAAAAAGCGGGCTGCGGCCGAGCTTCTCCACGGCGGCCCCTCCGGCGCTTGGCGCGGCGCTTTTTGATCACTTGCTGTTACAAGCGCAACAATTGCATGGCAAGGTGGCGTCAGGCCGTTTTGGCGCGGATATGCAGGTGCATTTGGTCAATGATGGCCCTGTGACATTCCTCTTACAGACATGAATGTATTAAAAACGACTTTAATGCCTAAAAACGCAGGGTTTCGCTACAAATACTTCGCTGTCCCTGATGCGTTGTTTCGCGGGCTACTAGATAATCGCGCGCTATGGGGATCAGCGTTGTTTGGTCCAATTTTGACTTAGGTAGAGACTTGTCCGGTGGCCTTTGGGGAATCATTTTGACCCAGGGGAGTCGGAACAATGCTCGCCAACCTGGCATATAGATAGCTGGCCGTTGGTTTTTTGATCTGTTTTCGGCGAGGGTTGCTCGTGATTGTTAGTCCCTGTAATGCACCAAAATTGTCAGCCAAACGGTTACGAAACGCACTGGTAACGGGCTCTGCCCTGTTTTGCCTGTTCGGCGCGGGTCAACTGTGGGCATTCAGTCTGGATGATGTGTCGGCCAAGGCAAAAGAGCTGGCCGGGCAGAAATACGAAGCTCCGCGCAGCAATCTGCCGAACGAATTTCGCGAAATGAAATTCGCCGACTATCAGAAGATTCGTTTCCGCAACGAAAAAGCCGAGTGGGCCGATCAGAACACCCCGTTCAAACTGTCCTTCTATCACCAGGGCATGCACTTCGACACGCCGGTGAAAATCAACGAAGTGACCGCCGACAGCGTTCGTGAAATCAAATACGACCCGACGCGCTTCGATTTCGGCGACGTGAAGTTTGATCCTAAAGCCACCGAACAGCTGGGTTATGCCGGTTTCCGTGTGCTGTACCCGATCAACAAAGACGACAAGCAAGACGAAATCATGACCATGCTCGGCGCGAGCTACTTCCGCGTCGTCGGCAAGGGCCAGTCCTATGGCCTGTCCGCGCGTGGCATGGCAATCGACACGGCATTGCCGTCCGGCGAAGAATTCCCGCGTTTCACCGAGTTCTGGATCGAGCGCCCGAAACAGGGTGAAAAACAGCTGGTGATCTTCGCCCTGCTGGACTCCCCGCGCGCCACCGGTGCTTATCGCCTGACCCTGCGCCCTGGCACCGACACCATTGTCGACGTCAAATCGCAGATGTACCTGCGCGACAAGGTCACCAAGCTGGGCGTTGCCCCGCTGACCAGCATGTACCTGTTCGGCGCGAACCAGCCATCGAAGGTGCTCAACTACCGTCGTGAGCTGCACGATTCCAGCGGCCTGTCGATCCATGCCGGCAATGGCGAGTGGATCTGGCGCCCACTGAACAACCCTAAACACCTGTCGGTCAGCAACTTCACCGTGGAAAACCCACGGGGTTTCGGCCTGCTGCAACGGGGTCGCGATTTCAGCCACTACGAAGACCTGGACGACAACTACGACAAGCGCCCAAGCGCCTGGATCGAGCCTGAAGGCGACTGGGGTAAGGGTTCCGTCGACCTGGTCGAGATTCCGACTGCCGATGAAACCAACGACAACATCGTTGCGTTCTGGAGCCCGGCCGAGTTGCCGGAAGTCGGCAAGCCGCTGGATGTCAGCTACCGCCTGCACTGGACCATGGACGAAAAAGCCCTGCACCCGGCCGACAGCGCCTGGGTCAAGCAGACCCTGCGTTCCACCGGTGACGTGAAGCAGTCCAACCTGATCCGTCAACCTGATGGCAGCGTGGCCTACCTGGTGGATTTCGAGGGCCCGTCCCTCAAAGCCCTGCCCGAGGATGCCCCGGTACGTAGCCAGGTCAGCGTCGGCGACAATGCTGAAATCGTTGAAAACAGCGTGCGCTACAACGAGCACACCAAAGGCTGGCGCCTGACCCTGCGCATGAAGATCAAGGACGCAGGCAAGCCGACCGAGATGCGTGCGGCGCTGGTCCAGGACATCCCGCAGCCGGAGCCTGAGAAGGCTTCGACCCAGGTGCTCAAGGCTGACAAGCTGCTGGCCAAGCAACACGAGAAGCAGGCCAAGAAAGACGCAAAAGAGGCGAAAGACGTTAAAGACGTTAAAGACGCCAAAGATGCGAAAGACAAGGATGCCAAGCAGCCAGAAGCTGCTCCTGCTACGCCACTCTCTACCCCGGAACCGACCAAGACTGAAAAAGTCCTGACCGAGACCTGGAGCTACCAGTTGCCTGCCGATGAGTAATTCTCAAGCTACGCCAGAGACGCTGTCGGAGTACCTGGCGCACCTCCCGATGACTGCTGAGCAGCGCGCCGAACTGGCGGGTTGCTCATCCTTCAGCGAGCTGCACGAACGCCTGTCGTCCAAGGCCTTCGACGCACCTGCCGACGCTGCTCAAGCGTCGGTCGGCCGTCGGCTGACCCTCAATACCGCCGAAGAGCTGCAAGACGCGGAAATGCTGGCGCTCGACGCCAGTGGTCGGGTTTGCCTGAAAGCTACGCCGCCGATCCGCCGGACCCGAGTGGTGCCCGAGCCTTGGCGCACCAACATTCTGGTGCGCGGATGGCGCCGGATGACCGGTCGCACCAACCCTCCAGCACCGCCGAAGGATGAGCGCGTATTGCCGGCTGCGCGCTGGCGTACCGTGGGTTCGATCCGTCGTTACATTTTGCTGGTGCTGATGCTCGGCCAGACCATTATTGCCGGCTGGTACATGAAGGGCATCATGCCGTATCAGGGCTGGTCACTGGTTTCGTTCGACGAAATCCGCAACCAGACCTTGCTGCAAACGGCCACCCAGGTACTGCCGTACGCTCTGCAAACCAGCATCCTGATCATGTTCGGGATCTTGTTCTGTTGGGTTTCGGCGGGTTTCTGGACCGCCTTGATGGGCTTTCTGGAACTGCTGACCGGTCATGATAAATACCGGATATCCGGTAAAAGTGCCGGCGATGAACCCATTCCGAAAGACGCCCGCACCGCGCTGGTAATGCCGATCTGCAACGAAGACGTGCCCCGGGTATTTGCCGGTCTGCGCGCCACGTTTGAATCGGTAGCCGCCACAGGTGACCTGGACCGCTTCGATTTCTTCGTGCTCAGCGACAGTAATGAAGCCGATATCTGCATCGCCGAACAGCAAGCCTGGCTCGACGTGTGCCGTGAAGCCGGTGGCTTCGGCAAGATCTTCTATCGTCGCCGTCGCCGTCGCGTCAAACGCAAGAGCGGCAACCTCGACGACTTCTGCCGTCGCTGGGGCGGTGACTACAAGTACATGGTGGTGCTCGACGCCGACAGCGTGATGAGCGGCGAATGCCTGACCAGCCTCGTGCGCCTGATGGAAGCCACGCCGGATGCGGGGATTATCCAGACCGCGCCACGGGCGTCGGGCATGGACACTCTGTATGCGCGCATGCAGCAGTTCGCCACCCGCGTCTACGGCCCGCTGTTTACCGCCGGCCTGCACTTCTGGCAGTTGGGTGAATCCCACTACTGGGGTCACAACGCGATCATCCGCATGAAGCCGTTCATCGAGCACTGCGCCCTGGCGCCGTTGCCCGGTAAAGGCGCCTTTGCCGGTTCGATCCTCTCCCACGACTTCGTTGAAGCGGCGCTGATGCGCCGTGCCGGCTGGGGCGTGTGGATTGCCTACGACCTGCCAGGCAGCTATGAAGAACTGCCGCCGAACCTGCTGGACGAACTCAAGCGTGACCGTCGCTGGTGCCACGGTAACCTGATGAACTTCCGTCTGTTCCTGGTTAAAGGCATGCACCCGGTGCACCGTGCGGTGTTCCTGACAGGCGTGATGTCGTACCTGTCGGCACCGTTGTGGTTCCTGTTTCTGGTGCTGTCGACGGCCTTGCTGGCGGTCAACACATTGATGGAACCGCAGTACTTCATGGCGCCGCGCCAGTTGTACCCGCTGTGGCCGCAATGGCATCCGGACAAGGCGGTGGCGCTGTTCTCCACCACCATCGTGCTGCTGTTCCTGCCTAAATTGCTGAGCATCATCCTGATCTGGGCCAAGGGCGCGAAAGAGTTCGGTGGCAAGTTCAAGGTGACGCTGTCGATGCTGCTGGAGATGTTGTTCTCCATGCTGCTGGCGCCGGTGCGGATGATCTTCCACACCCGTTTCGTCCTCGCCGCGTTCCTCGGTTGGGCCGCGACCTGGAACTCGCCGCAGCGTGACGACGACTCCACGCCATGGAGCGAGGCCGTCAAGCGCCACGGTCCGCAAACCGTGCTCGGCTTCCTGTGGGCACTGTTGGTGGTATGGCTGAACCCAAGCTTCCTGTGGTGGCTGACCCCGATCGTCGGTTCGCTGATGCTGTCGATTCCGGTGTCGGTGATTTCCAGCCGGGTCAAGCTGGGCCTCAAGTCCCGCGACGAGAGCCTGTTCCTGATCCCTGAGGAATACAATCCGCCGCAAGCGCTGCTGTCGACAGAGAAGTACACCCACGAAAACCGTTGGCACGCCCTGAATGACGGGTTTGTGCGTTCGGTGGTCGACCCGCAGCAGAACGCCCTGGCATGCGCCTTGGCCACGTCGCGTCACCGCGAGGCGGAGCCGATTGAGTACCTGCGCCTGGAGCGTGTTCGCCATGCATTGAAAGTCGGTCCTGCCGGCCTCAATAACGGTGAGCGCCTGGCGCTGCTCAGCGACCCGGTCGCCCTGGCTCGCCTACACGAGCAGGTCTGGAGCGAAGGCCACGCCGAGTGGCTGGACGCGTGGCGCGCCTCGATCAAGGCTGACCCGCACGCGCCGTTGCTGCCGCTGCAACCGCTGTCGTCCCAGGCCCAACCGGCCTGATTCAGACACCCCCGAGGGTTCACCTCGGGGGTGTTCGAAGCGCTGGTCCTACAGCGTTTCACGCCGCTTCCTTTTATCGCTAACCCCTTGTTATTTCGAAACAAAAGACCTTTGTTCGAGGCGTATTGCCGTGCCTGTGGCTGGGGTAGCATCACCCCCAAATTCTGATGTGCCACGGGGGGATTCATGATCAAAAGGTATTGTTCGGCATGGCTGATCGGCACTGTCGCCTTGATCTGCGCGGGCCTGGTGAGCGCCGGCGCCCTTGACGATGCCGTTCGCCGTGGGGTGCTTAAAGTCGGCACCACGCCCACCTACGTCCCCTTCGAAATGACCGACAAGCAGGGCCGCATCGTTGGCTTCGAAATCGACCTGCTCCAGGCCATGAGCCGCGCCCTGGACGTGGAGCTTGAACTGGTGTCGGTGCCTTACACCGACTTGCTGCCGGGGTTGATGGCGAAGAAGTTTGACCTGATCGGCAGCGGCATGACGGTCACTCAGGAGCGCAACCTGAAGCTGAATTTCAGCGACTCCTTTATCGTCGTGGGCCAGACCGTGCTGCTGCACCCCAGCTTGGCCGGTAAGGTTTCGAGTATCGAAGACCTCGACGAAGCCGGTTACCGCGTCGTGGCCACTGAAGGCACCACGGGGGAGGCCGCGGCGGCACGCTTTCTGGGAGCGGCTCGACTAAGCAGCTTCGCTTCCTCGGAAGACGCGGTGCGGCAGGTGGTGGAGGGCAAAGCCGACGCGTTTATCCATGACGCGCCTTACAACCTGATCGCCATGACCCGGCCGGAAAACCAGAGCCTGTTGGCCCTTGAGCAGCCGTTCACGTTCGAGCCGTTGGCGTTCGGCCTGAAAAAAGGCGATTACGACAGCCTCAACTGGATCAACCATTTCCTCAACCAGGTGGCCCAGGATGGCACCTACGATCGCCTCCACGACAAGTGGTTCACGGACACTGCGTGGATGGCGGAGATTGACTGAACGTCATAAGTGCTTACACATCAATCAATTGGCGAATGTCGGCGCTGACGCGTCTACCGCGCGCACTGGATGCACCGTTGTGGGGCTTTTCCGACATACGCCGGTAACATTTAGCCGTGAAACCTTTGTGACGGGAGGCGAGTGGGGTAGGATCGCACCCCGAATTGGTGCAGCCCTTTTTGCGCGCCGACGTTACACGAATCGTTCAGGGGACTTGATGATGAAAAAGTATCTTTCGATGCTGCTGCTCGGCGTCACCGCGCTGGTTGCGGCCACGGCGGCCCAGGCCGGTGCCATCGACGATGCCGTCAAGCGCGGCACGCTGAAAGTCGGCATGGACCCGACCTACATGCCGTTCGAAATGACAGACAAGCGCGGTGAAATCATCGGCTTTGAAGTCGACATCCTCAAGGCCATGGCCAAGTCCATGGGCGTCAAGCTGGAGCTGGTGTCCACCGGTTATGACGGCATCATCCCGGCCTTCCTGACCGGCAAGTTCGACATGATCGGCAGCGGCATGACCCTGACCCAGGAACGTAACCTGCGCCTGAACTTCAGCGAACCGTTCATCGTGGTCGGCCAGACCCTGCTGATCCGCAAGGACCTGGAAGGCACCATCAAGTCCTACAAAGACCTGAACGACGAGAAGTACCGCCTGACCTCCAAGCTCGGCACCACTGGTGAGATGGTCGCCAGGAAGCTGATCTCCAAAGCCAAGTACCACGGTTACGACAATGAGCAGGAAGGCGTGCTGGACGTGGTCAACGGCAAGGCGGATGCCTTTGTGTATGACGCGCCGTACAACGTCGTCGCCGAGAAGAAAGTCGGCAACGGCAAGCTGGTGTTCCTGGACGAACCCTTCACCTTCGAACCGTTGGCGTTCGGCCTGAAAAAAGGCGATTACGACAGCCTCAACTACATCAACAACTTCCTGCACCAGATCCGTAACGACGGCACCTACGATCGCATCCATGACAAGTGGTTCAAGAGCTCCGAGTGGCTCAAGGACATGGAATAAAGGCTGAGACCGAGTCGCGCCCTTCGCGAGCAAGCCCGCTCCCACATTGGAT
>NZ_JBARTQ010000504.1:0-2900 GCF_049645325.1 Pseudomonas sp. | reverse complement strand
TACACCGCTATCGCAGGCAAGCCAGCTCCCACAGTTTTTAACCGCGCGCGGTCAGTTCAATAATGCAGCTGCGGCCGCTGACGGAGATATCCAGCAAGCCAGTGTTACCGTTCACTTGCAGGCAATCATGGTGACCCAGCTTCTGGTCCAGCACCTTCACTTCATCCGCCACGCTGAACACCAGCACGGTCTGCGCCGTGGTGAAAAACCGCTGCTCACCGTCTATCCATTGAAAGCGCACCTGGTAACGCTCGGGCGAATAGATCAGGTTGAAATCTCGAATCGGCCCGGTGATCAAACGGCATGAAACCTCGCTTTCACCGCTGAACGCGAATGGCTGCAACGGTAACAACCCGCGCTGCTCCTCACCATCCACGGTCAGGACCATGCCCGCGCCCTTGATCACGGTGATCACGCGCTGATAACCGGCGAAGGTCGAAAACCCGCCCGACTCGGCGATGTCGGCAATCGACAGGCGCCAGCCGAAACCCTCCAGGCCAGTGCCTGCGTCACGGGTGATTTCTTCGGTACTGCCGCCGCCGTTTTTCCACGGCATGCGCACGTAATCGGCGGCGCGCCAGACTTTCACTGCACTCATTTACTGAAACGTCCTTCCAGGCTATGGCGGGAACCGGGGTGGATCAAACGCGCGGCAGTCACCGGCTGGCGGCCCGACCAGGTACGCCTGCGAATCAACAGGCACGGCTCGCTCGGCTCGATCTGCAACAGCTTGCACTCGGCGGCATCGGCGAGAATCGCCTCGACCACGTGCTCGCCCTCGGTCAGCGGCGCCACCTGGTTGAGGTAGGCGTAAGGCGTTTGCTGGGTGAAATCCTGCTGCAGGTATTCCGGCGCAACCAGGGCGTTGACGAAGCGGTCTTCGATTTGCACGGGAATGTCGTTTTCAAAATGCACGATCAGCGAGTGAAACACCCGCCCGCCTTCGCGCATTTCCAGGGCGACGGCACGCTCGGAACCGGCCGCCTCTTCGCCCAGGTGGATGACCTGGCAGGTATGCCGATGACCGCGCGAGGCGATCTCATCGGCAATGTTGTGCACTTCAAACAGCGCCGACTGGCTCTTGGGCTCGGCGACAAACGTGCCGACGCCCTGCATGCGCACCAGCAACCCTTCGGCGGTGAGCTCACGCAGGGCGCGGTTGATGGTCATGCGGCTGAAACCCAGTTGGCTGACCAGTTCGCTCTCGGAGGGCACGCGGTAATGCGGCGGCCAGTTGCCGTTGAGGATCTGCTGGCTGATCATCTGTTTCACGCGGGCATACAAGGGCGCCGGACTTTCGTCCATGTGGGCAGCCAGCGAAGACTTGGCAGGCGGAGTCGGCACAGGGAATCCTTGCAGGGGGAAAAGATGCATAGATTGCCGGAGTTTACCGAGCAGGCAAACGTCTGTATATGTATATACAAATAAACACACGACCGGGGTGCCTTGATCATGTCCGCTTTCTTTGCCGAACGCGCGCTGCTGCCTAATGGATGGGCCAACGATGTACGCTTTGAAGTCAGCGCCGATGGCGTGCTGACCCACGTTGAGCCCAATGCCAGTGCAGACGGTGCCGAGCGGCTCAGGGGCCCGGTGTTGGCGGGCATGCCAAACCTGCATTCGCATGCCTTCCAGCGCGCCATGGCGGGTTTGGCGGAAGTGGCCGGCAACCCGAATGACAGCTTCTGGACCTGGCGCGACTTGATGTACCGGATGGTCGGCAAGATCAGCCCGGAGCAATTGCAGGTCATCGCGCGCCAGCTGTACATCGAGATGCTCAAGGCCGGTTACACCTCGGTGGCTGAATTCCATTATGTGCACCACGACGTCAGCGGCCAGCCGTATGCCGATCGCACGGAGCTGTCGCGGCAGATCAGCCAGGCGGCCGCCAGCAGTGGTATTGGCCTCACGTTGGTGCCGGTGCTCTATACCCATTCCGGGTTTGGCGGCCAGGCACCGAATGAAGGCCAACGCCGGTTTATCAACAGCACTGAAAGTTACCTCGACCTGCAAGCCCGCTTGAAGCCGATAGTGGCCGCGCAACCGGCGCAGCAGTTGGGCCTGTGCTTCCACTCGCTGCGCGCCGTCACGCCGCAACAAATCAATGACGTGCTGGCCGCCAGCGACAAGGCTTGCCCGGTGCACATCCACATTGCCGAGCAGCAAAAAGAAGTCGACGACTGCCTGGCCTGGAGCGGTAAACGCCCGCTGCAATGGCTGTACGACAACGTTGAAGTCGATGAGCGCTGGTGCCTGGTGCACGCCACACATGCCGACGCTGACGAGGTGGCGCGCATGGCCAAGAGCCGCGCGATTGCCGGCTTGTGCCTGACCACCGAAGCCAACCTGGGTGACGGGATTTTCCCGGCGGTGGATTTCCTCGCCCAGGGCGGGCGCATGGGCATCGGTTCCGACAGCCATGTGTCATTGAGCGTGGTGGAGGAATTGCGCTGGTTGGAATATGGCCAGCGCCTGCGCGATCAGCGGCGTAACCGCTTGTATCGCACTGACCAGCCGATGGTGGGTCGCACGTTGTTTGACGCCGCCCTGGACGGCGGCGCCCAGGCGCTGGGTCAGCCGATTGGTCGGCTGGAAGTGGGCAAACGTGCGGATTGGCTGGTGCTGGATGGCAACGACCCGTACCTGGCGACGGCGACCGAGGATGGGATTCTCAATCGCTGGCTGTTCGCCGGCGGCGACCGGCAGGTGCGTGATGTGCTGGTGAACGGCAAGTGGGTGGTGCGCGATGGGCATCATGCCGGCGAGGAAGACAGCAGCCGGGCGTTTACACAGGTCTTGAGAGACTTGCTGGGCTAACAGGCTGCACCTAACAAATGTGGGAGCGGGCTTGCTCGCGAATGCGGTGGATCAGTCAGAACATCTGATACTGATCTACCGCT
>NZ_JBARTQ010000503.1:0-4144 GCF_049645325.1 Pseudomonas sp. | reverse complement strand
GACCTCGCCGGTGTTGAGCCGCGCGAACGTCTTGCGGGTGGCGTTGCTGCCGACGATCTGTTTGACGAACGCCCCGGTTTCCTTGGTGGGGCGAATGGTCACGATGCCGATGTTGCCGCCGCTGGAGCCGATGTGCGGGCCGTCGGCTTCGGACGAACCTTGGGTGACGAAGATCTGGTCGATGTTTTCCGGGTCGCCCAGCAGGTTGGAGTACAGCGCGTAGTTGCCGGAGTCGTTGATCGGCATGCCGTCCACCGACATCCCCACCTGGTCGGAGTTGAGCCCGCGCATGGTGAAGCGAAAGCCCGACAGCCCGGTGTTGTCTTCGCTGGAGATGTTCAGGCCCGGGGTGTACTTGAGCTTGTCGATCGCGTTGCCGGTGGCGGTCTGTTTATCCAGCGCTTCCTTGGTCACCGTGGAGCGGCCCTTGATGCTTTCTTCCTGCACCATGTAGCCGCCACCTGCGGTGGCCTTGCCCTGAACCCCGATGGTGCCGACATCGCTGTCGGGGGTGTCTGCCATGACCATTCCATGGCCCATGCTCGCGGCAACGAGTGCCAGATGAATCCGTGTGAACCTCATCACTGTCGTCCTGGTGTCGGTGCTTATTGCACGCTGTAGTTGAAGGTGGCGGTGAAGCGCTGCTCATTGCGCCCCCCGAAGGCTTGCTCGGGGAACGGCTTGACTTGCTTGATGCGACGCAAGCTGTTGGTGGCGGCCCGGTTGAGCAACATGCTCGATGCCTGGGTTTGCAGGCCGGAATCCAGAACACGACCCTGGCGGTCAACCAGCAACCACACCACGACCTCCCCGGTGGGGCGTTCGAGGGATGCCTGGCGGCCGGTGGGGTATTGCTTGTAAGTGTCCAACTCGTTGCGCAGCCCCTTGAGGTAACCGCCCTCAAGGGCCTGGCCGTCGACCTTGGGGGGCGCCGGTGGCGCGGGCGGTGCTGGTGTCGGGGCGACGACGGCTTGTACCGGCTTGGCCGCGACCGGCGGGGCAGGCGTTGGCGCAGGCGTCGGTTTTGCCGCCACGACGGGTTTGGGGACCGGTTTGGGCTTGGGCTCAGGTTTTGGCACGGGCTTGGGCGGCGGCGGTGCGGGTTCGGCCTCTTCCTCCTCGATGACTGGCGGTGGCGGCTCTTGTTCCACCACGGGCTCGGGGATCACTTCCGGCTCGGGTTCGACCAGCGCCAATTCGACCGCCGACTCGTCGTAAACGGGTTCGACCTTCAACGTCTGTGACTGGATGCCCATTGCAATCAGCACCAGGGCGATCAGGGCCGGGACACTGCCCAGCAGCTGCCGCGCACGAAACAAGACGTACATGATCAGGACTTGCGCGTGGCAATGGACACGGAGGTAAAGCCACCCAGACGCAGGGTGTCCATCACCTCCACCAGGCGCGAAACCTCGACGCCTTTGTCACTGTTGACGATGATCGTCGACTTGGTGTCCGGCTTTTCGGCCGCCTTCAGCGCCGGTACCAGTGCATCGACCGAAAGGTCCTTGCCGTCGAGTTGCAACTGGCCTCCCAGGCCCAGGGTCAGGATGAATTTGTTCTGCGGTTTGAGCTGTTGCGAACTGCTGGCGCTGGGCAATTGAGTCTTCATGCCGAGTGCCGGAATCACGTTCAAACTCACCAGTACAAAAAACACCAGGAGGAACATCATCACGTCGATCATCGGGATCAATTCGATGTGCGCCTTGCGTTTCTTGGGTTCGTCCCAGGTTCTCATTCCGTTGCCCCGTTATTGAATTAGGGGCGACACGCTAACAACCAAAAATGACCGATTGGTTAACTTTAATTTACGGTTTGAAGGCTCTAGGACGAGTCTTGCAGTCGCTTCTCCTTGCATTTTCATGACGTAGTGAAATTGACACAAAGTGCGTACATGCTTGAAGAATTTACCTTCAAGGCCACTTCATATGCCGACTGCATTGCCTCGATTGAGCACATCGCGACTGCTATTGCGGGCGCTGGAAAGCGACCAGGCCGAGGCGCTTTTCACCCTCGCCAACGGGCCGAAAATTGCTGACAACACGGCCAATATTCCATCGCCCTATACCCTGGAAACGGCGCAGACATTTATTGCCTCGGTCGCAGAAAAATACCGCGCCGGCGAGTTGCTCAACCTGGGCATGCATCTGCGTGAAAGCGCTGAGTTGGTCGGCATTGTCAGCCTGCGCCTGAATGCACGTCATCACTATGGTCACCTCGGAGGCTGGGTGGCGGCGCACGCTCGCAACCAGGGGTATGCCGCAGAGGCGGCGAGCGCGATCATGGACTTCGGCTTCACCGAGTTGGGGTTGCAGCGCGTGGGCAGCCAATGTTTCGGGCGCAACAAGGAATCGGCGCGGGTCATGGAAAAAATTGGCCTGCGGTTTGAGGGCTGCATGCGCCAGGCATTTCTCAAGAATGGCGTGTACGAGGATTTGCTCGGGTTCGCCACCGTGCGCGAAGACTGGGAGCGCCGGCTGTGAGCGACGCAGTGGACCCTGGCCGGCGCCGCGTACTCAGCGGGTTGGCGGTTGCCACGGCGTTTTCAATCCTCAGCCCGTTCGCGCGCAGTGCCGGCATCGATTATCCGTTTACCCTGGGCGTGGCCTCGGGCGACCCGTTGCCCGAC
Source organism: Pseudomonas sp. (assembly GCF_049645325.1). Taxonomy (GTDB): domain Bacteria; phylum Pseudomonadota; class Gammaproteobacteria; order Pseudomonadales; family Pseudomonadaceae; genus Aquipseudomonas. The sequence continues at coordinate 1,515 of NZ_JBARTQ010000503.1, read as the reverse complement.
GGCTTTGTGATCTGGACGCGCCTGGCGCCGTTGTTCAATGCCGCCGATGGGCGCGGAGGGTTGAGCCGTGCGGTGCCGGTGCGTTGGCGGGTGGCCAGCGATGCGGCGATGACGCGCATCGTTCGGCAGGGCGAGGTGACGGCGACCGAGCGCTTCGCCCATTCGGTGCATGTGGAGGTTGCGGGGCTGGACGCGGGCAGGCCGTATTGGTACCAGTTCGAAGGCTTGGGAGCACAGAGCCCGGTGGGCCAGGCGCGAACGACACCGCCCGCGCAGGCCATGGCGTCGGCGCGGTTGGGGTTTGTGTCCTGCTCGCATTGGGAGCGCGGGTACTTCAGCGCCTATCGGCACCTCGCGGCTGAGCAGCCTGACCTGGTGTTTTTTCTCGGTGACTACATCTACGACAGTTCCTACGCACCCGCGTCGGGCAAGATCATCCGCCCTCACGGCAGCGGCAATGCGGTGAGCCTGAGTGACTACCGCAACCGTTATGCCCTGTACAAAACCGACCCGGACTTGCAGGCCTTGCACGCCGCAGCGCCCAGCGTGGCGACCTGGGACGATCACGAAGTGCAGAACGACTACGCCAACCGCTGGTCCCAGGACCCCAAGGTTCCAGTGGCGCAGTTTCTCCAGCAGCGGGCAGCGGCCTATCAGGCGTTTTATGAGCACATGCCACTGCGCGCCAGCAGCCTGCCGAAGGGCGCGGACATGCGAATTTACCGGCGCCTGGACTACGGCCGACTGGCGCGATTCCATGTGTTGGACGGCCGCCAATACCGCTCCGAGCAACCGTGCATTCTGGCCAATGGCAGCCACCAGGGGCATATCGCCGCCAACACTTGCACCGACTTGCGCGACCCCAATCGCACGATGCTCGGCTGGGCACAGGAGGCTTGGCTCGATCGTGGGTTTGCCGAGTCCGGGGCGCAGTGGAATGTGATCGCCCAGGACCTGCTGGTGGCGCCGTTGACCCAGCGTGACCTGACCAGCCACAAGCCGGGGCGCTGGACCGATGGTTGGGACGGTTACATGGCCAATCGCTCACGGATGTTGGCGTCCATTGAGCGCCATAAGGTCAGCAACCCGGTGTTCTGGGGCGGCGATATCCACTCGTTCTGGACCACCGACCTGCACGCCGATGCCAATAACCCGGATTCGCCCGTCGTTGCCACTGAGTTCGTGGGCAGCTCGGTGACGTCCGACGGGCCGCCCTTTGAGGCATTTACTCAGATCCTGCCGTTGAACCCGCATGTGAAGTTTTTTGACAGCCGCCAGCGCGGTTATGTGTCGGTGGAGCTGGAGGCGCAGAAGATGCTGACGAACTTTCGGGTGATTACTGATCCACGTGACCCGTTGGCCACGGTCTCCACCCTCAAGTCGTTTGTGGTGGAGCCGGGGCGGGCGGGCGCGATCAAGGTTTAACGCGGGTTGCGCTGAAGCGCCATGTTGGGCGCTTACTGTGGTGATCGGGCTTTTTGTGGTGAGCGGGCTTGCCCCGCGCTGGGCTGCGAA
>NZ_JBARTQ010000502.1:0-3411 GCF_049645325.1 Pseudomonas sp. | reverse complement strand
CGACAACGGGAGTCACAATCCCGTGCTCTACCAACTGAGCTACGCCCACCATCTTGCATCGACAAAGAACTCAAACATCTTCTCTGTCTGGCCTCACGCCGCCCGAAGGCTGCATGACGCTTAATTGGTGCGGATGAAGAGACTCGAACTCTTACGCCTCGCGGCGCTGGAACCTAAATCCAGTGTGTCTACCAATTCCACCACATCCGCGCTTGAAGCTCTTAAAGCAAAGGCGCCAGATGATTAATCTGGCGCCTTTCTAAATATGGGGTGGACGAAGGGGATCGAACCCTCGACAACGGGAGTCACAATCCCGTGCTCTACCAACTGAGCTACGCCCACCATATAGCGCTACTTGTGCCAAAGCTGCCTAATGGCGCACCCGGCAGGACTCGAACCTGCGACCATCCGCTTAGAAGGCGGATGCTCTATCCAGCTGAGCTACGGGCGCCTGATTAATCTGTACTCTTGGAGGATTACAAACTAAGTGCTTCCAGCCTGACAGAATAACAATCCTGCTCGACCTTCTTAACCAGTGCTAGGCTGTGCCCGACAAGTGCGACGAATAGTATAGACGCCCCGGAAACCCGTCAAATCTTTTTTGAAAAAAATTCATTTTATTTAAGGGGTTAGGCCAATTTGCAGACCAAGCGCCTTTGCCCTCACGCCTTGGCGTGCGAGAATGCGCGCACTTTTCTTCCCCCTCTCGATGGTTAATCACGCGTAATGACTGCACAACTTATCGACGGCAAATCAATCGCCGCCAGCCTGCGCCAGCAGATCGCCAAACGAGTCACCGAGCGCCGCCTGCAAGGCCTGCGCACGCCTGGCCTCGCGGTGATCCTGGTCGGCAGCGATCCTGCCTCTCAGGTTTATGTCTCGCACAAGCGTAAAGACTGTGAAGAGGTCGGCTTTATCTCCAAAGCCTACGACCTGCCTTCCGAGACCACCCAGCAGGCCCTAACCGACCTGATCGACGGCCTCAACGATGACCCGAACATCGACGGCATCCTGCTCCAGTTGCCGCTGCCCGAACACTTGGACGCGTCCAAATTGCTGGAGCGCATTCGCCCCGACAAAGACGTCGACGGTTTTCACCCTTATAACGTCGGCCGCCTGGCCCAGCGCATCCCGCTGCTGCGTCCGTGCACGCCCAAAGGCATCATGACCCTGCTGGAAAGCACCGGTGTCGACCTGTACGGTCTCGATGCCGTGGTGGTGGGCGCCTCCAACATCGTCGGGCGCCCGATGGCGATGGAACTGCTACTGGCCGGCTGCACCGTGACCGTTACCCACCGTTTCACCAAGGATCTGGCCGGCCACGTCGGCCGCGCCGACCTGGTGGTCGTTGCCGCCGGCAAGCCGGGCCTGGTCAAGGGTGAGTGGATCAAGGAAGGCGCGATCGTCATCGACGTCGGCATCAACCGTCAGGAAGACGGCAAACTGGTTGGCGACGTGGTGTACGAAACCGCCCTGCCCCGCGCCGGCTGGATCACGCCGGTGCCAGGCGGCGTTGGCCCGATGACCCGCGCCTGCCTGTTGGAAAATACGCTGTATGCGGCAGAGACGCTGCACGACTGATAAGCCGACGCACTGGAGGGCCGGTTCGCTGTTGACTGGCGAGCCACCCTTCACTTGCAGCCGCTCATGGTAAAAAAACCCGCGATCCAGATCGCGGGCTTTTTTTGTTCGAAATTTAAAGCGCGGCGTCGGCCACAGGAGTCGCAGACACTGGAGGCAGAGCCACCGCTGACAGCTTGCCAGTCGCGTCGTCTGGGAGTGTGTACATCGCGCCGGTAAGCGGATCGACAATCAACATGCCGATCAAACCGCCAATCAGCAAATTGCCCCAATACCAGCCGCTCACCGAAGACTTCAACGGAACGGTCGTCTGGGTGTATCCATCCTTCTGGAAGGTGACGGTGTAGCTTTGGCTTTTAAAGTAACCACGACTGGTCTCAAGGATGGCTGTGCCAGGCGTGACACCCTTGCCCACCACGCCGCCCTTGCTGTCTTTAATCACATAGTTTGCTTGGGTCGGCAGGCTATATAAGCCTACCTTTGGCTTGCTGTCGCTGACGATACTTGCACAACCCGTGAGTGCCAGCACCAGCCCCGCCGCCATACCAGCAGCCACTTTACGCAAAACCATTTCACCACTCCCTATCGCCATCATTGGCTTGACCGAAAATCGGCCGGCGCGCATTGTATCCGAATGATGGCATTTGGACACCTATCGTGCATGGGCGGTGTTTGGAGGCCGACGCCCTACCAAAAAGGACGCGCTGGAAACTGGAGAAATAGAACAATCAATGATTGGTACAAAATCGATACAAGCCTGACCAATCATCGGCTTACAGCCTTTATTTAAAGGCCTCTATCACTTTCTGATCCATACTCCTAAAATGTAACGGCATTTGTCATATAACCCGTTCCAGAACGGTATTTCCCTACTTTTTTAGCGAGTTCACCCGCGTGAAAATTCGTCTCTCTATTGTCAGCCTATTTTTTGCACTTACAGGCACTCTCGCACACGCCGCCGAATCCACCCAGGCGCCGCGTGATACCTCCAAACTGCAAATCGCATCCGGCAGCGCCATGCTGGTCGACTTGCAGACCAACAAAGTCATTTATTCCAGCAACCCCGACGTCGTCGTGCCTATCGCGTCCGTCAGCAAGCTGATGACCGGTTTGATCGTGCTCGAAGCCAAACAGAACATGGACGAGTACATCGACATCAACATCAAAGACACGCCGGAAATGAAAGGCGTGTTCTCCCGGGTAAAAATCGGCAGCGAAATGCCGCGCAAGGAAATGCTGCTGATCGCGCTGATGTCTTCGGAAAACCGCGCGGCCGCCAGCCTGGCCCACCACTACCCGGGCGGCTACCCGGCCTTTATCGCGGCGATGAACGCCAAGGCCAAGGCGTTGGGCATGACCAGCACGCATTATGTAGAGCCCACCGGCCTGTCGATTCACAACGTGTCGACTGCCCGCGACCTGAGCAAGCTGCTGGCCGCCGCGCGCAAATACCCGATGCTCAGCCAATTGAGTACCACCAAGGAAAAGACCGTGGCGTTCCGCAAGCCCAACTACACCTTGGGTTTCTCCAACACTGACCACCTGATCAACCGCGCCAGCTGGGACATCAAGCTGACCAAGACCGGTTTCACCAACCAGGCCGGCCACTGCCTGGTGCTGGTGACAACCATGGGCAATCGCCCGGTGTCGCTGGTGATCCTCGATGCATTCGGCAAATTCACTCACTTTGCCGATGCCACGCGCATTCGCAACTGGGTCGAGACCGGCCGGAGTGGTTCGGTGCCGGATGTGGCGTTGCGCTACAAGGCGGACAAGAACCTGAAGAACCGCCCGAACGCGGCAGAAGTGCGTCGCTAAGCACCACAGTCC
>NZ_JBARTQ010000501.1:0-20544 GCF_049645325.1 Pseudomonas sp. | reverse complement strand
CTCCCACACAAGCGGGCCCCCACACAAACCAAATTCAGTGGCGCACGCCACACAGGGAGAAAACATGGCTGTTGATATTTTCATCAAGATCGGCGACATCAAGGGCGAGTCCATGGACAAGGCCCACAAGGACGAAATCGACGTGCTGAACTGGAGCTGGGGCATGGCCCAGTCCGGCAACATGCACGTTGGCGGTGGCGGCGGCGCGGGCAAGGTGAATATCCAGGACCTGTCGCTGACCAAGTACGTCGACAAGGCCTCGCCGAACCTGATGATGCACTGCGCCAGCGGCAAGCACATCGACAAGGTCAAGCTGACCGTGCGCAAGGCCGGCGGCGAAAGCCAGGTCGAGTACATGGTGATCAACCTCGAAGAAGTGCTGGTCACGTCCCTTAGCACCGGCGGCTCGGGCTCCGATGATCGCCTGACCGAGAACGTCACCCTGAACTTTGCCCAAGTGATGGTCGACTACCAGCCGCAAAAAGCCGACGGCACCAAAGACGGCGGCGCGATCAAGTTTGGCTGGAACATCCGTTCCAACACCAAGCGCTGATACGCCTGCCTCGCCCCGCCGTAGCAGCTGTCGAGCGCAGCGAGGCTGCGTTCGACTGCGAAGCAGTCGCAAACCAGACACTGGGTTTTATCCAATAAACCTCAGTGCCTGGTTTACGAGGACTTCGTCCTCGAACGCAGCCTCGCTGCGCTCGGCAGCTGCTACGGGGGGCTTTCATTCTTGATATTGTCCGTGGAGCTGCTTTGGTGGTAACTGAAATCGCTTCCCGCGACCGTCTGCAACCGTCCCTGCTGGACCGGTTGACCGATGACGACCCAACCAACCCCAAGGAAAGCGCCGACAAACGCGTGCTGTCCCTGACCCAATTAAAAGCCTCGGTGCTGCGCGACCTGGCGTGGCTGCTCAATACCACGTCGTTGCTGGATGCCGATGCCACGCTGCACACCCCGGCCGGTACTTCGGTGGTCAATTACGGCCTGCCGGCACTCGCGGGCAACAGCGTGTCCAGCGTCGACATCAAGGCCCTCGAAGCCCTGATCTACCAGGCGATCGCCACCTTTGAGCCGCGTATTTTGCGCCACACCTTGCGCGTCAAAGCCCGCGTCGGCCATGGCGAGATGAACCACAACGCGCTGAGTTTCGAGATCGAAGGCGACCTGTGGGCGCAGCCGGTGCCCTTGCGCCTGCTGCTGCAAACCGACTTGGACCTGGAATCCGGCCATGTGCGCGTCGTCAACGCTGACCAGCGGAGACGCCCATGAACCCGCGCCTGCTGGAGCTGTACAACCAGGAACTGCACCACGTGCGCGAAAGCGCCGCCGAGTTCGCCAAGGAATACCCGAAGATCGCCAGTCGGCTGACCCTGTCCGGCATGGACTGCGCCGACCCGTACGTCGAACGCCTGCTCGAAGGTTTTGCCTACCTGACAGCCCGCGTGCAGCTCAAGCTCGACGCCGAGTACCCGACCTTCACCCATAACCTGCTGGAAATCGCCTACCCGCATTACCTGGCGCCGACGCCGTCGATGACCGTGGTGCAATTGCAGACCGACCCCGACGAAGGCTCATTGGCAAGCGGTTTTCCGCTGCCCCGTGGCACGGTTTTGCGCGCCGCATTGGGCCGTGAAACCCAGACTTGCTGCGAGTACCGCACCGCGCACCCGGTGACGCTGTGGCCGTTGCAGGTCAGTAACGCCGAGTACTTCGGCAACCCGGCCGCCGTGCTCGGTCGCTTGGCCGCCAGCGAGCCGAAAGCCAAGGCGGGCCTTCGCCTGACCTTGCGCACCGGGGCTGAATTGCCCTTCAACAGCCTCGACCTCGACAGCCTGCCGTTGTACCTCAGCGGCGCCGATGAACAGCCGTTTCGCCTCTACGAACAATTGCTCGGCAACGCCTGCGCTGTGTTTGCGCGCAAGCCTGGCGGCGACTGGGTCGAGCGCCTGCCGCAGGACGCGCTGCGCTCCCGGGGCTTTGACGATGCTGACGCGGCCATGCCGGTGGTGGCGCGCGCGTTCCAGGGCTACCGCTTGTTGCAGGAATACTTCGCTCTGCCCCATCGCTTCCTGTTCGTCGAATTCGCTGAGCTGAGCCGCGCGGTCAAACGCTGCGACGGCCAGGAGCTGGAGCTGATCGTGCTCTTCGACCGCCACGAGCCGAGTCTGGAAGGCAGCGTCGGCGCCGCGCAGTTTCTGCCGTTCTGCACCCCGGCGATCAACCTGTTCCCCAAGCGCGTCGACCGTATCCACTTGTCCGACCGCGTCAATGAACACCATGTGATCGCCGATCGCACGCGGCCGATGGATTTCGAGATTCATTCGTTGAACGGCCTGACCGGCCACGGCACCGGACCGGAGCAGCCGTTCCTGCCGTTCTATGCGGTGCGCGACCCGTCGCGTTATGGCCGCGACCAGGCTTATTACACGGTGCGCCGCGAGCCACGGGTATTGTCCAGCGACCAGCGCCGCAACGGCCCGCGCTCCACCTATGTGGGCAGCGAAACCTTCGTCAGCCTGGTCGACAGTCGCCAGGCGCCGTATGGCCATGACCTGCGCCAGCTCGGCGTGACCGCGCTGTGCACCAACCGCGACTTGCCGCTGTTCATGAGCGTGGGCAACGGCAAGACCGACTTCACCCTGGCCGACAGTGCGCCGGTTTTGTCGGTGCGTTGCGTGGCGGGCCCGAGCCGCCCGCGCGCCAGCCACGCGCATGACGCCAAGGCCTGGCGCCTGATCAGCCAGTTGTCGCTCAACTACCTGTCCCTCAGCGAACAGGGTCAGGGTGCGGCGGCCTTGCGCGAACTGCTGCGCCTGTACGGCGACAGTAATGACGCCGCGCTGCAATTGCAGATCGAAGGCCTGCGCGACGTCAGCAGCAAAGCCGTGACCCGGCGCCTGCCGATGCCCGGCCCGATCGTGTTTGGCCGTGGCCTGGAAATCACCCTGGAATTCGATGAAAACGCGTTTCGCGGCACCGGCGTGTTCCTGCTCGGTGCGGTGCTGGAACGCTTCCTGGCACGTTACGTGTCGATCAACAGTTTTACCGAGACGGTGATCCGTACCACCGAACGCGGCGAGATCATGCGATGGAAAGCCAAGCCCGGGCGTCGTCCGACCCTGTGAACACACTGGATGCGATGCATCAGGAGCCCTGGGAATACGACTTCTTCCAGGCGTTGCGCCGCATCGAGTGCGAATCGCCGGACTTGCCGCGCCTGGGCCATTCCCTGCGCCTGGCGGATGACCCGCTGCGCCTCGGGCAACAGGCCGATTGCACCTTTGCCCCGGCGACCCTGGCTTCGGTGGACCCCGGCGGCGACGGCAAACCGGCACGGCTGGAGCAGTTCTTCTTTGGCCTCGGCGGCCCCAACGGCCCGTTGCCGCTGCACATCACCGAGTACGTGCGCGAACGTCAGCGCAACAACGCCGACAGCACCAGCAAGCAGTTTTTGGATGTGTTCCATCATCGCCTGTTGAGCCTGTTTTATCGGGCCTGGGCCGAAGCGCGCCCAACCGTCAGCCACGACCGACCGGACGACGATTACTGGTCCGCACGCCTCGCCGCGCTCAGCGGCCGGGGCATGCCGAGCCTGCTCAATCAAGGGCTGATTCCCGACACCGCCAAGCTGCATTACAGCGGCCACCTGTCGGCACAAACCCGCTACCCGGATGGCTTGAAAGCAATCCTGAGCGAGTATTTCGGCCTGCCGGTGGAGATCGAAGAATACGTTGGACAATGGCTGGAACTGCCCGAGCGCAGCCGCGTGAGTGTCAGCGCCAACCGGCTCGGCGTGGACTTCTGCCTGGGCAGCCATGTGTGGGACCGCCAGCATAAATTCCGCATCCGCCTCGGCCCACTGAAGCTGGATGACTACATGGGCATGCTGCCCGGCAGCCAGCCGTTCAACGAGCTGGTGGCGTGGGTGGCCGAGTACCTGGGCCATGAACTGGACTGGGACCTGAACCTGATTCTGCAACAACCTGAAGTCCCGAAGCTGCAGCTTAACGGCCAGTTCCGGCTGGGCTTCAACACTTGGCTCGGCCAGCCCGAGCACGACGCCAACGACCTAATCCTGGCCCGGCATTACGCCGATCACGCCACCACCTCAAGGAATCCAGAGCATGGGTGAAATCAGTCGCGCCGCACTGTTCGGCAAACTCAACAGCGTGGCCTACAAGGCCATCGAAGCCGCCACCGTGTTCTGCAAACTGCGGGGCAACCCGTATGTGGAACTGGCTCACTGGTTTCACCAACTGCTGCAACTGCAGGACTCGGACCTGCACCGCATCATCCGCCAGTTCAACGTTGAGCCGGCGCGCCTGGCCCGTGACCTGACCGAAGCCCTCGACCGCCTGCCGCGCGGCTCGACCTCGATCACCGACCTGTCGTCCCACGTGGAAGAAGCCGTGGAACGCGGCTGGGTCTACGGCAGCCTGATGTTTGGCGAAAGCCAGGTGCGCACCGGCTACCTGGTGCTGGGCATTCTGAAGACGCCGAGCCTGCGCCATGCGCTGCTGGGCTTGTCTGCCGAGTTCGACAAGATCAAGCCCGAAGCCTTGAGCGAACGCTTTGATGAATACGTCGGCGACTCGCCCGAGAACGCCTTGAGTGCCAGCGACGGTTTCAACGCCGGTGCCGTGCCGGGCGAAGCCAGCGGTGCAATGGCCCCGAGCGCGATGGGCAAGCAGGAAGCGCTCAAGCGTTTTACCGTCGACCTGACCGAACAGGCGCGCAGTGGCAAGCTCGACCCGATCGTGGGGCGTGACGAAGAGATTCGCCAGTTGGTGGACATTCTCATGCGCCGCCGCCAGAACAACCCGATCCTCACCGGTGAAGCCGGCGTCGGCAAAACCGCCGTGGTCGAAGGTTTCGCCCTGCGCATCGTCGCCGGGGACGTGCCGCCCGCGCTCAAAGACGTGGAGTTGCGCAGCCTCGACGTGGGCCTGCTGCAAGCTGGCGCCAGCATGAAAGGCGAGTTCGAACAGCGCCTGCGCCAAGTCATCGAAGACGTGCAGGCCTCGCCCAAGCCGATCATCCTGTTTATCGACGAAGCCCACACCCTGGTGGGTGCCGGTGGCGCCGCCGGCACCGGTGACGCGGCCAACCTGTTGAAACCCGCCCTGGCGCGCGGCACCCTGCGTACCGTGGCCGCCACCACTTGGGCCGAGTACAAAAAGCACATCGAGAAAGACCCGGCCCTGACCCGCCGCTTCCAAGTGGTGCAAGTTGCCGAGCCGTCGGAAGACAAAGCCCTGCTGATGATGCGCGGCGTGGCCTCGACCATGGAAAAACACCACCAGGTGCAGGTCCTCGACGAGGCGCTGGAAGCCTCGGTGAAGCTCTCGCACCGTTACATCCCGGCGCGCCAGCTGCCGGATAAATCCGTGAGTCTGCTGGACACCGCCTGCGCGCGCGTCGCCATCAGCCTGCACGCGGTTCCCGCCGAGGTGGACGACAGCCGCCGCCGCATTGAGGCGCTGGAAACCGAGCTGCAAATCATTGCCCGCGAGCATGCGATCGGCATCGCCATCGGCGCGCGCCAGACCCACAGCGAAGCCTTGCTGACGGCCGAGCGCGAGCGTCTGGCAACCTTGGAAAGCCGCTGGGCCGAAGAGAAAACCCTGGTCGATGAACTGCTCGCGACGCGTGCAACGCTGCGTGAAAAAGTCGGTGAAGTCGACAGCGGCAACGATGAGTTGCGCGCACAGCTTGTGGACCTGCAACAGCGCCTCACCGCGCTGCAAGGCGAAACCCCGCTGATCCTGCCGACCGTGGACTACCAGGCCGTGGCCACGGTGGTCGCCGACTGGACCGGCATTCCGGTGGGCCGCATGGCCCGCAACGAGCTGGAAACCGTGCTCAACCTCGACCAGCACTTGAAGAAACGCATCATCGGCCAGGACCACGCCTTGCAGATGATCGCCAAGCGCATCCAGACCTCCCGCGCCGGCCTCGACAACCCGAGCAAGCCGATTGGCGTGTTCATGCTCGCCGGCACCTCCGGCGTGGGCAAGACCGAAACCGCCCTGGCCTTGGCCGAGGCCATGTACGGCGGTGAGCAGAACGTGATCACCATCAACATGAGCGAGTTCCAGGAAGCCCACACCGTGTCGACCCTCAAGGGCGCGCCACCGGGCTATATCGGCTACGGCGAAGGCGGCGTGTTGACCGAAGCCGTGCGGCGCAAACCCTACAGCGTGGTGCTGCTGGACGAGGTGGAAAAAGCCCACCCGGACGTGCACGAGATCTTCTTCCAGGTGTTCGACAAGGGCGTGATGGAGGACGGCGAAGGCCGGGTGATCGACTTCAAGAACACCTTGATCCTGCTCACCACCAACGCCGGTACCGAACTGATTTCGCGGGTGTGCAAAGACCCGGCGAACATGCCCGAGCCGGAAGAAATCGCCAAGGCCCTGCGTCAGCCGCTGTTGGAAATTTTCCCGCCAGCATTGCTCGGGCGTTTGGTGACGATTCCTTACTACCCGCTGAGCGACGAGATGCTCAAGGCGATCACTCGCCTGCAACTCAACCGCATCAAAAAGCGCGTAGAGAACACGCACAAAGTCGCCTTCGACTACGACGACGCAGTGGTCGATTTGATCGTCTCGCGCTGCACCGAAACCGAAAGCGGCGGGCGCATGATCGACACCATCCTGACCAACAGCCTGCTGCCGGACATGAGCCGTGAATTCCTCACGCGCATGCTCGAAGGCAAGGCGCTGGCGGGTGTGCGCATCAGCAGCCGGGATAACGAATTGCACTATCAATTCAGTGATATTGATTGACCCTGACGGAACGCGATCAGGAATTGTGAAAGCGGGCCTCTGTGGGAGCTGGCTTGCCTGCGATGCACGCACCTCGGTGTGTCAGGCGCACCTCGGTGATGCTATCGCAGGCAAGCCAGCTCCCACACAAGCCTGCTCCCACATTTAGAGCCGGTTCCTACAGTTACTACGCAATTTACGAGTTAACCGATGCTATTCAACCAAGCCTCACGCCTGGCCAAGATCACCAGCCCTCTCGGGCCGGATGTGCTGTTGCTGAATGAAATGGGGGGCGGCGAAGAGCTGGGCAGGCTGTTCAACTTTGAGCTGCAACTGACCTCGCTGGACGCCAACATCGACCTCAACCAGTTGCTGGGCAAGCCGATGAGCGTCGGCGTGCAGTTGGCGGACGGCGGTGAGCGGCACTTCCACGGCCTCGTCGCACGCTGCAGCCAGAACATCGATCAGGGCCAGTTCGCCAGTTACCAAGTGACGCTGCGCCCGTGGCTGTGGCTGCTGAGTCGCACCTCGGATTGCCGAATTTTCCAGAACCTGAGCATCCCGCAGATCATCAAGCAGGTGTTCCGTGATCTGGGCTTTTCCGACTTTGAGGACGCCCTGAGCCGGCCGTACCGCGAGTGGGAATACTGCGTGCAGTACCGTGAGACCAGTTTCGATTTCGTCAGCCGCCTGATGGAACAGGAAGGTATCTATTACTTCTTCCGCCATGAGCAGGACCGTCATGTGCTGGTGCTGGCCGACGCCTATGGCGCTCACACCACGGTGCCGGGCTATGCGTCGATCCCCTACTACCCCAAGGACGAGCAGCAGCGCGAACGCGACCATATGCACAACTGGCACCTGGCGCACGAAGTGCAACCGGGGTCGCTTGAGCTCAACGACTACGACTTCCAGCGCCCCAGCGCCAGTATCGATGTGCGCTCGGCCATGCCGCGCCCGCACACGGCAGGCGACTATCCGCTGTACGACTACCCCGGCACCTACGTGCAGAGCGGGGACGGCGAACACTACGCGCGCACCCGCATCGAAGCCCTGCAAACCTTGCACGAGCAGATCGAGTTCAGCGGCAATGCGCGAGGCCTGGGTTCGGGCCACTTGTTCAGCCTCACCGGCTTCAGTCGCCAGGACCAGAACCGCGAATACCTGATCGTCGGCTGCCGCTATGCCATCGTCCAGGAAAGCCTGGAAAGCGGCGGTGGCTCGGGCTCGGCGCAGTTCGAAAGCGGCCTCACCTGTATCGACGCCCAGCAAAGCTTCCGCCCGCTGGCCAGCACGCACCGGCCTATCGTCAAAGGCCCGCAGACTGCGTTGGTGGTCGGCCCCAAGGGCGAGGAAATCTGGACCGACCAGTACGGCCGCGTGAAGGTGCACTTCTACTGGGACCGTCACGACCAATCGAACGAAAACAGCTCCTGCTGGATTCGTGTGTCGCAATCCTGGGCCGGCAAGAACTGGGGCTCGATGCAGATCCCGCGCATCGGCCAGGAAGTGATTGTGAGCTTTCTGGAAGGTGACCCCGACCGGCCGATCATCACCGGCCGCGTCTACAACGCCGAGCAGACCGTGCCTTACGACCTGCCGGAAAACGCCACCCAGAGCGGCATGAAAAGTCGCTCCAGCAAAGGCGGCACGCCGGCCAACTTCAATGAAATCCGCATGGAGGACAAGAAGGGGCTGGAGCAGTTGTACATCCATGCCGAGCGCAATCAGGACATCGTGGTGGAGGTGGATGAGAGCCACTCGGTGGGGCATGACCGCAACAAGAGTATTGGCCATAACGAGACGGTGACGATTGGCAATAACCGTGTGCGCATCGTCAAGCACGAAGACATCCTTTCGGTGGGCAAGAGGAAAACCGACAGCATCAGCCAAAGCTACGTGATTGAAGTGGGCGAAAACCTGCGCCTGGTCTGCGGTAAAAGCATTCTGGAGTTGAACGCCAGCGGGCAGATCAACCTGAGCGGCGTGAATATCAGCTTCCACGCCAGCGGCGATGCCGAATTCAACACCGGCGGCGTCCTGCACCTGAACAACGGCGGCGGCCCCGGCGCGTCGCCCGATGGCCAGGGCATGAAAACCAGCATCGACGCCAATATCAACGCCGCGTTTCCCGCGCCTAAAAGCTCCTGACGAGACCTGCTTGCCATGACGTACCGAATCAACGAATTCCAGTTTCAACTGCCTGAGGGCGAACTGCAGGATGCGACGATCAATATCCTCAAGTTTCCCGCGCTGGGCACGTCCTTGATCATCAGCCGCAGCTTGCTCGCCGACGGCGAAACCCTGCACAGCAACTTCAGCGACCAACTCCAGCGCCTGGAAAAACAGGTGCAGGATTTACGCTGCCAACCAAGCGTCGATGTGCGTTTGGGCGCGGCGCAAGAGGTAGAAGGCATCGAGCTGCGCAGCCAGTTCAACAAGGGCAATGACAAGGTGTTCCAGTATCAACTGGCGCTCGTGATTCCGGGCACACGCAAGATGATGGCCTTGAGTTATGTGAAGGCGGACACGCTGGGCGATGCCGAGGCTGCGCACTGGGCAACGATTAAAAACTCGCTGTCGTTCGACGCCATTTCTTGATGAGCAGCTTGCATGTCTGACGCGTTATGGGCGGCCCGCATGGGCGATGCGCTCTCCCACACCTCGATGATGGCGGACATCCTCGGCGGGGTGCTGGAGGTGGCGGCCAATATCGCGATCACCGCCGTGGCGACCGCTGCCGTCGTGGCCGCCACCGGCATTACCGTGGCCACCGGCGGGCTCGGCTGCTTCGTGCTGGGCGCGGTGGTCGGCACGATTGTCGGCCTGGCCATGAGCAAGAGCGGGGCCGATAAGGGACTGACGAAATTTTGCGATGCCTTCAGCAACGCCCTTTTTCCGCCCACGGTGCAGGCGAATATCCTCACCGGCTCCACCGACACCCTGACCAACAACACGCCCGCCGCCCGTGCTGCGGGAGCGATCAGCTCGCATGTCACGCCAGCCGGCACCGAGCTGGAAGAAACCAAGCCTGAACCCGAGCCAGAAGCCAGCTATTTGGACATGGCCGCAGGCTTCTTCTCGCAGATGTGGCGCCCCACTGTCGCGACGCCCGCACCCGGCGCCGTGCCCAAACCGCTGGACCTGGTGGTGTGCATGAAGCACCCGCCGATGCCGCCGCAGTTTCTTGCCGAGGGCTCGGAAAAGGTCACGGTCAACGGCCAGCCCGCGGTACGCAGCGGCGACCGCAGTACGTGCGATGCAACGGTGGTGTCGTCCGGGCTGATTTCCTCCAACGTGACCATTGGTGGCGGTTCGGTGGTAGTGCGTGAGATTCGCAGCGGCAAGACCCCGGGGGTTGGGCTGGCCGTGACGGCGCTGCTGATGCTCAAGGGTGGCAAGGGCAAGTTCTTCAGCAAGTTGCCGTGCATGCTGGTCAGCGGGGCTACCTCGATGGCCATCAGCAGCGCGATGGGGGCTGCGGCCAACGCCGCGATGGGTTCGTCGAACCCGGTGCACGCGGCGACCGGCGCCAAAGTACTGGGCGATGTCGAGGAGCTGGATTTCGTTCTCCCCGGCATCCTGCCGATCGACTGGCAGCGCTTCTACAACAGTCGCGATGAGCGCACGGGCAGCCTCTTGGGGGTTGGCTGGAGCGTGCCCTATGAAGTGTGCGTGGAAATCCGCCCACATCCCGAAGGCGGCGAGACGCTGGTCTACACCGACGAGCAAGGTCGCCCTATCGACATGGGCTCCATCCCGCTGGGTGGCGCCGTGTTCAGCGCGGGTGAAGGGCTCGCCGTGCGGCGCCACCTCAATGGGCAATTGCTGATTGAAAGTGACGACGGCCTGTACCGCCTGTTTGAACCCAGCGCGAACCCATCGCTGCTGCGCCTGAGCCAACTCGGTGATCGCAACGACAACCGCATTTATCTGGACTATGACGAAACCGGCCAGTTGGTGCGTTTGCGCGACACCTTCGATCTGGTGCAGGTTGAGCTGGTCCGTGATCAAGGCCATCTGGCCCGCCTCGAACGCCTTTACCCGGATCAACGTCGTGAAGTGCTCGTGAGCTATGGCTACGATGCGGCGGGCAGCCTGGCGCAAGTGCGCGACGCAACCGGCCAGGTGCAACGGCGTTTCGCCTACGACGCGGGCCAACGGTTGGTGGAGCACCAACTGCCCACCGGGTTGCGCTGTTTCTATGAATGGGCTTTTGTTGAAGGCCTGGAATGGCGCGTGGTCCGGCACTGGACCGATGAGGGCGACGCCTACCAATTCGACTATGACTTGAAGGCCGGTATCACGCGCATCACTGACAGTTTGCAGCGCGTCAGCACGCGGCACTGGAACACTCAGCACCAGATCATTCAGTACAGCGACAACCTCGGCCAGACCTGGCTGTTCGAGTGGAACGACGAACGCCAATTGCTCAGCGCCACCGACCCACAGGGCGGGCGCTTTGAATACAGCTACGACGAAAGCGGCAACCTGATCGGCGAAACCGACCCGCTGGGCCGCAGTGATTCAACCTTGTGGCTGGAGCATTGGGCATTGCCGCTGGTGGAAACCGACGCCGCCGACAACAGCTGGCAGTATCGCTACGACCCACGCGGCAATTGCATCGCCGAAACCGATCCGCTGGGCTATGTCACCCGCTACCGCTATGACGACCACGGCCAGGTCGTGGAAATCATCGATGCCACCGGCAAACGTAAAACACTGCGCTGGAACCCGTTCGGGCAACTGGTCGAGCACATCGACTGCTCGGGTTACCCGACGCGCTTCAGCTACGACGAGCGCGGTTATCTGCAGGTGATTACCGATGCGCTCGGCGAACGCACCCAATTCAGCTACGACGCCCAAGGCCGACTGCTCAGCAGCCAACTGCCGGACGGCCGCACGGAGCACTATCAGCGCGACACCAGCGGGCAATTGGTGGGGTACACCGACCCCGCAGGCCATACGACGCTGTATCAGCACAACCGCCGTGGCCAAGTACGCCAGCGCACCGACGCCCACGGTCGGCAGGTGCAGTTTGGCTACGACAGCTACGGGCGACTGCAAGCGCTGGTCAACGAGAACGGGGAAAGTTATCGGTTCGCGTGGGACGCCGGTGACCGGCTGACCGAGCAGCAAGACCTCGACGGCAGCGCCAAGCGCTACGACTACGACCTGCTGGACAACATCACGGTGGTGACTGCCCTCGCGGCACCTTACGGCAATGGCTTGGCGCTGGTGCCCGAGACGCCGCCCGCCCCTATCGTGCATCGGCTGGAGCGTGATGCGGTCGGCCGCCTGGTAGCCAAAACCACCGACGATGGCCGCACCGACTATGCCTACGATGCGGTGGACCAACTCACCGCCGTCACCTTCACCGACCTGCAAGGCAACGCCCAAACGCTGGGCTTCGCCTATGACGCCCTCGGCCAGTTGCTTGGCGAACAGAGTGCGGCGGGCAGCCTGCAACACCACTACGACGAACTCGGCAACCTGATCCAGACCCAACTGCCGGACGGCCGCTGGCTCAATCGCCTGTACTACGGCAGCGGCCACCTGCACCAGATCAACCTCGACGGCCAGGTCATCAGCGACTTCGAACGCGATCGCCTGCACCGCGAAGTGCTGCGCACCCAAGGCCAGCTCACCACCCGCAGCGAATACGACCGTAGCGGCCGCCTGCGCGCGCGCCAGCGCCGCCACTCGAGCCAGCCATCGCTGATGCCGGCAACAACGCAAAAGCAGTTCGAGTACGACCCCGCCGACAACCTGATCGGCAAACTCGACCAGCAACCCGCCGCGCAACACCGCCAACTGCTGCACTACGACGCCACCGGACACATCATCGCCAGCCAGGACAGCCTGCACGGCCAGCGCGAAACCTTTGCCTACGACGCCGCCGCCAACCTGCTGGACGGCCCACAGCTCGGCGCGGGATTGGTGGTGCATAACAAGCTGCTGACGTACCAGGACAAGCGTTATCGGTACGACGCGTTTGGGCGGATGATCGAGAAGCGCAGCGCCACGCGTGGGGTGCAGCGGTTTGCGTATGACGCGGAAAGTCGGTTGGTTGAAGTGCGTCATGAGAACGGCAGCGTGGTCCGAATGGCGTATGACCCGCTGGGTCGGCGGATTGAGAAAGCCGAGCATGGGAGTGACGGGTATCCGCTGGGCGGGACTCGGTTCATGTGGGATGGCTTGCGGTTGCTGCAGGAGCATAAGCACAGCCAGACGAGTCTTTATGTTTACGCAGATGAAGGCTACGAACCCTTGGCGCGGGTGGACGGCGCCGGGCCGTTGCAAAAGATTCGCTACTACCACAACGACCTGAACGGGTTGCCGGAACAGTTGACCGAAGCTGATGGGCATGATGTCTGGCGAGCGACGTATCGTGTGTGGGGCAACACCGTCGAGGAAGTGCGCGAGCCTTATTACATTGAAGAGCAGAATCTGAGGTTTCAGGGGCAGTACCTGGACCGGGAGACGGGGCTGCATTTCAATACGTTCAGGTTTTATGATCCGGATGTGGGGCGGTTTACTACGCCGGATCCGATTGGTCTAAATGGGGGTATCAACCTTTACGCCTATGCAACGAATCCGATTGAGTGGGTAGACCCTCTCGGATTAACTTGCACGAAAGCCTTCAATAAAAGGCAAAACATTTCAAAAAAATGGGTAAGCAAGCTTTCCGGCAAAACTCCTGAGCAAGTTGAAGCGTCGTTGATGAAAAAAGGCTATACGAAAAGCATCACAAACGTAGGCACAAACAAAACTCAGCACACCCAATTCACTAGGACGACGAAATCTGGAAACAAGGATGTACTGGACTACCACCCCGGTGGAGGTGTCCACCAATCAAGCTACTGGAAGGTCTACCGGAATGGGGAAGTCCAGGGACGTATAGCGCCCAAAGACTTTATGAAATACGAAAAAATTGTCGACAGTCCAGTTTTTGTAGACGGCGCGTTAATGAATGTACCGAAATAGAGGTCGCAATGGATTTAACTAATGCAATAGTCCCGAACACTTCGATCGGTGGAATAACCATCGGTGAAAATGTTTCCCAGATTCAGGCGCGTTTATCAAGTAGATACAAGACCCACAACGGCCCCAACTCTCTGACAATTAACGACGGGTTTATTACGGCCTACCACGGCGCCGACGGCATCATTTCTGCTATCTCGTGCAATGCTACTTTCAAGGGCAACTATGAGAATAAGCTCTGGCCGGGAATGACGGTATTCGATGTTCTAAAGGTGTCCAAAGTGCAGGTGGCTTGGTCCGGATTCGTGCAAATAGATCAGATCAGCGGCATAGGCCTCTCTTTGCCGGAGGAATACGATGATTTCGATTCTTTGACCGATCATTTCGATCTCGACTTCGTATTTACTGAGCTGTGGGTTTACGACTTTTAGGTTGCTGACAAACTAGTACCCAACAAAAATGGGCACCCGACCCAGTCGGCGTGCCCATTTCTTTTACCGCCCCGCCTCCCTTCGAGACGGTACTGCTCTTACGGGTTGACGCTGTCTTTGAGCGACTTGCCCGGCTTGAACGCAACGGTGTTGCTCGCCTTGATCTTCACAGGCTCACCGGTTTGCGGGTTTTTGCCGGTGCGGGCGCCGCGGTGGCGTTGCAGGAAGGTGCCGAAGCCAACCAGTGTGACGCTGTCCTTGCGATGCAGGGCGCCGGTGATTTCTTCGAGAACGGCGTTGAGTACGCGGTTGGCCTGTTCTTTGGTGAGATCCGCTTTTTCAGCGATGGCGGCTGCGAGTTCTGGTTTACGCATAAGTGAAGCCTCTTTGACGGTTTTTTGTTGTTATGTCCGTGCTGCTCTCTGACGGAGCAGCGCCCAAGGCGCCGCAGGCTCTACTCTGCGGCAGACGGAAGTGAGGATGGCATGCCCTCGGACGCCGCGCCAGTCTCGCGGCGACCTTTCTAGGGGGGAAAACAGGGGTATTCCGACAGAACGACCGGTATTTACGCCAGCAGCGGCGGAAGTTCTTTGTTCAGGGCCAGTTTTTCCATCACGGCGCTGCCAGTCAGGGCGTACCCCAGCAGGCGACCGCCGGCATCGCGGCACAATGCCTTGATGTCGGCGCCCTCACCTTCAACGCTCCACACGCCTTCCGTGCCCCGTGGTGGTGGCGAAACTACCAGCGGGCAGATCGGGGTTTTCACGGTGATCGGCATCGGCCCGTAGCTCACCGCCGTGGCGTTACCGGCCAGGGTTTGGGCCAGGGCGCGGGCGCAGCTCATCAGCGGCATCACGTACAGCAGGTTCAGGCCGTCAACCTCGGCGCAATCGCCCAGCGCATAGATGTTGGCGTGGGAGGTCTTGAGGTGGCGGTCCACCATGATCCCACGGTTGATTTGCAGGCCGGCGGCGGCGGCCAAGTCCACACGTGGGCGCAGGCCGATGGCCGAGACCACCAGGTCGCAGTGGATCACTTCACCATCCGACAAGTGCGCTTCCAGGCCATCAGCGCTGCGCTGCAGACGATTGAGCACCGGGCCCAGGTGGAAACGTGCCCCCAGGCCTTCCAGCCCGGCTTGTACAGCGGCAGCGGCAGCCGGGTGCAGCAGGGTTGGCATGACTTGCTCGCACGGCGCCACCAGGTCGATTTCGTAGCCGCCCAGGATCAGGTCGTTGGCGAACTCACAGCCGATCAGGCCGGCGCCAAGCAGCAGCACGCGGCGTTTGCCGGCGGCAGCGGCGCGAAAGCGCGCGTAGTCTTCAAGGTCGTTGATCGGGAAAATCAGCTCAGCCGCGTCGCCTTCAACCGGCACCCGCACCGTTTCTGCGCCCCACGCCAGGATCAGGTCTCGGTAGGCCACCGCTTCCTCGCCGATCCACAGGCGTTTATGGCCAGGGTCGATGCCGCTGATACGCGTATGGGTACGCACTTCGGCCTTGAGTTGCTCGGCCATGGCGCCGGGTTCGGCCATGCTCAGGCCATCGGCTTCCTTGTTTTTGCCAAAGCCGGTGGAGAGCATGGGCTTGGAGTAGGAGCGCCCGTCATCCGCGGTGATCAGCAGCAACGGGGTCTCGCTGTCGAGCTTGCGAAACTCCCGGGCTACGTTGTAACCGGCCAATCCTGTGCCGATGATCACGACAGGTGCGTTCATTCCTTTCTCCTTGTAGTACGTTTCTTAAATGTTCAGATCAGCCGATTTCGATCATTTCGAAATCCATTTTGCCCACGCCGCAGTCAGGGCACAGCCAGTCTTCCGGGACGTCCTGCCACAGGGTGCCCGGAGCGATTCCGTCATCCGGCCAGCCGTCTTTTTCGTCATAGATCAGGCCGCAGACTACACATTGCCACTTCTTCATTACTTGCTTCCTCAGGGTCCAGGCATCTTGGCCGGCGGTCGATAGACCAACGTTGCCACACGGCTCAGGGCGTTTTGTACTGATCGGGGCCGACAGATGCAAGCGCGATCGACGCACGGGGCCGGTTCAACGCGGCAGAAGTGCGAGGCACCATGGTAAGCTCGCCGCCTCTTTTGCTGCCAATATTGACTCACTGTGCCGCACTCAACCGCCCGCCCCGATGCTTGCCAATGGCTGACCCAGAGCCTTCTGAGCCCATTGCCTGCGCCCTTGACCCTCAATTGGCTGTTCGACGAAGGCTCGCTGACGCGCCGGCTCACGTGGCTGTCGAACGACGGTTTCAGCGTGACGCCGCTGTTCGAAGGCTGGCAGCCGTTGCGTGATGACGAATGCGCCGCGCTGGGCCTGGCCCCGGCCACTGTCGGCTGGGTGCGCGAGGTGTACCTGCGCGGGCACGGCCAGCCGTGGGTGTTTGCCCGCAGTGTGGCGGCACGCAGCGCGCTGCAAGGCGACGGCTTGCACATGGATGAGTTGGGCAGCCGTTCATTGGGTGAGTTGCTGTTCTGCGACCAGGCGTTCACCCGCCAGGCGATCGAAGTGTGCCATTACCCACGGCAATGGCTGCCGACAGCCGACCAGGCCGACAGGTTATGGGGCCGCCGCTCGCGCTTCGACCGTGGGCCGCTGAGTGTGCTGGTGGCGGAGATTTTCCTGCCGGGCTTCTGGCACGCGCTGCATGACCATCCGGAGAACTGCTGATGTATCAACGTCTGCTCAAGTCCCTGAACCGCCTGAACCCCAGGGCCTGGGATTTCGTTCAGTTGACGCGCATGGACAAGCCCATCGGCATTTACCTGCTGCTGTGGCCGACGCTGTGGGCGCTGTGGATTGCCGGCAAGGGGTCGCCGTCCTTCATCAACATCGTGATTTTCGTGCTGGGTGTGGTGCTGACCCGGGCCGGCGGCTGCGTGATCAATGACTGGGCCGACCGCAAGGTCGACGGCCATGTAAAACGCACCGAGCAGCGCCCGCTGGTCAGCGGCAAGATCAGCTCGAAAGAGGCGCTGGTGTTTTTTGCGGTGCTCATGGGCATCAGTTTCCTGCTGGTGCTGTTGACCAACGCCACCACGATCCTGCTGTCCCTCGGCGGTTTGGCGCTGGCGGCGAGCTACCCGTTCATGAAGCGCTACACCTATTACCCGCAAGTGGTGCTGGGCGCGGCGTTCTCCTGGGGCATGCCGATGGCGTTCACCGCCGAGACCGGCCACCTGCCCGCCACGGCGTGGCTGCTGTACATCGCCAATTTGCTGTGGACGGTGGGTTACGACACGTATTACGCGATGACCGACCGTGACGACGACCTGAAGATCGGCGTGAAATCCACCGCCATCCTGTTCGGCGATGCCGACCGCGTGATCATCCTTACCCTGCAAGGCCTGGCGCTGGTCTGCCTGTGGCTGGCGGGCATGCGGTTCGAGCTGGGCGGCTGGTTCCACTTGGGCTTGTTGGCGGCTGCGGGCTGTTTTGCCTGGGAGTTCTGGTACACCCGGGACAAGGACCGCCTGAAATGCTTCAAGGCGTTTTTGCACAACCACTGGGCCGGGTTGGCTATTTTTGTGGGGATTGTGGCGGATTACGGGTTTCGCTGATTCATAAGGGGTTTATGGCGTCAGGTCTGACGCCATCGCGGGCAAGCCCGCTCCCACATTTGGAATGCATTTCGCTGTGGGAGTGGGCTTGCCCGCGATGAACTCAGCCGCGCCGCATGTCAGGGCTTGGCGACTTTCCAGGCACCGTCCATTTTGCCTTCACCGGTCATGTCGCCGGCTTTCTTGTCCATCACGAAGGTGTAGAGCGGCTTGCCGCTGTAGGCCCACTGGCTCTTCTGGTCATCACGGGTGATCACCGTCCACTTGCCCATGGGTTTGTCGGTGGACTCGGCCATCAACGGCGGCCAGTTGGTGGCGCACTTGTCGTTGCACATGGACTTGCCATCGGCATCCTTGGCAAAGGTGTAGAGCGTCATGCCCTTGTGGTCCACCAACATGCCGTCTT
The DNA here is from genome assembly GCF_049645325.1 of Pseudomonas sp. GTDB lineage: Bacteria > Pseudomonadota > Gammaproteobacteria > Pseudomonadales > Pseudomonadaceae > Aquipseudomonas. The sequence goes on along the minus strand of NZ_JBARTQ010000501.1, from coordinate 2,382 downwards.
TGGTCATCGCCGGGTCTGTCGCGAACGCCAGGGTCGGCAGCGTCAACGCGGCCGTTACCAGCAGGGCTTTCCAGGAAAAAGTACTCTGAGTCATCGGAACCTTCCTTTTGTGGTTGTCAGGATTCGGACCCAAAGGGTAGTCCAGAGTGCCGCGAATTGCCCAAGCGACTAAATTACTGTCACACGACTGCAATAATTCCGTTATCTAATGCGGCGCAAGACAGTTAAATGACAAGAGGATTTAGGCATGGTTGGCAGGAGCATTCTGATCGTTGACGACGAAGCGCCCATTCGCGAAATGATCGCCGTTGCGTTGGAAATGGCCGGCTATGACTGCCTGGAGGCGGAGAACTCCCAGCAGGCCCATGCCATTATCGTCGACCGCAAGCCGGACCTGATCCTGCTGGACTGGATGCTGCCCGGCACCTCCGGCATCGAGCTGGCCCGCCGCCTCAAGCGCGACGAGCTGACCGGGGACATCCCGATCATCATGCTCACCGCCAAAGGCGAAGAGGACAACAAGATCCAGGGCCTGGAAGTCGGCGCCGATGACTACATCACCAAGCCCTTTTCCCCACGCGAGCTGGTCGCTCGTCTGAAAGCCGTACTGCGCCGCGCCGGCCCTACCGACGGCGAAGCGCCGATCGAAGTCGACGGCCTGATCCTGGACCCGATCAGCCACCGCGTGACCATCGACGGCAAGCCGGCCGAGATGGGCCCGACCGAATACCGCCTGCTGCAATTTTTCATGACCCACCAGGAACGCGCCTACACCCGCGGTCAGTTGCTCGACCAGGTGTGGGGCGGCAACGTGTACGTGGAGGAGCGCACCGTGGACGTGCACATCCGCCGCCTGCGCAAAGCCTTGGGCGATGCCTACGAGAATCTGGTACAAACCGTGCGCGGCACCGGCTACCGCTTTTCCACCAAAGGCTGAGCCAGCCCTTCCCTTTCCTTAACAGCTGACAAGGACGCATGTTTAAGTGAACCAGAACTGGCATGGCACCCTGATCCGCCACATGCTGCTGTTGATCACCGGCTGCCTGGTGGTCGGCCTGGTCAGCGGCTATTACGGCTGGAGCCTGGCCGTCGGTATCGGCCTGTACCTGGGCTGGACGCTCAAACAGCTGCTGCGCCTGCATGAATGGCTACGCCAGCACAAACCCGACGAAGCACCGCCCGACGGCTATGGCCTGTGGGGCGAAGTGTTCGACAGCATCTACCACCTGCAACGCCGCGACCAACGGGTACGCGGGCGCCTGCAAGCAGTGATCGACCGGGTGCAGGAATCCACCGCCGCACTCAAAGACGCGGTGATCATGCTCGACAGCGACGGCAACCTGGAATGGTGGAACCGCGCCGCCGAAACTTTGCTGGGCCTCAAGACGCCCCAGGACAGCGGCCAGCCAGTGACCAACCTGGTGCGCCACCCGCGCTTCAAGGAGTACTTCGAACAGGAGAACTACGAAGAAGCCCTGGAAATCCCCTCGCCCACCAACGACCGCGTGCGCATCCAGCTGTACCTGACCCGCTACGGCAACAACGAACACCTGATGCTGGTGCGCGACGTGACCCGCATCCACCAGTTGGAACAGATGCGCAAAGACTTCGTCGCCAACGTCTCCCACGAACTGCGCACGCCGCTGACGGTGATCTGCGGTTACCTGGAGACGCTGCTCGACAACGTCGACGAGATCAACCCACGCTGGAGCCGTGCCCTGCAACAGATGCAGCAGCAAGGTTCACGCATGCAGACGCTGCTCAACGACCTGCTGTTGCTGGCCAAGCTGGAAGCCACCGACTACCCGTCGGACAACCACCCCGTCGCCGTGCAGAGCCTGTTGCAGACCATCAAGAACGACGCCCAGGCCCTCTCGGGGGAACGCGGGCAACAAATCACCCTGGAAGCCGACTCGCACGTGCAGCTCAAAGGCAGCGAGGGCGAACTGCGTAGCGCGTTTTCGAACCTGGTGTTCAACGCCGTGAAGTACACCCAGGACAAAGGCAATATCCGCATCCGCTGGTGGGCCGACGAATACGGCGCGCACCTGAGCGTGCAGGACTCCGGCATTGGTATCGACGCCAAGCACTTGCCGCGCCTGACTGAGCGCTTCTACCGCGTCGACTCCAGCCGCAACTCCAACACCGGCGGCACCGGGCTAGGTTTGGCGATCGTCAAACACGTGTTGCTGCGCCACCGCGCACGGCTGGAAATCAGCAGCGTGCTGGGGCATGGCAGCACCTTTACCTGCCACTTTCCGCCGGCGCAGGTGACGCGTTCACCGGCGATCGGCACAGATGAATAACCTGAAAATGACGCGGGACTAAATGTGGGAGCTGGCTTGCTCGCGAAGGCGGTGGGTCAGTTATGAATGTGTTGAC
>NZ_JBARTQ010000500.1:0-5968 GCF_049645325.1 Pseudomonas sp. | reverse complement strand
ATAGCTCAGCTGGGAGAGCGCTTGCATGGCATGCAAGAGGTCAACGGTTCGATCCCGTTTAGCTCCACCAATTTACAGGTTCAAGGTTCCGGCCACACCGTCCTTGAATCGATCAGCGCTCAGCACTGATCAGTGTATAGAAGGTTTGTGTCCCCTTCGTCTAGTGGCCTAGGACACCGCCCTTTCACGGCGGTAACAGGGGTTCGAGTCCCCTAGGGGACGCCACGATTACCCGCTCTGCGGGATTTTTAAGGGTCATTCAATTATTGAATGGCCCTTTTGTTTGTCTGGCGTTTGGGTTTTTCCGCTTAAACCAGCGTAGACCAAACGTAATTGCCGTTCTGGTTGATCAATGTCTTGAAGCGCCAGACACGATCACTTTTATAGCCCAGTACTACGGCCTGCCCTTGGTAGACCTGGCTGGTGCCCCCACTCCCATCCGGCATATTGGTCACACCGCTTCCGTAAGACGTGGTGACGTTGTTGTGCGTGCCCCAGTCGATTCCGTTCGTGCCGTCGATTGTCAGCTTGCGACGCGCTACTGGAAGCGGGCCAGTGTGCATGCTGGTCAACTCACCCAAATCTCGACCCAGGGTATTGTTCCCCAGGGCGCCTTGGGAAAAGGCGATGTGCGCCACCTTGGTTTCAGTCGCGACAAAACGGCAGCCGGTAAAGAGGGATGTCATGAAAAATGTACAGCCCAGCGCGTCCATGTCGGCATACGTTGCTTGTGTGACCTCACCGTTACGCCATGGCAGCCAGTAAATGTCGCCACTGTCACTCCACATCATCCCCTCGCTTTTGGGGTGCGGCGCATCCCCCAGGAAGACGCGTCCTTCTGTCGCAAGGGACGTCACGACCCGTGTTCGTCCTTGCGGATGACAGCGGCCATCAGACGCCTCGTAGGCAAATTTTCCGGTGATGGATATGCGTTGTGTCGCGGGGCCGTTCAGCTCATGCAGCGAACTCCAAAATAACATCTGTCACCCCTTTAACCTTGGTTTGAAGACTGCGTTCCTTGTGGCTTGCATCAACAGAACGTCCGACGAACGCGCTTTATTCCGAAGTTTTCTATTGGATTGCCCCGACGATCGGTCACGCCGGTGGCTTGCCAAATATTATTATGGTAATAATATTCAACTCATGAACGACGGAGGCAATGATGAGCGATAAAAAAGCGCAAACCCGCGAACGCATTCTTCAGGCCGCCAGCGCGGCGTTGGTCCAGCGCGGCCCGGCTGAGCCGAGTGTCGGTGAAGTCATGGGCGCCGCAGGGCTTACGGTGGGCGGTTTTTACGCACACTTTGAAAGCAAGGACGCGTTGATGCTGGAGGCCTTCACCCAGCTGCTGGCCCGGCGCCGTGCGTCGATTGACGACATGGACGCGCAACTCACCGGCGAAGAGCGCAGGGCGCTGGTGGCGGCGTTTTACCTGTCGCGCAAGCACCGCGACTCCACCGCCCAGGCGTGCCCGATCCCGGCGACCGTGGGCGAGATGAGCCGCTTGCCGGATGAATTCCGCCAGGCCCTCAACGAGCACACGGAGTTGATGGCCGCCCAATTGGCTGCCACCCCGGAAGACACTGACAAGGCCCTCGCCGACATGGCATTGATGATCGGCGGCTTGGCCCTGGCGCGCGCGCTCGGCCCGGGCGAGTTGTCCGACCGTGTATTGCGCGCGGCCAAGTCGGCGGTGCGCTGAAAAAGGAGTGGCAGCATGGGCGCATTAACCTGGATTCGCGGCTTCAATGGCACGGTCGGGCGTCTCGCGCCGCGCACCGTGGCCAGCAAGTTGCGCCGCACGTTCATGACCCCGCGCAACCTGCCGCCGCGTGATTGGGAGCTGCCATTGCTGGCGCAATCGGAGCGCATAACCCTGCGCTTCGGGCTCTCGGCGTTGCGCTGGGGCCAAGGGCCTGCGGTCTTGTTGATGCACGGCTGGGAAGGGCGCCCGACGCAGTTCGCCAGTTTGATCACCGCATTGGTGGAAAACGGCTATTCAGTGATTGCCCTCGATGGCCCTGCCCACGGTCGTTCGCCGGGGCGTGAGGCGCATGTGCTGTTATTTGCCCGCGCCATGCTTGAGGCGGCCAATGAGCTGCCGCCGCTGCACGCCGTGGTCGGCCACTCGATGGGCGGCGCCAGTGCGATGCTGGCGGTGCAGTTGGGGCTGCGTACCGAGACATTGGTCAGCATCGCCGCGCCTTCACGCTTTCTCGATGTGCTGCGCGGTTTTACCCGGATGGTCGGCTTGCCGCCGCGTGCGCGCTCAGCGTTTCTCCAGGAGGTTGAGCTGACTTTCGGGATGCCGCTCAAGCACCTGGACGTGACTCACTACCAGATGAACCTGCCCGGCCTGATCGTGCATGCCGAGGACGACACCTTTGTGCCGGTCCGGGCTTCCCAGCAAATCCACGACGCCTGGTTCGACAGCCGCCTGCTGCGCCTGGAACAGGGCGGTCATCAAAAAGTGCTGGCCGACCCTCGGGTGATCGATGCGGTGTTGGCCCTCTTGGCCGGCCGTCGTCTACAGGCGCGGCAAACTGCCTGATACACTGCCCCGCCGACATTAATCGACTGGAGCAAGGCATGGGCTGGGATCTGGCAACGCCGTTTATCATCGACCTGCAGGTCGCCGCCGACGACATCGACGGCCTGGGGCACGCCAATAACGCGGTGTACGTGTCCTGGCTGGAGCGCTGCGCCTGGCGCCACTCCCAGCGCCTGGGGCTGGACCTCACCGAATACCGTCGACTGGACCGCGCCATGGCCGTGGTGCGCCACGAGATCGATTACCTGGCGGCCGGCTATGAAGGCGATGAGCTGCAACTCGCCACCTGGATCGTCGATTGGGACCAGCGCCTGAAGATGACCCGACGCTTCCAGCTGGTCCGGCCCCGCGACGGTGCCACCCTGTTGCGCGCGCAAACCACGTTTGTCTGCATCGAGCTCTCCACCGGCAAGCCCAAGCGCATGCCGGCCGAGTTTCTCGACGGTTATGGCCCCGCGCTGACAGGGGGTTAACGTTTACGCTGGGAAACCCAGTAAACTGCGCCACGATTTTTGTTGAGTGTTTTCCATGCAAATTGCTTTGGCGCCCATGGAGGGGTTGGTCGACAACATCCTGCGGGACGTGTTGACCCGCGTGGGCGGTATCGACTGGTGCGTGACCGAATTCATTCGCGTCAACGACCGCCTGCTGACCCCTGCCTATTTCCACAAGCTCGCCCCGGAACTGCTGCACGGCGCCCACACCGCTGCGGGCGTGCCGTTGCGAGTGCAGTTGCTGGGTTCGGACCCGGTGTGCCTGGCGGAAAACGCCGCGCTGGCCTGCGAGCTGGGTTCGCAGGTGATCGACCTCAACTTCGGCTGCCCGGCCAAGACCGTCAACAAGTCCCGTGGCGGTGCGGTGTTGCTCAAGGAGCCGGAGCTGCTCAACCAGATCGTCGAGCACGTGCGCCGTGCCGTGCCGGCGCATATCCCGGTGACCGCGAAGATGCGACTGGGCTTTGACAGCCCGGACGGCGCGCTGGTGTGCGCCACGGCCCTGGCCGAAGGCGGCGCGGCGCACATCGTGGTGCATGCGCGAACCAAGGCCGATGGCTACAAGCCGCCGGCCCATTGGGAGTGGATCCCGCGGGTGCAGGACGTGGTCAAGGTGCCGGTATTCGCCAATGGCGATATCTGGAGCGTCGAAGACTGGAAGCGTTGCCGCGAAGTCAGCGGCGCCGAAGACATCATGCTCGGCCGCGGCCTGGTAGCCCGCCCGGATCTGGCGCGACAGATCGTGGCAGCCAAGGCAGGCGAGGAGGTGGTCGAGATGACCTGGGCGCAGATGCAGCCGATGCTCCAGGAGTTCTGGACCCAATCCGTGGCGCAGCTCACGGAGCGCCAGGCCCCGGGCCGTTTGAAGCAGTGGCTGGCGATGCTGACCCGCAACTACCCCGAGGCGGTGGAGTTGTTTACGGCGATGCGCCGGGAAACCGATCTGCACCAGGTCAGCCGATTGTTGGGCATGAGCCATCCGGTTGCGGTGGTGGTGTAGACCTATCGCGCTTATAGCCACACACGTTTCAAACCATAGAGGGCGCCCTGGGCGCCTTTTTTGTGCGCGCTAACATACTTGCCCATTACAACTGTTAGGCAATGATGTCGGTAAGTTGCGAGGGCCGGGGTTTATTAGCGTGTGTGTCCGCTTTATAGCACGCGAGCCGCGTGCATAAAGGGCGTGTACTCAAAGAGGGTTAAGAAACGTCCGTGGATGGATTTTGGTGTCCTTATATGAAGTGCACTGCGTGGAACCCGGCGAGCTAAAACTCCACGTATCTAGGGACTGGACAGCAAGGCTGATTGCTTCCACGTTATCAAAGACACTCTTGGCCGACTCGTTAATCGAGTGGGGCCTTACTGAATAAGGAATTTGGCTATGTCTCTATCCATTAGCACACCCGCCTTCGTTAATGTTGATAACGGTCGTAATGACCACGCTTCGCACACGCCTGCACCGATCAACTCGCCTTCGATTGCGCATGCACCATCCCAGGATTTATTCAGTACGCCAAAGGGGGATATTACGGTTGATTCCGGTACCCTGAGCAAGTTGTTCGACATGTTGGAGTTGGTGTTCAAGGCCCTGCGCGACATGTTCGCCGGCAAGCAAGCGAAGTCCGCTGTATTGCTCGATAACGCTAACGTGTCGATTGTAAAACCGGCGGCAAGCGAGCTGCCGCTGGCTGCTAAAACTGTCGAGCTGCTGGCAGTCAAGCCGCAGCCCATCAAGCAACCGGCGGTTGCGTCGCCGGCACCCAAGCCCGACACCGCCCTCACTGACGTTGCCAAGGCAGACAACCTGCCTGTCACGACCCTCGGTGAGCTCAAACACACACTCAGCCCGACCCTGCCGTTGGCGCCGAAGCCGGAAGTCTCCGTGACCAATGATTCGAAAGCCAACGTGCAAGTGAATGTGAACATTGATCATAGTTACTGCCATGACACCCACAGGCCACTGGGCCGTGGCGTAATGCCAAGGGTCATGTCGAATGTGCCGGTTATTCACACCTATCCCACGCCTGAGCTGACACCACGCGTAGAGTTTGAAGCGGCGCCGACACCTGCGCCGGAGGCGAAGCCGCACCCTGTGCCTGAGATAACGCCGCACACCGAGCACGAAGGAGTACCAACGCCTACGCTGGAGGTAATGCCGGAACTTACGCCTGAAGTGACAGTGCCACCTGTTATTCATGAGGCTCCCGATAACATGCCTCATGTACCTGAAGTTGATATTACGAGCGCCGGGCCGGTAACTGCGCACTTTACTCGGCGCGAGGCGCGTTTTAATGCCCGATCAAACTTCAACGCTTGATCATCATAGGGCCGGTTTAACTTTCTGAGTAAAGCGAACACTTCTCCGGCTATCCAGTTCGGAGAAGTGTCTGCGGGTGGAGACGATGATGCGTTGTTGTTCAATCAATAATAGTGCACGTGTAGCGGGTGTTCGTCAGGTTCCCTTCGTGGACCAAGTTAAGTTCAACAGTCATGCGCCATTGGGCAACTTGATTCCGCGGGGTCGTGCTGCAGGGCAGCGAGTTAAAACCGCAAAGGCAACGAAGAGTGGTTTCAGGACCGTTAATGTTTTAGGCGCATTCTCTAAGTGGCGGTCACTGCTTTCGTCTTTTATCAATAGGTTTGTCAGCCTGATAGCGGGTAAACCTATAAGGGCCGTTGCCGAAACTTCCCCTCGTCCTGAATTGAACCCCGGGTTATTGCCTGAGCCGTTAGCGGAGTTGGACCGTTCCCACGCTGTTCCTACCGGCTACATTCCGGGCCTTTCAATGAAACGCAATGGTGCCAGGGCGGATGATATCTGGGGCGGCTTTCGCCAGGGCCCGGACGGTAACTGCGTGACCGTATCGGCCATCAAGGCCGCCATGCACCGCTTTGGACAGAGCCCCACCGACATCTATAAAGC
>NZ_JBARTQ010000499.1:0-12996 GCF_049645325.1 Pseudomonas sp. | reverse complement strand
TGAAAGTTGTGTAGATACTTATGGCCATCGCAGGCAAGCCAGCCCTCACCCCGACAACGGATAGGTACCCGGCAGACGAGCAAAGCCCCGCTAAAACCGTGCATGCCTCAAACCGACAAATGCTCATACAAAATCGTCGCACCCACCAGCATCAGCACCACGCCGCCGACCATCTCGGCGCGCTTGCCTACCACCGTGCCCAGTACACGCCCGAGCATCATGCCGAGCGTCACCATGGTCATGGTCGCCAAGCCAATCGCCGCCGAGGCCACCAGGATATTCACGTCGACAAACGCCAGGCCCACACCCACCGCCAGCGCATCAATGCTGGTGGCGAACGCGGTGACAGCCAGGATCATGAAGGAATGCTGAGTCGGCTTTTGCGCTTCTTCATCCTCAGGCTTGAACCCGTTGTAGATCATGTGCAGGCCCAGCGCGACCAGCAGGGTAAAGGCGATCCAGTGGTCCCAACTCTCCACCCAACGCGTGGCCGCATGGCCGATGGCCCAGCCGATCATCGGCGTAATGGCTTCGATCACACCAAAGATCAAGCCGGCGCGCAGGGCTTCGGTCAGGCGTGGTTTGTGCAGGCTGGAGCCTTTGCCGATAGCCGCCGCGAAGGCGTCCGTGGACATGGCAAGGGCGAGAAAAGTGAGGGAAATGGGATTCACGGTAAGGCTTCCAGTCGGGCTGTATGAGTCAACGACACAACCACACGCCCGACTTTAGGCATGGATGTGTCGCTGGTCTCACCAACCACAACGGTGTTCGTACCACGGCAGGTTGCCGAATATGTTGATACGAACGCTTCTGAGCGGGTCAGAAGCCGGTTACTCCCCAACGAAGGGCAGGAGCATAAACGGCCGGATATGAAAAAACTGTCAACGTCCCTCAAATACAGGTGGGCGGCGTTCGGCAAAGGCCGCCAGCCCTTCACCGAAGTCCGCGCTCGCGCACGCCTGGCGGCGCAACTCGGCAATCTGTTCCATGGCTTGCACAGGCATCGGTTGCAGGTCTTCGAGGATGCGCAGTTGTTCCTTCACGGCTTGAATCGCCAGCGGGGCCTTGGCGGCGATGCCCTGGGCAATATCCAGGGCGGTGGCTTCCAGGGCGTCGGTGGGCACAAGGCGGTTGATCACGCCAAAACGCTCGGCGCGCTCGGCGTCGAGTTTTTGCGCGCAGAAGAACATTTCCTTGAGCACATGAATCGGCAGGTTGTTGAAGAACCGCAGCAGGCCGCTGGTGGTGTAGGGCAGGCCGATGTTGGCGGGGGTCATGGCGAAGCTGGCGCTGGCATCGGCCACCACCATGTCGCAGCTCATGGCCAGGTCCACGGCGCCGCCCCAGGCTGAGCCTGAAATCAATGCAATCACGACGCCAGGGTAGGCACGAATACGCCGCAGCACCTGTTCCAGGGGTTTGCCGTAGGCGACGGGGTCGCGGTCGCGGGCGACCTCGCCGATATCGTGGCCGGCGCTCCACACCGCCTGGCCTGCTTGCGCCCCGAGGATCACCACGCCGACGCGCTGGGCGGCGAGGGCGACCAGGCTTTCGTCCAGGCTGTCGAGCAGTTGCGCGCTGAGGGCATTGCGCTGGCTGGGATTGCTGAAGGTCAGGCGCGCAATGCGCTTGTCGATGAGGGTAAGTGACACAGTGGCAGTCATGATGCAGTTCCTGTTGAACGGTCGATTGGGGTGGCCTGCATGAGCACCTTGGCCTGGAGCAACGTCTGTATGCAGTCCGGGTCAAAACCGGCTTCGAGTAATACCTCGACGCTGTGCTCGCCGAGCAGCGGTGGTGGCCGCTGCGCATCGGTCGATTCGGCCCCGCTGAACACAGGAGTCACCACCTGGCGCAAGGCGCCCAATGTCGGATGCTCAAGGGTGTGGGTCAACCGGCTGTGCAGCACCTGCGGGTCGGCAAAGACTTCATCCAGGGTGTTGATGGGCCCGGCGGGCAGCCCGGCGGCGATAAACCGTTCGGTCCAGTCGCGCTTGCTGCGGGTCTTCAAGCGGGTCTCCAGCAGGGCTTTCAACTCGTCTCGGCGTTCCACGCGCGCTTCGTTGCTGGCAAACCGCGGGTCATCGGGCAGGTCCGGCAGGTCGAGCAGCACACACAACCGGCCCCACATGGCCGAGGTGATCGGTGCCAGGTTCAACGGGCCGTCGAGGGTCTGGAACACGCCGTAGGGCGCAATCACCGCATGGGCGTTGCCGGTGCGGCGCGGCACATCGCCCAGGCTCAGGTAACGCTGGCCGTGCACGCTGAGCAAACCCATCAAGCTGGCCAGCAACGAGGTATGGACGTGCTGCCCGCAGCCGGTGCGTTCGCGCTCCAGCAGGGCCGCCAGTACGGCGGTCACCAGCCACATGCCCGAGGTCAGGTCGCCGATGGCGGTGCCGGTGCGGGTGGGGTCGCCGTCGCTGAAACCGGTCAGGCTCATCAGCCCGGAATAGCCTTGGGCGATCTGGTCGAAGCCCGGCCAGGTGCTCATCGGGCCGTCGCTGCCGAAGGCGTTGATGCTGCCCAGAATCAGGCGCGGGTTGCGCGCACTGAGCACCTCGTAGCCCAGGCCCATGCTCTCCAGCGTGCCGGGTTTGAAGTTTTCGATCACCACGTCGGCGCCGTCGATCAGTTGCTGGAGCGTGTCCAGGCCCCTGGGGTGACGAAAGTCGATGCAGAGCCCGCGTTTGTTGCGGTTGCACGACAGGTAATACGTGCTCACGCCACGGTCGAACGGGCCCCAGGTGCGGCTCATGTCGCCGTCGGGGCCGGGTTCGACCTTGACCACATCGCCACCCAGGTCAGCCAGCACCATGGTGCAGAACGGGCCGGACAGCGCACGGCTGAGGTCGATGATCTTGATGCCTTGCAACGCTTGCATGGGCGTCTCCAAAGGGTTATTGCGGCAGGGTCTGGTCGCGGGTTTCAACGGCAAACGGCAGGATCAGCACACCCAGCACAAACGCGGCGGCCGTCCAGGCAATCGGTGTGCCGAGGGAGCCGTATCCATGAATGGCTGCCGCCAGCAGAAAGTTGACCCCGGCGCCGATGAAGCGCCCCACGGAGGCGTTGAACGCAAAGGCCGTGGCACGGATGCGCGTGGGATATTGCTCGGGCAACCACAGTGAAAAGATTGCGAAGTTGCCGCCGAAGAAACCCAGGAACACCAGCGACACCATGAACAGGTGCAAGCCATCGTCGAGGTAGAACACCCAGCCGAAGGCAAAGACGATGGCGGCCGCCATGCCACTGAAATAGATCCCCAGGGCTTTGCGTCGGCCCACCCGTTCTGCCAGCCACGGTGCCACCAGGCAACCCAGAATGGTGCTGAGCGCCAACACCGCGGCGCCGATCGACGCCAGGTGTACGGCGCCAACATGGTCGATACCGGCACGGGTGGCCAGGGTGACCACGGCGGTGGCTTCATACACGGAGCCGGCCCACAAACCGACAATCGCCACGCCGACCAATGCCGAGCTGGTCAAGGTGCGACGGCGAAAGGCGGGCGCGAAGATTTCCCACCACGGCGCGCGCGGGCCGGTCTTCGCCAGGTGGCGCTGCGGTTCCTTGACCTTCAGCGCGGTATAAATGGCAACCACCGCCGGAAACAGCCCGCACAGGAACATCACGCGCCAGCCATACGTGGCGCCGACGGTGTAGTTGAGCAATGCGGCAATGAAAAAGCCCAGGTAGTAGCCGGTTTGCAGGTAGCCGGCGCCCATCTTGCGGCGGTCTTCGGGCCAGCTCTCGGCCACGTAAGTGCCGGCCAGTGCCCATTCACCGCCAACGCCGATCCCGGCGATCAAGCGGAAAATTGCCAGTTGCCAGATGTTGTCGGAAAACGCCGCTGCACCGGTGAACAGTGAGTACACCAGAATGCTCGCGGCCAGCACCTTGACGCGGCCGAAACGGTCGGCCAGCGGCCCCCATACAAACGACAGGCCCCAGCCAACCAGGAACAGCCCGAACATGATCGAGCCATACATGGCGATGTTCGCGGCGCTGGGCTCAAGGCCGGAGCGGGGCAGCAATTCGGTGAGGGCGGGAATCAGCACCAGGGCGAAGATGACCGAATCCACGCCATCCAGGACCCAGCCCAGGTAGACCGCCCAGAAACCGCGAATCTGTTCGCGGGACAGCGGCGTTTTACTCAGGTTTACACGCAGTGCCGACGCGCTTAACGCTTTGGACATGACGACCTCCCATGACCCTGATCGGGCCTTTTGTTGTGAGATCAATCTAGGGCGGCGTGGCATAAGCAACAAATATGAAATTCCTTTGGTGGCATCGGATTTATATATAGAGTCGAGGTTTTCGGGGGGAGGGCTCTTATGGATCTGCGCCAGTTGCGGTACTTCGTCAAAGTGGTCGAGTGCGCCAACATCACCCGCGCCAGTGAGGCATTGCACATTGCCCAACCTGCCATCAGCCAGCAGATGCGCAACCTGGAACAGGACATGGGCATGCAACTGCTCGAACGCGGCGCCCAGGGCGTGGTGCCCACCGCTGCCGGCCAGACGTTGTACCGGCATGCTGTCGACCTGCTGCGCCAGGCCGACGCCACCCATGAGCTGTTGCGCCAGGACGCCGCATACCCGCAGGGCAAGGTGTCCGTCGGTATGCCGTCGAGTACCGCGCGGATGCTCGCCATGCCACTGGCGCGGACCATCCGCAGCCGCTACCCGGGCATCAAGCTGGAATTGATCGACGCGCCGAGCGCCGACCTCGGTGGCTTGATCACCGCAGGGCGGGTGGCGCTGGCGGTGGTGGTCGACGGGGTGCCGACGCGCGGTGTGGTGTCGCGGCGTTTATTCACCGAAACCCTCTACCTGGTGGCCTGGCCGGAATTCGAATTGCCCCACGCATCGGTAAGCCTGGCCAGCCTTGCAACCATGCCGTTGGTGCTGCCCTGTGCGCCGAACACCATTCGCAGCCGCGTCGAGGCGGCGATGCAGGAAGCCGGGCTGCCGTTTGCCGTGGAGTTCGAAGCCAACTCCACCGACCTGTTGTTCTCGGCGGTGCTGGCGCGGCTCGGTGTGACCCTCCTGCCGTGGGCGGCGGCGCACGTTGAGCTGGCGCAACAAACGCTCAAGCTCGCCCGGGTTGATCACCGCTTGTTCAACCGGGAACTGTCGTTGTGCTGGCCGGACACGGCGGTGCACAGCAACGCGGTGCAGAAGGTCAAGGCGACGATCCTTGAGTTGTTCGAGGGGTTTGAACAGCAACAAGGCTGGGCGGCGGCGCAGGCAGGCGCTACGCCACCATAATGATCTTCGACACTAGCTCCACCACCGTCTTGGCCTGCAACTTCCTCATCAGCCGCGCCCGGTGCACTTCCACCGTGCGATGGGAAATCGCCAGGCGCAGGGCGATTTCCCGCTCCCGTGGCGTGAGGTCGCCGGTGCCCTGGTGGGTGCGGTCCAGGCGCTCGAAGTGCCAGATCATCAGCTTGAACGGGTCTTCAGGGGTGAGGGTGTAGCCATGGGACTTGGCCCAGAACACTTCGCCGCTTTTGTGCTGCATGAAGCGCTCGTCGGAGTAGAAGCCGTTCTCGCTGTCCAGCAACCAGTCGTGGCTGCGCTTGCCGATGGCATGGTAATCGGCCTGGGACGGGTAGATCAGCAGGGTCAGCTGGTTGAGCAAGGCGTCGCGCGGGTAACCGAACAGCTGCAGGAACGCTTCATTGCAGTCGACGATCACGCGATGACGGGTGACCAGCTGTGGGGCGGGGGAATGTTGGAACGCCAGGCGTCCGAGGTCGTGCAGTTGCGGTGAAAATGCGTTCATTGGGCATCCTGCCTCGTTGTGTTTCGCGTTGGCGGCTACTTATTCATGTAAGTAGTTACACGAATTGGCGAGCGACCAACGCTGGGTCATTGTAAGGAATGTCCGCACCAAGAACAGAAGAAAATAACTATGCCTGCTGATTGCGTTTCCATTGTTGCTGCCGGTCACTCACGCTTTGGTCGCCTGGAAGGCACCACCCTTGAAGACCTGATCGTGCAGGTCACCCGCGAAGCCCTGACCGACGCGGCCATTGACGCTTCAGAGATCGACGCGCTGTTCCTCGGCCACTTCAACTCGGGGCTGGTGCCCGACGGGTTTGCCGCCTCGCTGTTGCTGCAGGCCGACCCGGGCCTGCGCTTCAAACCGGCTACCCGTTGTGAAAACGCCTGTGCGTCCGGCTCGGCAGCCATCCAGGCTGGTGTCAATGCGATCCTTTCCGGCAGTGCCGAACTGGTGCTGGTAGTGGGTGCAGAAAAAATGACCCACACCTCGACCGCCGACGTCACCCAGGCCCTGGCCGGTGCCGGCTACCAGAACGACCCCGCCGAAGCCGGCCTGAGTTTTCCGCAACTGTTCGGCCGCGCAGCCCGCCAATACGCCGAGCGCTACCACTGCCCGTTGGGTTCGATGGCGGCCATCGCCACCAAGAACCACTCCAACGCCATGGCCAACCCGCTGGCGCAGATGCACCGGGTGATGGACTTCGAGCACTGCAACAACGTGTCCAAGAGCAACCCGTTTGTGGCCGAGTCGCTGCGCCTCACCGACTGCTCGCTGATCAGCGACGGCGCCGCCGCAATCATCCTGGCCTCGCCCAAGCGTGCGCGCGCGTTTCGCCGTGACGTGCAGATTCGCGCGATGACCCAAGTCAACGACACGCTGCCCATCGCCGGGCGCGACATCCTCGCCTTTGAGGGCCCGCAGCGGGCGATCCACTCGGCGTTGCGCGGCGCGAATGTGACCTTGGCCGACCTGAGTTTCGCCGAGGTGCACGACTGCTTCACCATCGCCGAGCTGCTGATCTACGAAGCCATGGGCCTGGCGCCGAAAGGCGAGGGCCATCGCGTGCTCGACAGCGGCGTGGTGCGCGCCGGCGGGCGGTTGCCGGTCAACCTGTCCGGCGGGCTCAAGGCCAAGGGGCACCCGGTGGGCGCTACCGGCGTGTCGATGCATGCATTGGCGTTCCGGCAGTTGACCGGCGAGCCGATTGGCCTGGCAGTGCCCAACCCGGAATTCGGCCTGGTGTTCAATATGGGCGGCATGGCCGTGGCCAACTACGCCAGCGTTTTGCACACGCGGCGCGCCTGAAGCATGAACATCGCCAACTGGCTGCACGACACCCAACGCCGCGCCCCGCAACGCCCGGCGCTGTTCGACGGCACGCGGCAAGTGGCCGACTACGCCACCTTTGCGGCGCATGTTCGCCAGCGCGCTGCCTGCCTGGTGGACCAGCACGGCGTGGCGGCGGGCGATGCGGTCGCCGTACTGATGAAAAACAGCTGCGACTACCTGGAACTGCTCTACGCCATCTGGTGGATCGGCGCGGTGGTGGTGCCAATCAACGCCAAGCTGCACCCGGCGGAAGCCGCGTGGATCGCCGAAAACGCTGAGGCGAAGTTGATATTCACTGACGGCGGCCGGGTATTGTCAGCGCGGGACTTGCCCCTGCGTTGCAAGGAGCTCGACGGCCATGCGCTGCCGCCCACCCGTGGCTGGCCGACGCTGGAACACCCGGTACCGCGCCAGGCCAGCGACCTCGCCTGGCTGTTCTACACCTCCGGCACCACCGGACGCTCCAAGGGCGTGATGCTGTCCCACGGCAACTTGGTCGCCATGTCGCTGTGTTACCCCATTGATGTCGACCCGGTGAGTGCCGACGACGCGGCGGTGTATGCCGCGCCGATGTCCCATGGCGCCGGGCTCTACAACTTCATTCACGTGCGCTGTGGCGCCCGGCACGTGGTGCCGGCGTCCCATGGTTTCGACGCTGCCGAGCTGTTCGGGTTGGCGACCGAGTTGGGCAACGTTTCACTGTTTGCCGCCCCGACCATGGTCAAGCGCATGGTCGAGCAGGCGCGGCGCCAGGGTTACCGCGGCGAGGGCATCAAAACCATCGTCTACGGCGGCGGCCCGATGTACCTGGCCGACCTGCGCGAGGCTGTCGAAACCTTTGGCCCGCGCCTGGTGCAGATCTACGGCCAGGGCGAAAGCCCGATGACCATCAGCGTACTGCCCCGCGCCGTGATTGCCGACGGCCAACGCGTGGGCTGGGCCAGCCTGGCGGCGTCCGTCGGGCATGCGCAGTCCTGCGTGGAAATACGCATCCTCGATACACACCATCAGCCGGTGCCAGCCGGCGAACGCGGCGAAATTGCCGTGCGCGGTGCGACCGTCATGCACGGCTACTGGCGCAACCCTGAGGCCACCCGGCAAACCCTGGTCGATGGCTGGCTGCTGACCGGCGATATCGGTTTTCTCGACCCGGCCGGCTACCTGACCCTCACCGACCGCTCCAAAGACGTGATCATCACCGGCGGCAGCAACGTGTACCCGCGTGAGGTCGAGGAAGTGCTGGCCCAGCACCCCGAGGTGTTTGAAGTGTGCGTCGTCGGCGAGCCGGATGCGCAGTGGGGCGAGTCGGTGGTCGCCTTTGTGGTGACACGCAGCGCGCAGCCGCTCGACACGGCCGAACTCAGCGCCTGGTTTCTAACGCGTATGGCCTCATTCAAGAAGCCGAAGAAGTACCTGTTCCGTGATGAGTTGCCCAAGAACAGCTACGGCAAAATCCTCAAGACCGACTTGCGGCAGTGGCTGAAAGAGGCGAGTATCGCCGCCGTTCGCTGAACCCGTTTTTCCATGGATTGATAGACGACAAGGAGTCCCTTCGATGGGTATTCACGCGCAAGACACGGCCCGCAAGCGGCGCCGTGCGTTTCTCGGTGCCACCTCCGGCCACTTGATCGAGTGGTACGACTACGGCGTCTACGGCTTTCTCGCCGTGTACATCGGCCAGGCGTTTTTCGTCTCCGATGACCCCACCACCAGCCTGTTGGCGAGCTTCGCCGCGTTTGCCCTGAGTTTCTTTATCCGGCCTCTGGGCGGGCTGTTCTTCGGCCCGCTGGCGGACAAGATCGGCCGCCGCAAAACCCTGATCATGGCGCTGGTGATGATGTCCGGTTCCACCGTGCTGCTCGGCCTGTTGCCGACCTACGCCACGCTGGGCATCGCCGCGCCGATCCTGCTGATTCTGGTGCGCTGTGTGCAGGGTTTCTCGGCGGGCGGCGAAATCGGCACCGTCACCAGTTTTATCTCCGAATACGCCGGCCCCGGCCGCCGTGGCTTTGCCACCTGCTGGCTGATGGTCACTGCAGTGCTGGGCCTGTTGCTGGGCGGCGCTGTCGCCAATGGCATGACCTGGATACTGGGCGCCGACGTGATGCAGGAGTGGGCCTGGCGCGTGCCGTTCCTGATCGCCGCGCCCCTGGGCTTTATCTCCATGTACATTCGCCTGAAACTTGAAGACAGCCCCGAGTTTCTCGCGCTGCAACGTGCCGGCCAAACCTCCCGCGCACCGCTGCGTGAAGTCTGGCAGTGGAAGCGCGCGATTGCCCTGGTGTTCTTTATCATCACCTTGCACAGCTCGATCTTTTACCTGGTGCTGACCTTCGCTTCGACCTACATGGCCAAGATCCTCAAGTTCGACAGCGGCACCACCTTGCTCTACGTGTTCGTCGCCAGCTTTTCGGCGGCGTTCGTTATGCCGTTTGGCGGCGCGTTTACCGACAAATACGGGCGCAAACCGTTCCTGATGGTGGTTGGCACCCTGGCCACGCTCGCTATGTTCTGGCTGTTCAAAATGGCGCCGACCGCCACACCCGCAACGTTCTTCGCACCGTTGATGGCGGTGGCGATCCTGTTCGGGCTGTACGCCTCGTCCACCTATGCGCTGATGAGCGAACTGCTGCCGACACGCATCCGTTCCACCGGCATCGCGGTGGCGTATAACGTGCCGGTCGCCGTGTTCGGCGGCAGCGCACCGCTGATCTCCACCTGGCTGATCAAGGTGACCGGCGACATCACCTCGCCGTGGTATTTCTATGTGGCCACCGGCGTGGTTTCACTGATTGCGCTGGTGGTGTTGCGCAAGGAAGATTTCGTCGCCAGCGGCAGCCCCGTGGTGGCGCCCGCAGTGGAAGGCGCGGTGGTGTTGAGTTAAACCAACACCCTGCGTTTAGCCTGTTACGCGACCTTTTCTGCGGCCTGCCGCTCGCGTTCTGCGACCCGCTCGCGCGTGAGCGGAATCAGGCGCTTGCCATAGTCGATCGCATCATTGAGCGGGTCGAAGCCACGAATCAGGAACGTGGTAATACCCAGGTCGTAGTAGTCCAGCAGCGCTTCGGCGACTTGCTCGGCCGTGCCCACCAGCGAGGTCGAGTTGCCTTGCGCCCCCAGCAGCCCGGCAATCCCGGTCCACAGGCGCTTGTCCAGCCGCGAGCCTTGTGCGGCGGCGGCGAGCAGCCGGCGTGAACCCTCGTTCGGCGGTTCGCGCCGCACAAAGCCATTTTTCTCAGCCAGGGCCGTGGCTTGTTGCAGGATGGTGTCGGCGCGGGCCCAGGCCAGTTCCTCGGTCTCGGCCAGGATCGGCCGCAACGACAAACTGAAGCGAATCGTGCGCCCGTGCCGGGCCGCTTCGGCGCGTACCTGGGTCACGACGTCGCGCACTTGCTCATAGGTTTCACCCCACAACGCGTACACATCCGCATGCTTGCCCGCCACCGCAATCGCGGCGGCCGACGAGCCGCCGAAATACAGCGGAATATGCGGTTGCTGCGGTGATTTCACCGTCGAGTGCGCGCCTTCGACCTGGTAATAGGTGCCGGCGAAATCGAAAGGCTTTTCACTGGTCCATTCCTGGCGCACCACACTGAGGTATTCGTCGGTGCGCGCGTAGCGTTCGTCCTTGCCGATATGGCTGCCATCGGCGCGCAGTTCGCGGTCATCGCCGCCCGTGATGATATGCACGGCGGTGCGCCCACCGTTGAACACGTCCAGGGTATTGAATTGGCGCGCCGCCAGGGTGGGCTGGGCAAAACCCGGACGGTGGGCGATCAGAAACTGCAGCTTTTTGGTCACGCTGGCGGCGTGGGAGGCGATCAGCGTGCTGTCCGGGCTGTTGGAGTGAAAGGCGATCAGGGCTCGGTCGAAACCGGCGTCTTCGTGGGCGCGGGCCACGGTTTCGACGTAGTCCGGCTGCAGGGTAGGGCCACTGCGCGGGTGAATCTCGGAAGCGTGGTGGCCGCCGATATAGCCGATGAATTCAATGCTCATGGTCAGGTCCTTGTTGGGTCGGGGTTTACACCTCCACCGGGCAAGGGGTCGGTTATTCAGCTCAAAAATAGGCGCAGCGGCGCGTCCTGTAAAAGGCTGAATGGTTCTAACCTAATTATTAAAAAGCAGAATCACCTGATTGAATAAATATCAGCAATACGCATTTTGAGTTTGTCGGGTTATTCCTGGGGAGGCTTTCATGGTGTTTCGAGCATCGCAATGCCGGGCTGCCCGGCATTGCCGCTCACGCCCACGCGATCGGCCAGGTAACGCGCCGGCGGTTGGCCCACGGCCTTGCGAAACATGGTGATAAAGCCGCTGGCGTTTTCATACCCCAGGTCGAGCGCGACGCGCTGCACGCTTTCCCCTTTGGCCAGGCGTTGCAGGGACAGGATTACGTGCAACTGCCGGCGCCAGCGCCCGAAACTCAAGCCCAGCTCCTCCAGCAACAAGCGCGTCATGCTGCGCTCGCTCATGCCGATACGCACGGCCCATTGGCCGAGCGTGGCCTTGTCGCCGGGGTCGGCGAGCAGGCTGTCGGCCAGGCGGCGCAGGCGTGGGTCCTGGGGCATGGGCAGGTGCAGGTCTTCGACCGGGGCGTCGGCCAACTCGTCCAGCAGCGTGTTGATCAAGCGGCCTTGGGCGCCCTCGACGTCATAGAGTTGCGGGAAGCTCACGGCCTTGCTGATCAGCCCATGCAATAAACCCGACACGCCGAGGGTGCAGCATTGCGCGGGCAGGGCGCTTGAGGCGTCGGGGTCGACCAGCAGGCAATAAACCTGCGCCTCGCCCGAGCCGCGCGCCGCATGTGACATCCCGCCGGGAATCCACAGTGCGCATTGCGGCGGCACGATCCAGATACCCGCCTCGATTTCGCAGTGAATGACGCCGCGCAGGGTGTACATCAACTGCGCCTTTCGATGGGAGTGCTGCTCATGTTCCCAGCGCTCCGACGTACTGCTCGCGCCCACGGCGACCACGGCACGCGGGATCAGGTCGGCATCCTTGGACATTCGCGCGTCGTGCAGGTCAAGGCGGTGGTGTTTCATGGCGAATTCGCAGCTTGGCTGAATTGCGAAACATTCTGGCTATTCTGTGCGATGCCGTCCAGTGGCGAGGTCACTATAGTGAGATCCACTCTCATTCAGGAGCTTTGCCATGCGACTCGACAGCACGACATTCCCCGTGGTCAAAATCGTTTTTGATGCCCCCAACCAGGGTGGCCCCGACGACACGTTCCTCACATTCGAAGGCCTGCTGGCCCGTCAGCAACCCTTCCTGCTGCTGCACGAAAAAGCCGTGGATGAAAGCAATCACGCGCACTCCCACGAAGAGCGCAAGCAGGCTTCCATCTGGATGAAGAAAAACAAACAGGCGTTGCGCACCTTCGTCAGAGGCATGATCCAGGTGGAACCGAGCGCGGCAAAGCGCCTGGCGCTCAAACCGTTTGCCGTGACGTTCGGCAAGGCCTGGGGCTACCCGTTGCTGGTGGTCGAGTCTCGGGACCGCGCCTGGGCACTGGCGCAGGATGTGCTGGATGAGCGGGTGTCGGATGTGGCGCATTTCTGAGGGGGGCTGCTGGAACAGGCGCCACCTGTCACCTGTGGGAGCCGGGCGTGCCCGCGATGCGGGCAGCTCGGTGTGTCAGCTGCAACCGGCAGATGCCATCGCAGGCAAGCCAACTCCCGCCAGGGTGTGCGGTGTGCCTTAGTCCACGCACATCGCTCGGCCCAGCTGGCCTTTTTCTACGGTTGCCGAGCAGCCAAAGTGCCCGTTATCGACCTGGCAGGCGCCTGTCACCGGGCCATTCCCGGACTGAGTTGTCACGCTGGTCCGGCACTCGCCTTCACACTGGCTCGAATCGGTACAGGCCTTGCC
>NZ_JBARTQ010000498.1:0-3916 GCF_049645325.1 Pseudomonas sp. | reverse complement strand
GGCTTCAATATCTTCACTGGACTGCTCCTCTGTGGGAGCTGGCTTGCCTGCGATGGCATCAATTAGGTGTACCTGAACAACCGAGGTGCCTGCATCGCAGGCAAGCCAGCTCCCACAATTTGATCTGCATACATCAGGGAGACAGCCATCCGCCTTTGATCTGGCTGTTGATCCAACCACTCAGGTCGGCTTTCAGGCCGCCGTGCTCTGCTTTTGATCTTGCTTGTGATCTTGATCTAGAGCGCCCCGTTAACCACGCTGGCCGCACGGATTCAAGCCGGAGTGCGGGCACACCGAGCCTAGGCGAGGTGCCGAGTGGAGGGGCAAGAGCGTTTTGGTTACTTTGCCGCTTTTGCAAAGTGACCCGCCGTAAGGGCGGAACCATAACAAGCCATCACCTAGATAACGGATATACCCACCAACCCCAAGTCACCAAAAAAAGCCGTCAAATCGACAACCCCTTAAAATGCTCCTGCAAAAACTCCACACACGCCCTCAATTTCCCGGAATACGCCAACCGCGTCGGGTACACCGCCCAGACGTTGGCGCTCTGGGTATAGTCGTGCAGCACCTGCACCAACTTGCCCTGCTCCAGCAGCGGCTTCACATCCCACATCGAGCGCAGCAAAACCCCGCGCCCGTCCAGCGCCCACTGCAACACGATCTCCCCATTGTTCGACGACAACGGCCCGCGTACACGCACGCTTTCAGGCGCGCCATCACGCTCCAAGTTCCAGATGCCAAACGCGTTGTCACGCTCCTTGAGCACCAGGCAATCGTGCTGTTCCAGATCGCTCAACTGCTGCGGCGTACCAAGGCGTTGCAGATAAGCCGGCGCGGCGCACAACACGCGGCGGTTGCTCACCAGGCGGCGGCCGATGTGCTGGCCGGGAATATCGTCGCCCACACGAATCTCCAGGTCGAAGCCTTCGCTGACGATGTCCACCACACGGTCGAACAGGTCCAGGCGGATCTCCAGGTCCGGGTACTGCTCCGCCAACAACGACAGGGCCGGCGCCACATGGTTGCGGCCAAAGCCGAAGCTGCTGCACAAATGCAGATGGCCACGCGGGCTGTCGTGGGCGTCGCAGAGTTCGTCGGAAAGTTGCTGGAAATCTTCCAGGATGCGTACGGCCCAGCGCTGCACCCGTTCACCGTCTTCGGTCAGGGCAATACGCCGACTGGTGCGGTGCAGCAGGCGGGTGGCCAGGGTGGTTTCGAGGATCTGGATGCGCTTGCTGACATACGCCGGCGACAACCCCAGCTCATCGGCGGCGGCAGCGAAGCCGGCTTTGCGGATCACGGTCAGGAACACCCGCAAGTCTTCGGGTAGGGGCACGGTATCTTTCTTATTAGTCATCAGAAACAGGCGTGGCGGCATGAGCCGCCAGAATAGCACCGGATCGGCGCGCCTTCCGGTGCGCCGGGCCGTATTCGTTTACTCGGCGGCCGTCTTTGCCGAGATAGCCGCTTGAGCTGCCGCTTGGGCCGCCCGTGCATGCCGGCCGCGCTTGAGGGCGATAGGCGCCATTTTTTCGCGGTCCAGTTCACCCTCCCAAGCGGCCACCACCAGCGCGGCGACGGCGTTGCCGATGATGTTGGTCAGCGAGCGGCATTCGGCCATGAAACGGTCGACACCCAGGATCAGCACCATCGCCGCCACCGGCACAGTTGGCACCACCGCCAGGCTCGCGGCCAGTGCCACAAAGCCTGCGCCGACCACCGCGCCCGCGCCCTTGGAGGTGAGCATGGCCACCGCCAGCAAGGTCAGCTGTTGTTCCAGCGGCAGGTGAGTGTTGGTCGCCTGGGCCAGAAACAGCACCGCCAGGGTCATATAGATGTTGGTGCCGTCAAGGTTGAAGGTGTAGCCGGTCGGCACCACGATGCCCACCACACCCTTGGACGCGCCGAGGCTTTCAAGCTTCTGGATCAATTGCGGCAGTGCCGACTCCGACGAGCTGGTGCCGAGCACGATCAGCAGTTCGGACTTGATATAGCCCATCAACTTGAAAATGCTGAAGCCTGCGTAACGCGCGATGCTGCCCAGCACCACCGCGACAAAAAAGAATGCGGTGATATAGAACGTGCCCACCAGTTTCAGCAGTGGCAGCAACGAACCCACGCCGTACTTGCCGATGGTGAAGGCAATCGCACCAAACGCGCCGATCGGCGCCACACGGCTGATCATGCCGACGATGCGGAAGAACACCTCGCTGGCCTGGTTGATAACGCCGACCAGGGGCCGCGCCTTTTCACCGACCATCACCAGGCCAAGGCCGAAAAGCACGGAAATAAACAGCACCGGCAAGATTTCACCCTTGGCGAATGCGTCAAAAAAGGTGCCGGGAATAACGTTCAACAAGAAGCTGGTCACGCCTTCGCTGTGTTGCGCCTGGCCGACGAAGCCGGCGATGGCCGAGCTGTCGAGGGTTTTTACGTCGATATTGAAACCCACGCCCGGGTGCAGCAGGTGCGCAGAAACAATGCCGATCAGCAGCGCGATGGTGGAGACGATCTCGAAATACAGCAGCGCTTTGCCGCCAACCCGGCCGACCTGTTTCACATCGTGCATGCTGGTGATGCCGGAGACCACGGTGCAGAAGATGATCGGGCCGATGATCATCTTGATCAGTTTGATAAAGCCGTCGCCCAAGGGCTTGAGGTCGATACCGACTTGCGGCCATTCATGGCCGATCAACACACCCAGCGCGATGGCGATGAGCACCTGCACATACAGGGTTCCCAGCAGTTTTCTGATTGTCATTGTTATTATCTCGGTGTGTACTTTTGGGTAAAACCTTGGGCAAAGCGAACCCGTCGCAGGCCATTGGCAGCCTGCGAGGCGGGTCTTTCAGGTCACGGGACTAAAGGGCTCAGCGAAGGAAGGTCAGGACTTCGCCCAGTAACAACTCGGGTGCTTCTTCGGCGATGTAGTGGCCGGCCGGCAGGGCCTTGCCACGTACATCGGTGGCGACTTTCTGCCACTCCTTGAGCGGTTCGAAACAGCGGCCGACAGTGCCTTCGGCGCCCCACATCACCAGCAACGGCAGGTTCAGGTGGTTGCCGGCGTCGATATCGGCCTGGTCATGTTCAAGGTCAATACCGGCGGCGGCACGGTAGTCCTCGCAGATGCCAGTGGCGGTGCCGGGCAGTTTCAGGCAGCGCAGGTATTCGGCGAAGGCCTCGTCGGTGAACGGCTTGAGCCCGGCACTGCGGCTGCCTATCACGCTGCGCAGGTACAGCTCGGGGTTGTTCTCGATCAAGGCTTCCGGCAATGGCGCCGGGCGGATCAGGAAGAACCAGTGCCAATAGGCACGGGCAAAGGCTTCGTCGGTCTGGGCATACATCGACAAGGTCGGCGCGATGTCCAGCAGCACCATGCGCTGCACGGCCTTGGGGTGGTCCAGTGCCAGGCGGTGAGCGACGCGGGCACCCCGGTCGTGGGCGAGTACCGAGAAGGTGTCGAAGCCCAGGGCCTGCATCAGCTCGACGCCGTCGCGTGCCATCTCGCGCTTCGAATAATGCGTGTGCCCGTCGTTGGCCGGCGGCTTGCTGCTGTCGCCGTAGCCGCGCAGGTCGGCGGCCACCACGGTGAAGTGCTCGGCCAGCTGTTCGGCGACTTTGTGCCAGATGACGTGGGTTTGCGGGTGCCCGTGCAGCAGGAGCAGACCCGGACCTGTACCGCCTTTGCGGTAGCTGATGTCCACGCCATTGACGTGGCAGCTGTCTTTTTGGAATCCGGCGAACATGGAATGACTCCTTGTGATGATTGCCTGCATCCTGGAATCACGCGGCGTTCGGGGCAAGGGGGAAAGCGTGGAGGGGTTGTTCATGAAGTGTGTAGGAGCCCAACCTGCCAGACAATGAAGATCAGGTGTGTGTACGGGCTTATGTGGGAGCGGGCTTGCTCGCGAAG
>NZ_JBARTQ010000497.1:0-4061 GCF_049645325.1 Pseudomonas sp. | reverse complement strand
GGCAAGGCCTGTGCTGAACACATAAAAAAGGGCCGCGACGCTGGATGGCGTCGCGGCCCTTGTGTGTAGCAGTTGCTTAAGCCGAATGGTAGGTCGGCAGTGCAAAGCGGTTCTGGCTTTGCAGCATGGAAATTTGTGGCAGGTCACTGGCTTGTTCGGCCAGGTCACGGCGAATGGCGCTGATCACCCACGTCAGTTGATCGGCAGTGTGCAGCTGTTGGTAAGAGATCGAACGCTTGACCTGTTTGCCCTCGCTGTTGCGCAGGGTCAGCAGGATGCCACCGTCTGGACGTGGCTGAGTGGTGACGTCGTATTGGGAAAATACAGAAGCGAATTTATCTTGGATCAGGCTCATGTCTATCAGCTCCGTTGGCTCAAGTTGGCAAGCATGGAGTGATAGGTGCAGCGATTGTGCCAGTATTGGTTATCTAAAAAATACGTTATAAATCAACGAGTTAAAAATTATACAGATTTTCGTTTTCGTGCAAATTGCATGAATGGCCATCGTGCATCCTGCATTTTGCGTTGTCGGAGCCGGTCAATTGCGTTCGCGGCTACCGATAATGACCGTCTCCAGGCGGCAGAATTCCGTTCGGGTCGCGCCGCTTGGCGGGATACAAAACTTTTCAAATCCTGCGTGTACAGCCGCTGAAGGGCAGGCGTATTTTCCTGCAAGGCATTCGGCCTGTTGCCTACAGGGCTGCCGTTGTTCGCGGATCATACGAAGAATAAGAAAAAGGACGTTCCTCCATGAGCCATCAGCAAGACGAGATGATCACCTGGGGCATGATGCTGCGTAAGGTCCCCTCCATTGTTCGCGCCCTGCCTCGGGTTGTACGCGGCATGCGCGCCGCGAATGTCACCGACCCCGAACAACCTTGCGGCCTCGGCTGGCACTTCGAGCAGGCGACCTTGCGCAACCCGCAGGGCGGGGCGCTGTTGTATGGCGACAGCGTGCTCAGTTACAGCGAAGCCAACCGGCGCGCCAACCGCATCGCCCATCACCTGCAAGCCCAAGGCATCAGTAAAGGCGATGTGGTCGCGCTGTTTATCGAAAACCGCCCGGAACTGCTGTTGAACGTGCTGGCCGTGGCCAAGCTGGGCGGCATCTGCGCCATGCTCAATACCGCGCAGACCCAGGCGGCGTTGGTGCACAGCCTCAACCTGGTGAACCCGGTGGCGATTGTGGTGGGCGCAGAACTGGTGCCTGCCCATGGCGTGGTGCGCGACCAGGTGGCAATCGGGCCAGAAAGGACCTGGTTTGTCTCCGATCAACAGGCGAGCGCGGCGCCGGAGGGCTATATCGACCTGATGGCCGCCAGCGCCGAGTGCTCGGAGGACAATCCTGACACCACTCGCCGTGTTTTCTTCAACGACCCCTGCTTCTATATCTACACCTCCGGCACCACCGGCCTGCCCAAGGCCGGCATCATGAAACACGGGCGCTGGACCAAAACCGCCGTCAGCTTCGGCAGCATTGCCCTGGACATGGGCCCGGACGACGTCCTGTATTGCACCTTGCCGCTCTACCACGCCACCGGTTTGTGTGTGTGCTGGGGCGCGGCGATTGTGGGTGCGTCGGGATTTGCCATTCGGCGCAAATTCAGCGCGAGCCAGTTCTGGGACGACGCGCGTAAGTTCAACGCAACCACCCTCGGCTATGTCGGTGAGTTGTGTCGCTACCTGCTGGATCAGCCACCAAACGCGCAAGACCGCGATAACCGCGTGACCAAGATGGTCGGCAATGGCCTGCGCCCCGGTGTGTGGGCGCAGTTCAAGCAGCGCTATGGTGTTGAGCATATTTGCGAGCTGTATGCCGCCAGTGACGGCAATATCGGCTTCACCAACGTGCTGAATTTCGATAACACCATCGGCTTTTGCCTGCAGCACTGGGCGCTGGTGGACTACGCCCACGACAATGGTGAGCCGTTACGCGGCAGCGACGGTTTCATGCGCAAGGTAAACACGGGCGGGCAGGGGCTGCTCCTGGCCAAGATCGATGAAAAGTCGCCGTTTGACGGCTACACCGACCCTGAGAAAAACCGCAAGGTGGTGCTCACCGACGTGTTTGAAAAGGGCGACCGTTATTTCAATACCGGCGATCTGTTGCGCAGTATCGGCTTTGGCCATGCGCAGTTTGTCGACCGCCTGGGCGACACCTATCGCTGGAAGGGCGAAAACGTCTCCACCACCGAAGTGGAGAACGTGCTGCTGCAACACCCGCAGATCGCCGAGGTGGTGGCCTATGGGGTTGAGATCGAGAACACCAATGGCCGCGCGGGCATGGTCGCGATCACACCAAGTGAGTCCCTGGCCGCCCTGGACATGCGCGAGTTGCTGCAATTCGCCCATGGCCAGTTGCCGCACTACGCGGTGCCGCTGTTCCTGCGGATCAAGGTGAAGATGGAAACCACGGGGACGTTCAAATACCAGAAGGTGCGGCTCAAGGAGGAGGCGTTCGACCCGGACAAGGCGGGCAGTGACCCGGTGTTCGCGTGGCTGCCGGGCTCGGATTGTTACGTGCCGGTCACCGGCCAATTGCTGGCACAGATCCAGGGCGGGCAGTTTCGTTATTGATTCTGGCTATGGCTGCTTTTGGCAAAAAAGGCATGACAGTGGGGAACTCCGTCGCGACACTGGGCGCCTATAAAGCACCCCAGACAAGGAGCCCTACATGTCAGACCAGCCCAAACAAATGACTGAAGACGAAGCCGCCGAATTTGCCGAGCAGGTCTTCGACGTCGCCCGCCGAGGCGACGCCGCCATGCTCGCCGCGCTGCTGGCCAACGGCTTGCCGGCCAACCTGCGCAATCACAATGGCGACACCTTGCTGATGCTTGCGGCCTACCATGGCCACGCCGAGGCCGTAAAAGTGCTGCTCGAATTCAAGGCCGACCCGCAGATCGCCAATGACAAGAACCAGCTGCCGATTGCCGGTGCGGCGTTCAAGGGCAATTTGCCCGTGGTCAAGGCGCTGATCGAAGGCGGCACGCCAGTGGATGCTTCATCCTCCGATGGCCGTACTGCGCTGATGCTCGCCGCGATGTTCAACCGTGTCGAAATGCTCGAGTACCTGCTCGGCCAGGGCGCCAACCCCAAGGCTACCGACGCCCAGGGTGCGACCGCACTGGCGGCGGCGCAGACCATGGGCGCGGTGGATACGGCGGCGCAGTTGCAGAAACTGGTGTAGGCTACGCGCCCTCAAAATCCACACCGTCACAGGATCAGCCCATGAAAACCGCCCTCGTCGAACTCATCAGTAAAATCAGCGCCGGCGTCATGGGCGAAGACGAAGTGGCACGTGTCGCTGAAGAAGCGGCCCAGGCCTACGCGGACCCTGCGGCCTTCCTGGCGGCGAACCCGGATATCAACTACGACGACACCTTCCCGATCCCGTTGGGTGAGTGGGTCGTGGTCGGCAGCTTGCCCGAGACCGTGCTGTTCCAGGCCGACACGTACGGCGACCTGTTTGCCCAGATCGTCGCCTCGTTCGGCCCGGGCGTGGCGTTCAACCTCAAGCCCAAGCAATTGGCCAAGACCGAAGACCTGACCGCGCTGAACCGCATCCAGATCCAGATGAGCGCCCTGAGCCCGGAAGACGGCGGCTACGTGCTGCTGAACTTCAGCCAACTGCTGGATGACGAGATCCAGGCCGTGCTGGTGTACGGCAATGACCTGCCGCGCGTCCTGCAATTGTGCGCCGAAGTCGGCATCAAGGCCGAGCCGTCCCTGGAAGCGCTGCGCGTTGCCGTTCACGTCTGAAATAAAACGGAACCCCTGCCAGGGCTGACTATCCTACAAGGGCATGCCCTCACTTAGGAGCGACACCATGGGTTCCACTTTTAATGGCCTGATCGGCCTGATCATCCTCGCGCTGGATATTTGGGCGATCATCAACGTGTTCAAAAGTGGCGCCAGCACGGGCGCCAAAGTGCTGTGGATCTTGCTGATCCTGTTGTTGCCGGTGCTGGGCCTGATCATCTGGGCGATTGCCGGGCCACGCGGTAACGTACGGATTTAAACACTCGCTTCATTTGGAGTGAACACAGTAAGTGTGGGAG
>NZ_JBARTQ010000496.1:0-7675 GCF_049645325.1 Pseudomonas sp. | reverse complement strand
GCCCATCTCACACAGGTAATGCGCGGCCCACGCGTATTGCTCGCCGCGTACGTCCATGGCAGCTTCCATGGCGAGTTTCTTGGAGTAGAAAAGCAGGCTTAAGGCGTGCTAAAGGGCTCCTCGCGTTATGACCAAGCACCAGCAGCAACCAAAAGTTTTTTCCTGTAGGAATGGTCTGTCATGACGAATTTTGATGGCTAGGCTGATGAGGTTTCGCTTTTTCGCAAGTGGTGGACTTAGTTAAATGGCCGCTCTAACTAACCGCCGTAAAGGATTACGATGAATATAAATGTCAGTAATTTTCGCCAAGAAGTATGTAAAATCAGGCTTTCGAAAGGTGCTTTTGATGAGCTTTTAAGTGCGAAAAAAATTATCGATTCTGAAATTAAGAATAATTGGTTCGATGCGAAGCCGGCCTACATTAATCCACTGTTATTGCCTGCCCTTAGTGAGGAGCTGCATAGAATACGAGACATGATCGATCACGAGAGCCATGTCTTGATCCTCGATGGGTTTAAGGTCGAAAAACTTGCCAGTTTCAAATCTTTAATATGGACGCTCGGTTCTTTACTCGGTGTGCCTATGGTGCAAAACCATCTTGGTCACAAGGTGATTGAGGTTTATGACCGTGGTGGTAAGAGTATTGAGGACGGTGCGAGGTACCATCAAACCCGCCAGGGCGCCTATGTACACAACGATGGAGTAAGCGATCCACTGCCTATCGATTACTTGATTCTGGCTTGCGGACAGAAAGCGCTGCTGGGAGGTGAGAGCATTCTGATTGATGCAAGCGCGGTATACGCAGAGCTGACGGCATTCCCAGAAGTATTGGAAGAGCTCAAGTGCGACTTCTTTTTTGAAAATCGCGGCATGTCAGACGAGGAGCAGTTGTTTAAAGCACCCATCCTGAGCTTTTCCAATGAAGGTATTCCGCTGATCAGGTACTTTCGAGTTTACATTGAATCAGCTCACCTTAAGGCAGGAGTGCCGTTAACAGCTGCTCAATTCCAGGCACTGGACTTTTTGGATACTGTTCTCGATCAGTCATCGGTTCAGCATCGAGTGCTACTGGAGCCAGGACAGGTCCTTATTTCGGCCGATAACAAGTTTCTCCATACTCGCACGCACTTTATTGATATGAATGCTCCACGTTCAGTGATTAATGATGATGAGCCTTTAAACGCTCTGAATCGCTACATGCTACGGATGTGGCTACGCAAACAATGATATCCCGATGGTCGTAACGTACATCTTCCGATATCCACTATAAGCCGAGCCCCATGGACAACTCCGATATTGCGATCACGCTGGTCTTGATCTCTGCTTTTATGCACGCTACTTGGAACGCCGTAGTCCGCGCCGGTAGTAGTCGCTTTATGACGTTGGCTATGGTTGATGGCACCGCACTGGTGATATGCGTATTGGCGTTACCGCTGGTCAGTGTGCCGAGCCTGGAGGTATGGGGCTACGTACTCGTCTCCGTGGTGCTCAATACGGTCTACCGGCTATTTTTGATCAAGGCTTACGAAACAGGCGACTTCGGTCAGGTGTACCCGGTGATGCGTGGCGTGCCGCCCGTATTGGTCGCGCTGTTTTCCTACTTTCTGCTGCATGAACAGTTGTCACCCCAGGCACTGACGGGTGTGTTGTTGATTTGTGTGGGGATTATCAGCCTGACCTTTGTACGCAAGATGACGGTGCAGATGTTCAAGCCGATCCTGATGGCTGTGTGTGCCGGTGTGTTTATTGCGTCTTACACGGTGGTCGATGCCAAAGGTGTGAGGGCCAGTGAGACGGTGTTGCAATACATCATCTACCTGACCGTGTTCCAGAGTATTCCGATCCCGATACTGGCGTTTTTCAAGCAACGTTCAGCCTTGGCTCGTGCGATACGTGGGCATTGGCGAGTGGGCCTTTTAGGGGGTGTTTTTTACTTGGCGTCTTACGGACTGGTGTTATTTGCATTGTCGCTCGACGCAGTGGCCAAGGTCTCAGCGCTGCGTGAAACCAGTGTTATTATCGGCGCCATTATTGCCGCGCTATTCTTTCATGAACGGTTCGGTTGGCGACGGATGCTGTCGGCATTCGTCATTGTTTGCGGGATCATCTTGATCAAAGTGAGCACCTGATGGCCCAGCGTCCGCCTCCCACTCCGATGCTTCAAGCGTTCGTCAGCGCTGCGCAAACCGGGAGTTTTGCGCGGGCTGCGTTTGAGCTCAACCTCACTGCCAGTGCGATCAGTCATCAAATTGCAGGCCTGGAAGAGTGGTGGGGCTTGCAGTTGTTTGAGCGGCATTCGCGCGGCGTCAAGCTGACGGCAGCGGGTCAGGCTTTATTGCCGGTTACTGATGGGTTCTTCAAGGCGCTGGATGGTGTACTGCACTCACTCAATCCCGGCAAATCCCAACCGTTGTACCTCTCATGCACATCTTCCCTCTGTTCGACGTGGCTGATTCCCAGAATGCACGGCTCTCACACTGAGGCCTCGTTCAACCTTGACCTGGTGTTGACCAGCGCCGACATGAACAGCGCCAGCCTTGAAGCTCATCAATACGATGTTGCGGTAGTAATGGGGTACGGTGAGTACCCGGATCATCATGTTGAACTGTTGATGCGCGACTCGGTGTTCCCCGTGTGTTCGCCGGAGTTTCTGCAGTTGAAAGGGGAGATTGCGCTGGAGGATGTTGCTGGGTATCCGCTGATTCATCGGGTGGATGATCAGGTGTGTCCGGGTTGGGAAAGCTGGTTTGCGTTCCAGGGGCTGGCTGCGCCGATGTATCACCATGGCCCGAGATTTCCGGACTCGAGCCTGGCGATCAGTCTGGCGCTGAAGGGCGGCGGGATTGCGCTGGGCAGGACTGCGTTGGTGTATGACCAATTGGAAGACGGTGCGTTGGTTGCGTTGAATAGCCCCGTGATGATGTCGCCGGCGGCGTACTACATTATTTGCCGCAACGGACGGCAGTCAGAGCCGGATATCGCTCGGTTGATTGAATGGCTCAAGATCAGAGCGAATGAGTTTCTGCAGGAAGTTCGGGCTCGGCATCCGCAAATCGCCGGAGCTGGCGCGGTTTAAATGTGGGAAGGAGTAAACCAGCTCCCACACTCCGATCGTTCCCACGCTCCGCGTGGGAATGCGTCCTGTGACGCTCCGCGTCACGATTTCAAAAGCGGACGCAGAGCGTCCAGAGCGGCATTCCCACGCAGAGCGTGGGAACGAGCGGGTGTTTAACTCGCTGGTGTCATGGCTTGCGTCAGGTCATCCACCACGGCTTTGCCCATCTCACACAGGTAATGCGCGGCCCACGCGTATTGCTCACCGCGTACGTCCATGGCAGCTTCCATGGCGAGTTTCTTGGAGTAGAAAAGCAGGGTGGAGGCGTGTTCCAGGGCTTCGCTGATGGGCATGCCGGAATTGACGCGGAACAGGGGTTGTTGGTTTTCGCCGTAGTCGCCGAAGGTGACGACGCCTAGGGTGGTGATGGAGGAGAGCGGTGGATCGGGGACGATTTTAGTCATGATGTTTCCCAAATTTGCAGTAGGGGTCACCACGGCATGTCGCTAAACATGAAGAGGTGGCAGCTGTACACGGGTTAGCGAACCGGTAAATTTGGGAACCCGGCAGACCCGAAGGTCTCCCGCGTACAGCCGCCATAAAACGGTAAAGACAGGTAAAAACGCCTGGCAGTACTTTGGCATCACATCCCAACTAATCCGGGTCGCTAAACCCGCTCGCTGTTCGCAGCGAAGTCAGGAGGCTAGTGACCCAGACAGTAAGGCGCAATAGGGTGGAGAGTCTCTAGGAAACGTCCTGCAATTTAAAGCGAATCGTCGTTGATGGCCCTTTAATCCGCAAACCGCATCTCCCGCGTTTCCCCCATCAACAACCCTTGGTTCTGCTCCGTCACTTCCCGGATGTAATCCCACAACAACGTAATCCGCTTCAACTTGCGCAAATCCTCCCGGCAATACATCCAGAACTGCCGCGTAATCGCAATCTGCTCGCCCAACACCGGCAACAACCGTGGGTCCTGCGCCGCCAAAAAACACGGCAGTATCGCCATCGAACGCCCCTGCTGCGCCGCCACGTACTGCGCGATCACGCTGGTACTGCGCAAACTGGCGCTGGCGCCGGGCACAACATTCGCGAGGTAGAGAAGCTCCGAACTGAACGCCAAATCATCCACATAACTGATAAATGGGTGCTCGGCCAAATCCGCCGGGCGCTGGATCGGTGGGTGTTGGTCGAGGTAGTCCTGGGTCGCGTACAGCTGCAATTTGTAGTCACAGAGTTTGCAGCACACATAGGGCCCGTGTTCCGGGCGTTCCAGGGCGATGACGATGTCGGCTTCGCGTTTGGACAGGCTGATGAAGTGGGGCAGGGGCAGGATGTCCACCGAGATCGCCGGGTACGTGTCGACGAAATGGCTCAATTGCGGCGTAACAAAAAAGCTGCCGAAGCCCTCGGTGCACCCCATGCGCACGTGGCCGGACAACGCCACGCCGGAGCCGGAAACCTGCTCGCAGGCCATGTGCAAGGTGCTTTCGATGGACTCCGCGTAGCCGAGCAAACGCTGGCCCTCGGGGGTGAGGACGAAGCCGCTGGTCCGGGATTTTTCGAACAACAGCGTGCCGAGCGACACTTCCAGTGAGCTGATGCGCCGTGACACGGTGGTGTAGTCCACCGCCAGGCGCTTGGCGGCCACGCTGGCCTTGCGGGTGCGGGCCACTTCGAGGAAAAACTTCAGGTCATCCCAGTTCAGGGAGCCCAAGGAGGTGATGTTTTTTTGCATATTGGACCGGCTTTTATGTGCGTTCTTATTAGAAGTTTGCACATCTATACTCCAAAAACAGTCCGAACGCCTCATTCCCAAGGCGGTTAACGCGCCTTGTCTCTGCATAAATATAAGATTGGAGACCACATGAACGCATCTGCCGATATTTCCGTGCAACAGGTCAAGTTGCTGATCAATGGCGAGTGGGTCGAGTCCAAGACCACCCATTGGCAAGACATCGTCAACCCGGCCACCCAAGAGGTGCTGGCCAAAGTCCCGTTCGCCACGGCCGATGAAGTCAACGCGGCCATCGACGCTGCCCACCGCGCCTTCCAGACCTGGAAGCTGACGCCGATTGGCGCACGCATGCGCATCATGCTCAAGCTGCAAGCCTTGATCCGCGAGCATTCCAAACGCATCGCTGTAGTCCTCAGCGCCGAGCAGGGTAAGACCATTGCCGACGCCGAAGGCGATATTTTCCGTGGCCTGGAAGTGGTCGAGCACGCGTGCTCCATTGGCACCTTGCAGATGGGCGAATTCGCTGAAAACGTCGCCGGTGGCGTCGATACCTACACCCTGCGCCAGCCGATCGGCGTGTGCGCCGGTATTACCCCGTTCAACTTCCCGGCGATGATCCCGCTGTGGATGTTCCCGATGGCGATTGCCTGCGGTAACACCTTCGTGCTCAAGCCGTCCGAGCAAGACCCGTTGTCGACCGTGCTGCTGGTAGAGCTGGCGCTGGAAGCCGGCGTGCCGGCTGGCGTGCTCAACGTGGTACACGGCGGCAAAGACGTGGTGGATGCGCTGTGCACCCATAAAGACATCAAGGCCGTGTCTTTCGTCGGTTCGACCGCCGTCGGCACGCATGTTTATGACCTGGCCGGTAAACACGGCAAGCGCGTGCAGTCGATGATGGGCGCCAAGAACCACGCCGTGGTGTTGCCGGACGCCAACCGCGAACACACCCTGAACGCCTTGGTCGGCGCCGGTTTCGGCGCGGCCGGCCAGCGTTGCATGGCCACCTCGGTGGTGGTGCTGGTGGGCGCGGCCAAGCAATGGCTGCCGGACCTCAAGGCGCTGGCGCAAAAACTCAACGTGAATGCCGGCAGCGAAGCGGGCACGGATGTCGGCCCGGTGATTTCCAAACGCGCCAAGGCGCGCATCCTTGAGCTGATCGAAAGCGGCGTGAAAGAAGGCGCCAAGCTGGAGCTGGATGGCCGCGACATCAAGGTACCGGGCTTCGAGCAAGGCAACTTCGTCGGCCCGACCCTGTTCTCGGGCGTGACCACCGATATGCAAATCTACACCCAGGAAATCTTCGGCCCGGTGCTGGTGGTGCTGGAAGTTGCCACGCTCGATGAAGCCATCGCGCTGGTCAACGCCAACCCGTTCGGCAATGGCACCGGCCTGTTCACTCAAAGCGGTGCAGCGGCGCGTAAGTTCCAGAGCGAAATCGATGTAGGCCAAGTCGGTATCAATATCCCGATCCCGGTGCCGGTGCCGTTCTTCAGCTTCACCGGTTCGCGCGGTTCCAAGCTCGGCGACCTCGGCCCGTACGGCAAGCAAGTGGTGCAGTTCTACACCCAGACCAAAACCGTCACCAGCCGCTGGTTCGACGACGACACGGTCAACGATGGCGTCAACACCACCATCAACCTGCGCTGATTCCGGGAGACGACCATGAAGATTGCATTTATCGGCTTGGGCAACATGGGCGCACCCATGGCCCGCAACCTGATCAAGGCCGGCCACGCGCTGAACCTGTTCGACCTGAACCAGGCCGTGCTCAAGGAATTGGCCGAGCTGGGCGGCACCGTCAGCGACTCGCCGCGTGACGCGGCGAAAGACGCGGAGCTGGTGATTACCATGCTGCCGGCGGCGGCCCATGTGCGCAGCGTCTGGCTGAATGAAGACGGCGTGCTCGCCGGTATCGGCAAAGGCGTGCCGGCGGTGGATTGCAGCACCATCGACCCGCAGACCATTCGGGATGTGGCGGCGGCAGCGGCCAAGCAAGGTGTTGTGGTGGCCGACGCGCCCGTCTCCGGCGGCACCGGCGGCGCACAGGCGGGCACGCTGACCTTCATGGTCGGCGCCACCCCGGAACTGTTCGCCACCCTGCAACCGGTGCTGGCGCAGATGGGCCGCAATATTGTGCACTGCGGCGACGTCGGCACCGGCCAGATCGCCAAGATCTGCAACAACCTGTTGCTCGGTATCAGCATGGTCGGCGTCAGCGAGGCCATGGCTCTGGGCGATGCGCTGGGCATCGACACGCAAGTTCTGGCCGGCATCATCAACAGCTCCACCGGGCGTTGCTGGAGTTCGGACACCTACAACCCGTGGCCGGGCGTGATCGAAACCGCGCCGTCGTCTCGTGGGTACACCGGTGGTTTTGGCGCCGACCTGATGCTCAAGGATTTGGGCCTGGCCACTGAAGCGGCGCGTCAGGCGAAGCAACCGGTGATTCTGGGGGCTGTGGCCCAGCAGTTGTATCAATCGATGAGCCAGCGCGGGGAAGGCGGCAAGGATTTCTCCGCGATCATCAACAGCTATCGCAAGCCCAAGTAGGGCGTTTCCGAGAGCCTGCTGCTGGTGGGCTCTCGGTTTTTTGCGAGTCAGCGAGCTCTCTGGCCTTTCATCCAGCATCCCACCACATAGGGCACCAGGCTTGATGCCTTTCCACGCATGAATTCATACCCATAGGGCTTGCGCACGATCGCCAGGCCTACGAGAACTTTTTCCGCATGATGGCTGGCTTTGTTTACCAGGCCTGCGGCCGGCTGCGTCGTGAGCGATGTCCCCACTACCAGTACTTTCTGTGCGTGTTTGAAGTGCTGCTGCGCCACCTCAATATTCGGCACGTTTTCGCCATACCAAACGATGTGGGGACGCAGTTGACT
>NZ_JBARTQ010000495.1:0-2264 GCF_049645325.1 Pseudomonas sp. | reverse complement strand
GAGCCACGCAGCTCGCCGTCGCGGTTGTAGATTTTCAGGCAATAGGCATCGAGAATTTCAGTTGGCAGTTCATCTTTGCGACCCGGCTGGAACCAGCGCTCATCCGGGTAGTGCACGAACGCCGCGTTGGCGAGTTCTTCACCCCAGAACTGGTCGTTGTAGAAGAAGTTGCAATTGAGCCGTTCGATAAACTCGCCCAATGCCGAGGCCAGCGCGCCTTCCTTGGTCGCGCCCTTGCCGTTGGTGAAGCACATCGGCGAATGCGCGTCGCGGATGTGCAGCGACCACACGTTGGGCACGATATTGCGCCACGAGGCGATTTCAATCTTCATGCCCAGGCCGGCCAGAATGCCCGACATGTTGGCGATGGTCTGCTCCAGCGGCAGGTCCTTGCCCGCGATGTAGGTGCCGGCCTCGGAGGATGAGCTCGGCATCAGCAATGCCTGGGCATCCGCGTCGAGGTTTTCCACTTCTTCAATCACGAATTCAGGGCCGGCCTGCACCACTTTCTTCACGGTGCAACGGTCGATGGAACGCAGGATGCCCTGGCGGTCCTTGTCGGAGATATCCGCCGGCAGCTCAACCTGGATCTTGAAGATCTGGTTGTAGCGGTTCTCCGGGTCGACAATGTTGTTCTGCGACAGGCGAATATTATCGGTGGGGATATTGCGGGTTTCGCAGTACAACTTTACAAAGTACGCCGCGCACAACGCCGACGAAGCCAGAAAGTAATCGAAGGGACCCGGTGCCGAGCCGTCGCCTTTGTAGCGAATCGGCTGGTCGGCAATTACCGTGAAATCATCGAACTTGGCTTCAAGCCGGAGGTTGTCGAGAAAGTTGACCTTAATTTCCATGCGGGCACACCAGAATAACGGGCTAAACAAAATTGGCCGCCATTATGAAGATTTTCGCCGGGAAGTCTCAGGGTTTTCCAACCGGGCTGCCGATCGGTGCTACTTTCCACCCACCTCACCTTGAAGCCATCGGCCCATGTCCATCACCGACAACCTCTTCGCCTTCACCTTCGCCGCCACGCTGCTGACGCTCACCCCAGGGCTCGACACGGCGCTGGTCCTGCGCACCGCAACCGTGGAAGGCAAGCGCCAGGCGTTGCAGGCCACCCTTGGCATCAATGCTGGCTGTTTGCTCTGGGGCGCGGCGGTTGCCTTTGGCCTGGGCGCATTGATTGCGGTGTCCGAGGTCGCGTTCACCGTTTTGAAATACTGCGGCGCCGCTTACCTGGCGTGGCTGGGGTTGAACATGCTGATGCGCCCGCGCCGGTCACTGTCACCGGTCGAGGCAGACGGCAAGCCCAGCAGCAACTGGTTCCTCAAGGGCATGCTGGGCAATGCACTGAACCCCAAGGTGGGGATTTTCTACGTGTCGTTCCTGCCGCAATTCATCCCGCAAGGCCATTCGCTGATCGCCTGGACCTTCGGCCTGGTCAGCATTCACGTGGTGCTGGGGCTGGTGTGGTCGCTGATATTGATTGGCGCCACCCAGCCACTGTCCGGGTTCCTGCGGCGGGAAAAGGTCATCCAGTGGATGGACCGCACCACGGGCTTGATCTTCGTGTTGTTTGCGGCGCGGCTGGCGTTCAGCAAGCGCTGACAGCAACACCCTCGTCGCCACTGCCGCAACGTTGCCAGAGGCTCAGCGCAGGCGAATCGACAGTTCGATGTCATCGCCAAACGGCACCGACAGGTAGCCGTTCTGCGGCGAGCGCACGTGCGCCAGGTATTCGGGGCAATAGTCGGTGTTGTCGGCGACCACCAGGGCGCCGGGCCGCAGGTGTTTTTCCACCAGGCCCAGGACATCGCCATACAGCGTCTTGGCGCCGTCCAGCAGCAGCAAGTCGACGGCTTCCGGCAGGTCGGTGGCCAAGGTGACCAGCGCATCGCCTTCACGGATTTCGATCAAGTCGCTCACGCCGCCTTCGATGAAGTGTTCGCGCGCGAGGGCGATCTTCGACGGTTCGAACTCGCTGCCAATCAACACGCCACCGCCGTTGTCGCGCAGTGCCGCCGCCAGGAACAACGTAGACAACCCAAACGAGGTGCCGAACTCGACAATCGCCCGCGCCCTGGTGCTGCGCGCCAGTATGTAGAGCAAGCTGGCAGTGTCGCGGGAGACCGGCAGCCACAGGTCTTTGAGCAGGGTGTAAAGCGCCAGGTATTCGGTTTTGCTGTGCATCAGGCGGTCGCGCTCTTCGCGGGATATGTTGTTCAGGTTCGGGCTGGTGGCAGCGCCGGCTTGGGCATAAA
>NZ_JBARTQ010000494.1:0-18478 GCF_049645325.1 Pseudomonas sp. | reverse complement strand
CTCCCACAGTTGAAACGCATTCCAAATGTGGGAGCGGGCTTGCTCGCGAAGGCGTCAGTGGCCACAACAACGGTGCCAGCTGAAAAAACACTGGCAAAACAACACAGGTCTATGCGCCACTAGCACCATTCCTTAATAGTGCGTAAAGGTCGGCGCCCATCGCCGACCCGTCTGGAGATTCCCGTTATGAGCGAGAGTGTGTTTGCCGATCGCATCGTGCAGAACTTGCTCGACACCGACTTCTACAAGCTGACCATGATGCAGGCGGTGCTGCACAACTACCCGAACGTGGAAGTTGAATGGGAGTTTCGTTGCCGCAACAGTGAAGACCTGCGCCCGTACCTGGCGGAGATCCGCTACCAGATCGAGCGCCTCGCCGAGCTGAGCCTCAGCCCTGACCAGTTGGGCTTTCTGGAACGCATCAGCTTCATGAAGCCGGATTTTTTGCGCTTCCTCGGGCTGTTCCGCTTCAACCTGCGCTATGTGCAAACCGGCATCGAAAACGGCGAGCTGTTCATCCGCCTGCGCGGGCCGTGGCTGCACGTGATCCTGTTTGAAGTGCCAATGCTGGCCATCGTCAGCGAAGTGCGCAACCGCTACCGCTACCAGACCGTGATCCTCGAACAGGCCCGCGAGCAGCTGTACCGCAAGTTCGACTGGCTGACCGCGAACGCCAGCAGCGAGGAACTCTCGGAGCTGCAAGTGGCCGACTTCGGCACACGCCGGCGCTTCTCGTACCGCGTGCAGGAAGAAGTGGTCAGCGTGCTCAAGCATGACTTCCCCGGGCGTTTTGTCGGCACCAGCAACGTGCACCTGGCCCGCGAATTCGACATGAAGCCGCTGGGCACCATGGCCCACGAATGGATCATGGCGCACCAGCAACTCGGCCCGCGCCTGATCGACAGCCAGATCGCCGCCCTTGATTGCTGGGTCCGCGAATACCGTGGCCTGCTGGGCATCGCCCTGACCGACTGCATCACCACCGATGCATTCCTGGGCGACTTCGACTTGTACTTCGCCAAGCTGTTCGACGGCCTGCGCCACGACTCCGGTGACCCGGTGCAGTGGGCCGAAAAGGCCATCGCCCATTACCATAAGCTGGGCATCGAGCCGATGAGCAAGACCCTGGTGTTCTCCGACAGCCTGTCGCTGCCCAAGGCGCTGGAGATTTTCCGTGCGTTGCGCGGTCGCATTAACGTGAGTTTCGGCATCGGCACCAACCTGACCTGTGACATTCCAGGTGTGGAACCGATGAGCATCGTGCTTAAAATGACCGCTTGCAATGGCCAGCCCGTCGCGAAGATCTCCGATGAAGCGGGCAAGACCCATTGCACCGACCCGAATTTTGTCGCCTATTTGCGTCACGTTTTTAAAGTACCTGCCCTTTCCAGCAAGGAGTGAATCATGCAAGCCGTACAGCGTGAGATTGCGCAGCAGCTCAAGGTTCAAGCGCCGTTCAAAGACCCCGCCGCCCTTGAGGCCGAAGTGGCTCGCCGCGTGACGTTTATCCAGGATTGCCTGCGCAATTCCGGGCTCAAGACATTGGTGCTGGGCATCAGCGGTGGCGTCGACTCCCTGACCGCCGGCCTGCTGGCCCAGCGCGCGATGAAAGAACTGCGCGCCAGCAGCGGTGATGAGGCTTACCGCTTTATCGCGGTGCGCCTGCCCTACGAAACCCAGTTCGACGAACACGACGCCCAGGCTTCGGTGGATTTCATCGAGCCGGACGAGCGCCACACCGTGAACATCGGCCCAGCGGTGAAATCCCTGGCCAATGAAGTGGCCGCGTTTGAAGGCAAGGCGGCGGTGTCGCGTGATTTTGTGCTGGGCAACACGAAGGCGCGCATGCGCATGGTGGCGCAGTACACCATCGCCGGCGCGGCTGGCGGCCTGGTGATCGGCACCGACCACGCGGCGGAAGCCGTGATGGGCTTTTTCACCAAGTTCGGTGACGGCGCCTGCGACCTGGCGCCGCTGAGCGGGCTGGTGAAAAACCAGGTGCGCTCGATTGCCCGGCACTTTGGCGCGCCGGAGTCGTTGGTTGAGAAAATCCCGACTGCCGACCTCGAAGACCTGTCGCCCGGCAAGCCGGATGAAGCGTCCCATGGCGTGACCTACGCCGAGATCGACGCCTTCCTGCATGGCGAGCCGGTGCGCGAGGAAGCGTTCAAGATCATCTGCGATACGTACCGCAAGACTGAGCACAAGCGGGTCATGCCGTTTGCGCCGTGAGGTGAGTCAGCTAGTTTTGTGTTGACAGTCAGACCGTCTTCGCGAGCAAGCCCGCTCCCACATTTGACCGAGTTCCAGTATGAGAATGCGGCCGAATGTGGGAGCGGGCTTGCTCGCGAAGAACGATGACGCGGTACAACTGACCGCCCACAAAAAAGCGCCCCACAAGGCGCTTTTTTTGCAGCTGGAACCCTGTTACTTCAGCGTCACAGTGCCTTTCATCATCGAGATGTGGCCTGGGAACGAGCAGAAGAACGCGTAATCAGTACCGGCGGCCAGTTTCGACACGTCGAAGGTCACGGAGTCTTTCTCGCCAGCACCAATGATCTTGGTGTGGGCAATGATGCGGGTGTCGCCGTCTTTCAGGTAGTTCTTGTCGATACCGGCGGCCATACCGTCGCTGGCGATGCCAGGCATGTCGGCGGCGGAACTCAGCACCCAGTTATGGCCCATGATGTTTTTCGGCAAGCTGCCGGAGTGGGTCAGTTCCACGGTGAAGGTCTTGCAGCTTTTGTCGATTTCAACGGCTTTGGTATTGAAAGACATCTGGTCGGTGGAGTCGACGGTGACCTTGCACTCTGCGGCAAGCAACTGGCCGCTCGCCAGAGTCAGCAGGGAAACAGCAACGAGTTTGGCAAACATGTGAATCTCCAAGGCAGGGTTTAAAAAACGCGTATTGCGACAAGGGTGCCCCAATCAGGCAGACTTTCTTATGATCTGAATCAACAGATTGTATACAACTTTAGGCTATCAGACTGATCAACACAATCTACCAGCCAAAGTGACGCCGCCCGCCTATGATCGGCCCATCAACCACTGGAGCCTCTGCCATGCACCTCAACCAACTGTTCAACGGCTTGCTGGCTGCTTACGCCTGCGGTAAGTGAGGCCCAAGCGCGCTGCTAAGCTGCTACCATAGCGACCCAAGGCAGCTGCGCGCCGCCCACCCTCACCTTCGACCCTAGAGGATCGCCCATGGCCAAACCTAATTACTCCTTCGCCAAACGTCAGAGAGACTTGGCCAAGGAACAGAAGAAAGAGGAAAAACTGCAACGCAAGAAAGCCACTGCAGATGAAGAAGCCGCGGCCCTGAACCCGGATGCGGAAGGTGAAGTGGCAGCAGACGACACCGAAACACCGAAAGATCCGGCGCCAGACGCCTGAAGCAACCAGGATGATCGTTCCCACGCTCAGCGTGGGAATGCAGCCTCGGACGCTCCGCGTCCAGGCGCACCGTAAGGTTCGAAGCCTGCGCAAGGGTGACGCAGAGCGTCACGGCAGGCATTCCCACGCAGAGCGTGGGAACGATCCTTACAGCGCATCCTCACTCTAAAGGCATCACCGTCACCCGCACCTCCGGGTCATGGCTCCCTCCCCCCAGAATCACCCCCCGCAACGGCGACACATCGGAGAAATCCCGGCCCCAGGCCAAGGTGATGTGCTCCAGTGCCGGCTGCACATTGTTGGTCGGATCAAAATCCACCCAACCCGACACCGGGCAATACACCGACACCCATGCATGCGACGCATCGGCGCCGATCAGCCGTGGCTGGCCGGGCGGCGGCTGCGTGAGCAGATAGCCGCTGATATAACGCGCCGCCAGCCCCCGCGAGCGCAGGCACGCGAGCATCAGGTGGGCAAAGTCCTGGCACACGCCTCGACGGCGCTCCAGTACTTCCACCAGCGGCGTCGCAACCTGAGTGGCCTCGGCATCGAAGGTGAACTCACTGAAGATCTTTTCCATCAAGGCCTGCACGCCGAGCAGCAAAGGCTTGCCGGGCGGGAAACAGCTTTCGGAGAACTCGACAAAGGTATTTTTCAGGTGCACGTAGGGTGATTCGAAGCGATACCGGCAGGCTTCCAACCGCTCAGGCGACAGCGGCTGGCTGCTGTAGGTGAGGCTGTCGCACGTCTGATCCCAAGGCGGCGACAACTGGAAATCCAGTGACGGCCGCGCCAGCACCTCCACGGTCAGCCCGGCATTCACCAGCAGTTCATCATGAGGCCGCTCAAAGGCCAGCCGCGTGATCGGGTTGCCAAACACGTCCAGCTCATCGCGCCGCGAAGACGGCTGCGGGCTGATATCCAGCTGTTGCCAGGTGCAGCGCTGCCAGGCACACGGCCGCGGCCACAGGTGCGCCAACTGCTGCGCCAGGGACACCGGGCTGTCGTAGTGGTAATGGGTATCGTGGAAAATCTGGTAGCGCGCACTCATCACACCGACACCGTTTGCTGGCTGACATCATCCACATGGGCAAAATGGCGCAAGGCCAGGCGATCCGAGACTTGCCCACTCTCATCGGCAACCTCCTGCAGCAGATCAGCCAGGCCATCCAGCGCGGCACGCACGCTGGACTCGCCAAACAGCGGGTTCTCCAGGCAACCCAGGTCGAAGCGCGCCAGGCGCTCCACCAATGGCGCCAAACCGGTTTCACGCGGCACACCAAAATCGTCATTAAGACGGCGCAAGGTGCGGCTGACCAATTTGAGCTGGAACAGCACCGCGTGCGGGTTCTGCTCATCCAGCAGCAACAGGTCGAGCACCGGAATCAATTGCGGCACCGCCAGGTAGCGCGAACGATAGGTGATGCTGCTGTTGCCCAGTTCCAGCAACCACTCCAGCCCCGCCTGATCGAACACCGCCACGCCGCGCAGGAACGCCGCGAGGCTGCTGCTGAGAAACTGCAGACGCTCGATACGCCGGCCCATCATCAAAAAGCGCCAGCCTTCATCGCGGGTCATGTCATCCAGGGCAAAACCGGACAATGCCGCCAGGGACATCACCAGGCGGTTGAGAAAATCCAGCAACTCGCCGAAGTCCGGCGTTTCGCTTTCCAGCTCCATGGCTTCGCGTTGCAGCTCAACCAACGCCTGCCAGTTTTCCCGGGACAACTTGCCGCGCACCTGGGACGCCGCCCACTGCAAACGCTGCTGGTTGGCGCGCAGGCTCGACGGCCAGTCATCACCGAGCAAGGCGGCGAGCAGGCGTTCGGGCAACTCGCCCTCCTCCGGCAACAGGCGCAGGTTCTCGCCCAACTCGACCGCGGCCTGCAAGGCCAAGGGGTCATCGCCGTCGACGTAACGCGCCAGCACGATCCGCAGCCATCGCGCGCTGTCATCGCAACGCTCGCAGTAACGGCCGAACCAGAACAGGTTTTCCACCACGCGTGACGGCAGGTAAGGGTCGCGACGCACCAGGTCATGCGCGCCAATCGCGCGCTGCGCACGCCAATGCTCGCCGCCGATGGCACGCTCGCCGAGCACCCACGTGTCCTTGCTCGCGCCGCCACGTTGCATCGACACCACTTCGGCATCCGCCTCG
Organism: Pseudomonas sp.; assembly: GCF_049645325.1. Taxonomy (GTDB): domain Bacteria; phylum Pseudomonadota; class Gammaproteobacteria; order Pseudomonadales; family Pseudomonadaceae; genus Aquipseudomonas. The sequence goes on along the minus strand of NZ_JBARTQ010000494.1, from coordinate 12,924 downwards.
GCCGCCACGCGGGTCAGGCCGCCAGGCAACACGCGATAGCCCTCATCACTGGCCACGGCGTACACCCGCATGCCGATGGCACGGTGCTGCAGGTGGTCATCGACGGTGTGCCACACCGGGGCTTGCGACAGTTGCGCCAGCTCTTGGGCGACATACGCGTAAGGCCGCGCGCGCATGCGCTCGGCCAGGGCCTGGCGTTGTTCGTCGTTCAAATCGCGGCCGAACACCGGAGCGAAACTTTGCGAAGGGAACGCCGGTTTGATCAGCAGTTCCGGCAGTTTCTCCAGCGCCTCGGCGAGCACCGGCGCCTCACCGCACCACCAGGTCGCGATGGACGGCAATATCAGTTCTTCGCCAAACAGGAATTCGTTGATCTTCGGTAGAAAGCCGAGCAACCCCGGGGATTCCAGCACGCCGCTGCCCAAGGCATTGGCCACCAGCACATTGCCTTGGCGCACGGCATCGAGCAGGCCGGGCACGCCGAGGGCGGAGTCGGTGCGCAGCTCCAGCGGGTCGCAGAAGTCGTCGTCCAGGCGCCGCATGATCGCGTTCACCCGGCGCAAACCGCTGAGGGTTTTCAGGAACACCGTGCTGTCGCGCACGGTGAGGTCGCCGCCCTCCACCAGCGGGTAGCCCAGTTGGCGCGCGAGGTAGAGGTGTTCGAAATAGCTTTCGTTGAAACGCCCCGGCGTGAGCAGCACGATCAACGGCGGCTGGTCATCGCCAGGGGCTTGGCGCGCCAGGGTCTCCTGGAGCGTGCGGAAAAAACCGGTGAGGTGCTGAACCTGCAAGTCGCGGTACAGGTCCGGAAATGCGCGGGACACGATGGTGCGGTTTTCCAACGCATAACCCGCGCCCGACGGCGCCTGGGTGCGGTCGGCCGTGACCCACCAACGGCCGTCTGGCGTGCGCGCGAGGTCCACGGCGTACAGGTGCAGAAACGCCCCGTCCGGCGGCTGGATGCCCTGGCACGGCCAGAGGAAATTGTTGTGGCCAAACACCAGTTCGGCCGGCAGCAGGCCTTCCTTGATCAAGCGCTGCGGGCCATACAGATCAGCCAGCACGGCATTCAGCAGGCGCGCACGCTGGGCGATGCCGGCGGACAGCTGCTGCCACTCATCGGCCGCCAGCACATGCGGCAGTAAATCCAGCTCCCACGGGCGGTCCGCGCCCTTGGGGTCGGCGTAGACGTTGTAGGTCACGCCGTTTTCCTGGATCTGCCGGGTCAACAGCGCCTGGCGCTGGGCCAGTTGCGCAGGTGTGCTGCGTTGCAGATGGTCGAGCAAGCGCTGCCAATGGGCACGCACGGCGCCGCCGTCGTCCAGCAGTTCGTGATAAGTACCCGCGGTCAGCGGGTAACGGTCGAGCAAGTCGGACATGGAACGCTCGGCAGGGGCAAGGGGGCTCAGTTTAAATCAACAAACACTGCAAATCCCCTGTGGGATCCATCCTTTGTGGAGAGCGAGCTTGCCTCGCGCGGGGCAAGCCCGCTCACCACAAAAGCCAGAGACCACAGCGGGAGTGCATTCAGTCATTTTTATTGGGGAAACGCCGCAGATCCAGGGTCATCGGCAGTTCATCATTAATCACCAAAGCCGGCACCGGCAGCTTGCCTGGGGTGTGCCCCAGACGGAAAAACCGCGCCATGCGCCGACTCTCGGCCTCATTGGCATTCACCGGCAAGCTGTCGTAATTGCGCCCGCCCGGGTGGGCGACATGATACTGGCAACCGCCCAGCGAACGTTGCATCCAGGTATCGAGCAAATCGAACACCAAGGGCGCATGCACCGCGATGGTCGGTTGCAGGCAGTTGGCCGGTTGCCAGGCGCGATAACGCACGCCCGCGACGAACTCCCCGATACGCCCGGTCGGTTGCAGCGGCACCGGAATGCCATTGCAGGTCAGCAAATAGCGTTGCGGCGCCAGCCCGGTCAGTTTGACTTGCAGGCGCTCCAGGGACGAATCCACATAGCGCACCGTACCGCCGACTGCGCCCTCTTCGCCCAGCACGTGCCAAGGCTCCAGGGCCTGGCGCAGTTCCAGTTCGATACCGCTGACGGCGTAGTCGCCGACTTTGGGGAAACGGAACTCCAAATGCGCGGCAAACCACTCGGCACGCAACGGGTAACCGGCGGCGTTGAGTTCGACGATCACGTCGGCAAAATCCTGCTCGATAAAGTGCGGCAGCAGGAAGCGGTCATGCAGTTCCGTGCCCCAACGCGCCAGTTTCGGCGGCGCATAAGGCTCACGCCAGAAACGCGCGACCAAGGCGCGCAGCAGCAACTGTTGGGTCAAGCTCATGCGCGCGTGGGGCGGCATTTCAAACGCACGCAACTCCAGCAGGCCCAGGCGGCCAGTGGCGCCGTCGGGTGAGTAGAGCTTGTCGACGCAGAATTCTGCGCGATGGGTGTTGCCGGTCACGTCGATCAGCAGGTTGCGCAGCAAGCGGTCCACCAACCACGGCGGGCACTCTTCGCCGGGCTCGGGCATTTGTGCAAACGCGATTTCCAGCTCGTACAGCGCGTCGTTGCGGGCTTCGTCCACCCGCGGTGCCTGGGAGGTCGGGCCGATAAACAGGCCGGAAAACAGGTACGACAGCGACGGGTGGTTATGCCAATAGCTGATCAGGCTGCGCAGCAAATCAGGCCGGCGCAGGAACGGCGAATCCTTGGGCGTCGCGCCGCCCAGCACAAAGTGGTTACCGCCGCCGGTGCCGGTGTGGCGGCCGTCGATCATGAATTTTTCGGTGGTCAGGCGGGTTTGCCGCGCCTCTTCGTAGAGGAATTCGGTGCGTTCCACCAACTCATCCCACGTGGAGGATGGCTGCACATTGACCTCAATCACACCCGGGTCCGGTGTGACCCGGAAGTTGCTCAGGCGCGTGTCGGCCGGTGGCTCGTAGCCTTCCAGCAGAACCGGGCAATGCAGCTCTTCGGCGGTGGCTTCGATGGCGGCCACCAACTCCAGGTAGTCCTCGACGCGCTCCAGCGGCGGCATGAACAGGTACAGGCGCCCTTCGCGTGCTTCGGCGCACAAGGCCGTGCGCGTCAGCCAGTCGGCGGACTCATCGACCTTCGGCTCGCGCTCGTCGCTCGGCGCGGGCTCGCCGTGGCTTTGCAGCTGAGCGGTGGTTGGCAGCGCCGGCTGATCCTGGTTCGGGTCGGTGGGGTGCACAAACGGATATTCCGCTGCCGTCACCCAAGGCTGCGAGGCCAACGGCAGGCGGTAGCCCAGCGGCGAGTCGCCGGGTACCAGCCGGCAGTGGTTGTCACGCAGGTACCAGGGCCCGCTCTGCCAGCGGTCATTCGCCGCTGTGCGCGCCAGCGGCAGCACTTGGCCGATGACTTTATCCAGGCCCTGGCTGAACACTTTGCGCAGGCGCTCGCGCTCCAGGTCGTCGCTCAGGCGCGGGTCCTGGGCGGTGACGTTTTGCGGCAGTGCGCCTTCGCGCCACAGGTAGTAGAAATTGTCTTCGAAGGCCGGGAACACAAAGCGCGCCGGCAGTTTGAGGCGCTCGGCGACACTCGCCAGAAAGCGCCCCGCCATCACGCCGTCGGCGCCATAATCTTCTTGCTCGTCGGCGATCAGCGCGCTGTTGTGCCAGATCGGCACCCCGTCGCGGCGCCAGTAGCAGTTGAGCGACCAGCGCGGCAATTGCTCGCCGGGGTACCACTTGCCCTGGCCAAAATGCACCAGGCCTTTGGGTGCGTAGTGCTGGCGCATGCGCTGAAACAGCTCGGCGGACAAGCGACGCTTGTCCGGCCCCAAAGCGGCGGTGTTCCACTCAGCGCCGTCGGGGTCGTCGATGGAAACGAACGTCGGCTCGCCGCCCATGGTCAGGCGCACGTCGTCCTTGAGCAGGTCGCCATCGATCTGACGGCCCAGGGCCTGGATCGCCAGCCATTGTTCTTCGGTGTAGGGCTTGGTGACGCGCGGCGCTTCCCAGATCCGCTCAACCGACATTTCGTGGGTAAATTCGCACTCGCACGGTTCCACCAACCCACTGATGGGCGCGGCAGACGATGGATCGGGACTACAGGCCAACGGGATATGCCCTTCACCGGCGAACAGCCCGGAGGTGGCGTCCAGGCCGATCCAGCCCGCGCCAGGCAAATACACTTCGCACCAGGCGTGCAGGTCGGTGAAATCCACTTCAGTGCCAGACGGGCCGTCGAGGGCTTTGACGTCGGCGGTCAGCTGGATCAGATAGCCGGACACGAATCGCGCCGCCAAGCCCAGGTTGCGCAGCAGCTGCACCAACAGCCAGGCCGAATCGCGGCACGAGCCGGAGGCGTTTTCCAGGGTGAATTCCGGGGTTTGCACGCCCGGTTCCATGCGGATCAGGTAACCAATATCGGCAGCCAGGCGCTGGTTGAGGCCGACCAGGAAGTCCACTGCCGGCAACGGCGTGCGGTCAATGCCGGCCAGGTAGGCGGCAAATTTCGGGGTCAGCGGCAACGTTTCCAAATACGGCGCCAGCTCGCGCTGCTCATCGGCGGCATAGCTGAAGGGGATTTTTTCGGCGTAGGGCTCAAGGAAAAAGTCGAACGGGTTGAACACCGCCATTTCGGCAACCAGGTCGACTTCAATACGAAGCTCGTCAGTCTTCTCCGGGAAGACCAACCGCGCCAGGTAATTGCCCTGCGGGTCTTGCTGCCAATTGATGAAGTGCTGCTCAGGCAGCACTTTCAGTGCGTAGGACAAAATCCGCGTGCGGCTGTGAGCTGCCGGGCGCAGACGCACTATCTGTGGGCCGAGTTCGACAGCGCGGTCGTAGCGGTAATGCGTAACGTGGTGCAACGCGACATGAATCGACACGGCGGCCTCCTGCGAGCCAGGGCATGGAAACAAAGCGCGCAAGACTTATGCCAGAGCGGCCGTCATTGCGCTTTATCGTAAGACCCGGTGCAGTACAGCACCAAAACGGCGCCAACAGAGGTTCGATGGTGCATGCGCTGCACATATTTGTGGCGCGGGTGTGAGGGTGGGTGGTGAATCTACCCAGTCAACGCGCTTTGTGCCTGGCGATCGCAGCTTCGCGCAGGTGACGGATTTCGAGCAGCTTTTGACGCATTTCGCGGTGGCGTTTGCTGTTGAGCAGCATTAACCCCACTAACGGGAAGAGCGCAGATGAGCCATACACCAGCATGGGCAGGGGGTATTGGATCATCGGCAGCACGAACAGCAGGCAACCGCCCAGGTAACCCGCCACCAGCCCCGTGGCCCACGGGCGTCCGCGCGCAATCATTACATTGCCAAATACCAGCACCGCGACGAGCACCAGAATAGCCAGGCCGGAGTAGTCGGCTTTGAGCGACGGGTCAAAGCCACGCCAATACGTCACGCCTGCGAGGGACACAGCCGACGCCCCGGCAAAGATCGCCATGAAAATCGTGCCCATGAACACCGGGAAATAGCGGGCGAGAAAGCTGCCCATGTCGGGGAAGCCTCTCATTCCGTCAGGTCCTCATACAAACCGATGGCAAGCGTGGTGGCGCTGCCAACGCTGCCGCTTCGGTAGCTGCCCCAGATGCCCAATAGTCCGCCTAACGCGTCTTTGAGTTGGGTCAACGTCGCATGCCGGATTTCGGTGGAGCTGTAGCGTTTGGTCAGTTTTCCGGTACGTTGCTGCAACTTGAGGAGCTTGGGCGTCAGGCTGGGATCGCGCAGGCTCAGCAATTCCTTGGTCAACTTCCTGCGCTCCTGCCGGCTCAGGCCCTTGAGCAGTTCATACCAACTCTTGCCCAGCGCGGCGGCCTTGTTGGCTTTCAAGAGTTTGATCGTGGTAAAGGCGCCCGCTCCAACCCCCACCAAAGAGGCTGCATCAAGGAGCGGTGAAACGGCGCCATACCATTGGGCGTCATCCATGCGATCGTTTGCATCCGGGTCAAGGATCTCGTTGTAGGTGCGCGCCACGCCGAACCCACACTGCGCACTGCTGGCCAATGCCGCCGTCACGCCAATGCCCACCACAAACGCACTCGCACCCGCTGTAAAGGGCACGGCCACACTGCCGCTGAACACAACAACCCAGCCGATGATCGCGGCGGTGCAGGACAATCCCATATCAAACGCCTCTTTACTGAGGCGCCCTTCCCGAGGGTCGGTCTTCACCTGCTCCACAAACTGTGCCGGGGAAATGTACTTCTGCGCTTCACGCAAAATGATGCGCTTGGGCTTGATGCTGCACAGGGGCTTGAATTCGCGCAGGGTGATCACGTTGAAATCAGCATCGATGTACACCACGCCGGCGCCGACAATGCCGGGATCGGCGTCGATGGCCGCAAACAGCCGTGGCAGGTTGATCTGGCTTTCGATGCGCTGGCGCGCCATGAATTGGGAACGGTTGGAGTCCATGCCGATATTGAGCAGGGGGTTGCTCATGGGTGTTCTTCCTTGAAAGTGAGGGTGGCCAGGTGGGCCTCATCGCGGGCAAGCCCGGCTCCCACAATTGCCTGCATTCCATTTGTCGAACGCGGTCAACTGTGGGAGCTGGCGTGCCTGCGATGGCGATCTAATGGGCGCCACCTTAACAAACCGGTTCTCCACCGCCTAGAAAGCAAAACGCCAGCACGAGGCTGGCGTTTTGCATGTTCAGGCTGCGATCAACGCGGCACCACCGGCTTGCGGGCAGGCTTGTTGCCTTTGCCCTTGGCCGCGTCGGCACGTTCCTTGGCCGCCTGTTTGTTGCGCACCATGGCCGCAGCCTTGGCTTGTTCACGCTTGTCCCACGGGTTGCTGCCGTCGCTGCCACGCGGTGGCAGGCCGGTGTGCTGGGTGAGGATCCTGGTCGTGGTTTCCTTGGCGACCTTGTGGCTGCCGGCTGGCGTCGAGTTCTTGCGACGCGCGCTCTGGTAGCTGTCGGTGGCCGGCTGGTGCAACGGAATCAGTTGCTCCTTGCCCGGCCCGATCAGGTCGGCGCGGCCCATGCGGGTCAGCGCTTCACGCAGCATTGGCCAGCCTTTCGGGTCGTGGTAGCGCAGGAACGCCTTGTGCAGGCGGCGTTGCTCTTCGCTCTTGACGATGGTCACCGCGTCGCTCTTATACGTAACCTTGCGCAGCGGGTTCTTGCCCGAGTGGTACATCGCCGTGGCGGTGGCCATTGGCGACGGGTAGAACGCCTGCACCTGGTCGGCACGGAAGCCGTTGCCCTTTAGCCACAGGGCCAGGTTCATCATGTCTTCATCGGTGGTGCCCGGGTGGGCGGCGATGAAGTAAGGAATCAGGTACTGCTCTTTCCCGGCTTCCTTGGTGTACTTCTCGAACATGCGCTTGAACTTGTCATAGCTGCCAATGCCCGGCTTCATCATCTGGTTGAGCGGACCTTCCTCGGTGTGTTCCGGGGCGATCTTCAGGTAGCCACCAACGTGGTGGGTTACCAGCTCTTTGACGTATTCCGGCGACTCGACCGCGAGGTCGTAGCGCAGGCCGGACGCGATCAGAATCTTCTTCACACCCGGCAACGCACGGGCGCTGCGGTACAGCTGGATCAACGACGAGTGGTCGGTGTTCAGGTTCGGGCAGATGCCGGGGAACACGCACGAAGGCTTACGGCACGCGGATTCGATTTCCGGGCTCTTGCAGGCAATGCGGTACATGTTCGCGGTCGGGCCGCCGAGGTCGGAGATCACGCCGGTAAAGCCGGGCACTTTGTCGCGGATCTCTTCGATTTCGCGAATGATCGACTCTTCGGAACGGTTCTGGATGATCCGGCCTTCGTGCTCGGTGATCGAGCAGAAGGTGCAGCCGCCGAAGCAGCCGCGCATGATGTTCACCGAGAAGCGGATCATGTCGTAGGCCGGGATCTTTTCCTTGCCGTACACCGGGTGCGGAACACGTGCGTAAGGCATGCCAAACACGTAGTCCATTTCTTCGGTGGTCATCGGAATGGGCGGCGGGTTGAACCACACGTCCACTTCACCGTGCTTCTGCACCAGCGCGCGGGCGTTGCCCGGGTTGGTTTCCAGGTGCAGCACGCGGTTGGCGTGGGCATAGAGCACCGAGTCACCACGAACTTTTTCCACGGACGGCAGGCGGATGACCGTCTTGTCACGGGTCATGCGCGGGCTGGCCAGAATCTGTACGACTTTGGCTTCTTCCGGATCGTCCTGCGGGCCTTTTTCCTGCTCGATGGCGCAGGCCTGGGTGTCCTGGGTATTCACGTACGGGTTGATGATCTTGTCGATCTTGCCCGGACGGTCGATACGGGTGGAGTCCACCTCGTACCAGCCTTCAGGCGTGTCACGGCGAATGAACGCAGTGCCGCGCACGTCGGTGATGTCTTCGATCTTGTGGCCCCACGACAAGCGCTGGGCGACTTCGACAATCGCGCGTTCGGCGTTGCCGTACAGCAGGATGTCGGCGGCGGCGTCGATCAGGATCGAGTTGCGCACGCGGTCCTGCCAGTAGTCGTAGTGGGCGATGCGGCGCAGGGAAGCTTCGATGCCACCGAGCACGATCGGCACGTTTTTGTAGGCTTCCTTGCAACGCTGGCTGTACACCAGGCTGGCGCGGTCCGGGCGTTTGCCGGCCATACCGCCAGGGGTGTAGGCGTCGTCGGAACGGATTTTCTTGTCGGCGGTGTAGCGGTTGATCATCGAGTCCATGTTGCCGGCCGCGACGCCGAAGAACAGGTTCGGCTCGCCGAGCTTCATGAAGTCGTCTTTGGACTGCCAGTTCGGCTGCGCAATGATCCCGACGCGGAAGCCCTGGGACTCCAGCAGCCGGCCGATGATCGCCATGCCGAACGACGGATGGTCAACGTAGGCATCACCGGTGACGATGATGATGTCGCATGAATCCCAGCCAAGCTGATCCATCTCCTCCCTGCTCATCGGCAGGAATGGCGCAGGACCGAAACATTCGGCCCAGTACTTGGGATAGTCAAATAACGGCTTGGCTGTTTGCATGACGGTGACCGGTGTTGAGATGAAAAATCGCGGGCGCGGAATATAGCACAAATTTTGACCAATTCCGACGGTAACGGTCGGAATTGTGGCGAGCCCAATCGCGGGCAACCCCGCCCCCACAGAAAGCCCATTCACTGTGGGAGCGGGCTTTCGCTCGATAGCGCCCGACGAAGCGCTGACGGCTTATTCGTCGTCGAAGTTGTAGCTGCCCGGCGCAAGGTTTTCGAAACGGGTGTATTTGCCGATAAAGGCCAGCCGCGAGGTGCCGATCGGGCCGTTACGCTGCTTGCCGATGATGATTTCGGCGATGCCTTTGTGCTCGGTTTCCGGGTGATACACCTCGTCCCGGTAAACGAACATGATGACGTCGGCATCCTGCTCGATCGCTCCGGATTCCCGCAAGTCGGAGTTGATCGGGCGCTTGTTCGGGCGTTGCTCCAGGGAGCGGTTGAGCTGCGACAGGGCAACGACCGGGCAGTTGAATTCCTTGGCCAGGGCTTTCAACGAACGGGAAATCTCGGAAATCTCGTTGGTGCGGTTGTCGCCGCCGGAGCCCGGGATCTGCATCAGCTGCAGGTAGTCGATCATGATCAGCGCCACGTCGCCGTGCTCTCGCACCAGGCGTCGGGTACGCGCGCGCATTTCTGACGGGCTGATACCGGCGGTGTCATCGATGAACAGTTTGCGGTCGTTGAGCAGGTTGACCGCCGAGGTCAGGCGCGGCCAATCGTCATCTTCCAGGCGACCGGCGCGGACCTTGGTCTGGTCGATGCGGCCCAGGGACGACAGCATACGCATGATCAGCGATTCACCTGGCATTTCCAGGGAGTACACCAACACGCACTTGTCGCTGCGCAACACCGCGTTCTCCACCAGGTTCATGGCGAAGGTCGTTTTACCCATGGACGGACGGCCGGCGACGATGATCAGGTCGGACGGCTGCAAGCCGCTGGTCATGCCATCGAGGTCGGTGTAGCCGGTGGACAGGCCGGTGATCGCGTTGTCGGTGTTGAACAAGGTGTCGATACGGTCGATGGCCTTGGTCAACAGCTCGTTGACGCCCACCGGACCGCCCGTCTTGGGCCGCGCCTCGGCGATCTGGAAGATCTGCCGTTCGGCCTCATCAAGAATCTCTTCAGCGGTACGCCCTTCCGGGTTGAAGGCGCTGTCGGCGATTTCAGTGGCGATGCCGATCAGCTGGCGCAACGTGGCCCGGGCGCGAACGATTTGCGCATAGGCCTTGATGTTGGCGACCGACGGCGTGTTTTTTGCCAGTTCGCCGAGGTAACCCAGGCCGCCGACCTGGGAGGTCTGGCCCTCCTTGTCCAACTGCTCGGCCAGGGTCACCACGTCGATCGGTGAGTTCAGGTCGGCCAGCTTGGCGATGGCGCGGAAGATCAGGCGGTGGTCATGGCGATAGAAGTCACCGTCCGAGACTTGATCCAACACGCGTTCCCAGGCGTTGTTGTCCAGCATCAAACCACCGAGCACGGCCTGTTCGGCCTCGATGGAATGCGGCGGCACCTTCAGGGCAGCGGTTTGCAGATCGTATTGCTCAGGAGCTGAAATATCGTTCATGGCCACTTGGAATTAGGGGATTGTAGAAAAACAAAAGGCACGACCTGTGAACAGGATCGTGCCCGATGTTAACCGCCTGGCACGCGAGGTGCCAGTCAGTTAGGTGCTGCTTAAGCTGCTACCACAACAACGCGTACGGTGGCTTCAACTTCGGCGTGCAGGTGCACGGCTACGTCGAATTCGCCTACGTTGCGGATGGTGCCGTTCGGCAGACGAACTTCGCTCTTCTGCACTTCAACGCCGGAGGCGGTCAGTGCATCAGCGATGTCGTGAGTGCCGATCGAACCGAACAGCTTGCCTTCGTCACCGGCGGTGGCAGTGATAGTCACTTCCAGCTCAGCCAGTTGGGCAGCGCGAGTTTCGGCCGAAGCTTTTTTGTCTGCTGCTGCTTTTTCCAGCTCAGCACGACGCTCTTCAAACGCAGCCAGGTTGGCAGCGGTTGCAGCGGTGGCTTTGCCGTATGGCAGCAGGTAGTTACGACCGTAGCCGGCCTTAACGTTCACTTTGTCGCCCAGGTTGCCCAGGTTGGCGACTTTTTCCAGAAGGATCAGTTGCATGTGAAAATCCTCTAACTTTTAACCTTCACCGTTCGCGTTATCGGCATCTTTCGATGCGAGACGACCGCGAAAATCAATCAGGCCGTCGACAATGGCCAAGACCACGAGTAACGGATAGATCAGCTGCATGAACAGCAACAGCGTGACGTACAACCCCACCAGCCAGAACCTGGCCAGGCGCTTTCGCGCCACCAGCCCATGAATCAGGGCCAGCCCGGCAAACACCAGCGGTACACTGCAAATCGGCGCCAGCAAGGCCATCTGTGGACCGAAGTTCGGTCCGACAACCATGCACGCCAACAGCAACATCGCGGGCCCCGCGGGGATTCTGATACTGCGAAACTCGCGACCAAAACCACCCGGGTTGTACAACAACGCCTGCCAATAACGCCCAAGTATCAGGCTCAGCACACTGACGACCTGCAACAGTGCCGCAATCAGGCCGGTCAGGACCGGTGCAATCAGTGACGCAAACCGCGCTCGCTCATCTACCGACAATTGCTGGTAGAGATCCCCGAGGGCCATCGGCAGGATCTTGATGATCTCTTGCGACAGCGCCTCGATTTGCGGGCGGAAAGCCGCGCCAAGCATCACTGAGTACACCAACCCCAATGCCACGCTGACCAGCAGCGTGCGGACCCAGGACTCACTTGCGCGTAAAACCAACGCAAGGCTCGATGACCCCAGCAGTACCAGAAGTACCCGTGGATCACCGAATTGCAGCCACCAGATCAAGGCCGGCAACAATCCCAGGGCAAGAACGCCAAGGGCGTCCTTCAAACCGCGCCGCAGGAGCACAAGGCAACCTGCGGCAGCACCCAACCAATAAAGCAACGGCAATGCCGCACATCCAGCCACTACCAGAGTGGCCTGCACGCGACCGCGCATGATGAACTCAGCTAAGGCGCGCATGCATTCAATCCCTTACTACTTGTCGACTGCCCGGTCTCAGCGGCCGTGGCTGTCGGTGTAGGCCAGCAGGGCCAGGAAGCGGGCGCGCTTGATAGCGGTGGCCAGCTGACGCTGATAACGTGCTTTGGTACCGGTGATACGGCTTGGAACGATTTTGCCGGTCTCGGATACGTAGGCTTTCAGAGTGTTGAGATCTTTGTAATCGATCTCTTTCACGTCTTCAGCGGTGAAGCGGCAGAATTTACGACGACGGAAGAAACGTGCCATTTGATAGGCTCCTTAAAAGGTCCGTGGATTACTCGTCAGCGTTATCGCTGTTGTCGCTGTCATCACTATCAGCGCTATCAGCGCCTTCGTGCTCAGGACGGTCGCGACGCTCACGGCGCTCACTGCGGTTTTCTTCAGCCTTGAGCATCTCGGATTGGCCGGTAACGGCTTCTTCGCGACGGATGACCAGGTTACGGATCACTGCATCGTTGTAGCGGAAGTTGTCTTCCAGCTCGGCCAGGGCCTTGCCAGTGCATTCAACGTTCAGCATCACGTAGTGAGCCTTGTGAACATTGTTGATTGCGTAGGCCAGTTGACGACGGCCCCAATCTTCCAGACGGTGGATTTTGCCGCCGTCTTCTTCGATCAGCTTGGTGTAACGCTCTACCATGCCGCCGACTTGCTCGCTTTGATCCGGGTGGACCAAAAAGATGATTTCGTAATGACGCATGAATGCTCCTTACGGGTTGTAGCCTGCCGCTCAAAAACGGTCAGACAAGGAGTGAATGACACTTATGGATCTTGCCGAAGGGAGGCACATCAATGCCTGCCAGGAAGGCAAGGGGCGCAATTGTAGAGAAGGGGGAGAAACGGCGCAAGGTGATTGGTGATTATTTGAGCAATCTTCCAAGTACCCAAAAACAACTGTGGGAGCCTAGCTTATGTGGGAGCTGGCTTGCCTGCGATACAGGCACCTCGGT
>NZ_JBARTQ010000493.1:0-2206 GCF_049645325.1 Pseudomonas sp. | reverse complement strand
GGGAACAATGAGCACCACTTTTACGCGCATGTCGCTGCTTGTCGCCGCGATGGTCTGTGCCGAACCGCCGGCCTGGCTGATGGGCTCGGTGAACTTCACCGACGCCATCGAGATCCCGCGCAATGGCCTGTTCATGATGGGCCTGACCTTGCTGCTGACGGCTGCGATCTTCCTGATGCTGTACCGCTCACGTTGGGGTTTGCAGGTGCGTGCCACCGTGCAGAACCGCCTGATGAGCCGTGCGGTGGGCATCAATACACGCAAGGTCGACCGCATGACCTTCGCCCTCGGTTGCGGTGTGGCCGGGGTAGCCGGCGCCGCATTCACCACCATTGGCTCCACCGGGCCGACGGCGGGCTCGCAGTACATCGTCGACACCTTCCTGGTTGTGGTGTTTGGTGGCGCGCAAAGCCTGTTCGGCACCATCGCCTCGGCGTTCGTGATCGCCCAGACCCAATCGCTGTCGGAGTTTTTCCTCAGTGGCTCGATGGCCAAGGTACTGACCTTGTCCTCGGTGATCCTGATCCTGATGCTGCGCCCGCAAGGGTTGTTCTCCATCAAAGTGCGCAAGTAGAGGCGAGCAGATGAAGGCTTTAGACAAGCTGCTGGGCGGCCAGCAAAACCTGATCGGCATCGTGCTGTTGGCGCTGTTGATCCTGGTGGTATTTCCCCTGACCCTGGATGCCTTCAGGCTGAACATGGTCGGCAAGTACCTGACCTACGCGTTTGTCGCCGTGGGGCTGGTGCTGTGCTGGGGCTATGGCGGCATTCTGAGCCTGGGGCAGGGCGTGTTTTTCGGCGTCGGCGGCTACTGCATGGCGATGTTCCTCAAGCTTGAGGCTTCCGACCCGATAAGCACCAAGATCCAGTCAACGCCCGGCATTCCGGACTTCATGGACTGGAACCAGATCACCGAGCTGCCCTGGCTGTGGCAACCGTTTCACAGCTTCACCTTTACGGTGTTCGCGGTGATTGCCGTGCCGGTTTTGCTGGCATTTATCATCGGTATTGCGCTGTTCAAGCGCCGCGTGGGCGATGTGTATTTCTCCATCGTCACCCAGGCGATTGCGCTGATCCTGACGGTGCTGATCGTCGGCCAGCAAGGCCTCACCGGTGGTGTCAACGGCATCACCGACCTCAAGACCTTGCTCGGCTGGGACCTGCGCACCGACGGCGCCAAAATGATCCTGTACTTCATCAACGCCGGGTTGCTGTTTGGCTGCATTTTTATCGGCCGCTTTATCCTGGCGTCCAAGCTCGGCCGGTTGCTGATGGCGATGCGCGACAAGGAGGAGCGCGTGCGTTTTTCAGGCTATGACGTGGCCAGTTTCAAGATCTTCGTGTTTTGCGTGGCCGCTGCGTTCTCGGCGATCGGCGGGGCGATGTTTGCCCTGCAAGTGGGCTTTATGTCGCCGTCGTTCGTCGGCATCGTGCCGTCGATCGAGATGGTGATTTTCGCCGCCGTGGGTGGGCGCATGTCGCTGCTCGGCGCGGTGTATGGCGCGCTGCTGGTCAACTACGGCAAGACCTACTTTTCCGAGTCCTTTCCCGAGCTGTGGCTGTACCTGATGGGCGGCCTGTTCATCGCCGTGGTCATGTACTTCCCCAATGGCCTGGCCGGCTTGTGGGACAGCCATGGTCGCCAGGCCTTGGCGCGGCTGCTGCGGCGTAAACCGTTGGTAAAAACCATGGCGCCGGCCGCCAAGCCCAAGACCGCCGCTAAAATCCTGGAGACCCAGCCATGACCGCCGTCGGCTTTGAAATGAAAAAACCGGTGCTGGCCATCGAAGGCCTCACCGTGTCGTTCGACGGCTTCAAGGCGGTCGACAACCTCAACCTGTATATCGACCGCAACGAAGTGCGCGTGGTGATCGGCCCCAACGGCGCCGGCAAGACCACGGTGCTTGACCTGATTTGCGGCAAGACCCGCGCCACCAGCGGCAGCATCCAGTTCGACGGCAAAGAACTGACCAAGATGCGCGAATACAACATCGTACGCGCGGGTGTCGGGCGCAAGTTCCAGAACCCGTCGATCTACGAAAACCTCACGGTGTTTGAAAACCTGGAGATGTCCTACCCGGCCGGCCGCAAGGTTTGGGGCGCGCTGTTCTTCAAGCGCAATGCTCAGGTGATTGCGCGGGTGGAAGAGGTGGCACGCGACATTTTCCTGGGCGACCTGCTGCAACAACAGGCCGACCTGTTGTCC
>NZ_JBARTQ010000492.1:0-8167 GCF_049645325.1 Pseudomonas sp. | reverse complement strand
CATAGTGAATGGGTGAGCAGCCCAATCACCGCTTCGAAAGCTCCATAATCATCCGACTCAACAAATAAACCCGCGGCGCCACGCTCTCCACCTCCGCATACTCTTCCGGGGTGTGAATATTCCCGCCCACAATCCCAAACCCGTCCAGCGTCGGCGTTCCCACCCCGGCCGACAAACTCGCATCCGCCGCGCCACCGCTGCCTTCAATGGTCAACTTACGCCCAAGTTCGCCGTAGATTCCTTGGGCGATCGCCACCAGTTTGTCCGACTCCGGCGTCTGCGGCATCGGCGGCAGGCCACGCAGCAAGCTGGTTTTCACTTCGGTGTCGGGAATCAGCTTGTTGGCTGAAACGCGCGCGAGGTCTTTCTCGATCCGATCAAACTCTTCCGGCAGCGCCGCGCGTACGTCGGCTTTGGCGGTGGCTTGGTCGGGGATGACGTTGACGCGGTCGCCGGCCTTTAGCACGGTGAAGTTGATGGTGGTTTTCTTCTCTTCATCACCCAGTTTGCTCAGCTGCAAAATCTGGTGCGCAGCTTCCATCGCCGCATTTCGCCCCAGTTCCGGAGCAACGCCGGCGTGGGCGGCCTTGCCTTTGACTTCAACCACCGCGGTGGCACTGCCTTTGCGCCAAACCACCAGGCCATCTGCTGGGCGGCCTGGCTCAAGGTTCAGGGTCACGTCGTGGGCCTTGGCCGTTTTGCGGATCAGGTCGGAGGCGGCGTCGGAACCGGTTTCTTCGCTGGCGTCGAGCAGGAAGGTGATTTGCGCGTAGTCCTTGAAGCCCTGATTTTTGAGGACTTTCAACGCGTAGATGCCGGCGACGATACCGCCTTTGTCATCCATCACGCCCGGGCCATAGGCACGGCCGTCCTTGATGTGGAACGGACGCTCGGCGGCCGAACCTTCCTTGAACACGGTGTCCATGTGCGCCATCAGCAGGATTTTTGCTTTGCCGGTGCCCTTGAGGGTGGCGATCACGTGGCTGTTGTTCGCGGCTTTGTCTGGCACCAGCTCAATGGAGAAACCAAGCTGCTTGAGCTCATCGACCGCGATGTCGCGCACTTGGGTCAGGCCCGGCTCGTAGCCGGAGCCCGAATCGATATTCACCAGGCGTTCGAGCAATTTCAAGGCGTCGGCCTTGTACTGTTCCGAATCTGCCTGGATTTGTTTGTGGGGTTCGGCGCTGTAGGCCGGTGCAGCGAAAGACAAGGCCAGGGTCGCGGCCAGGAGGGTACGTGAGAAGGTGAAGAGCATGAACCGATCCTTGTTTTTGTTGGGAGGGGACGCCACACCCTACCCCACTAAACCGACCGCAACCAAGTCCCCTGCACCGCGCTGACGCGGTTTCTTCCGCTGCTTTTGGCTTCGTACAACGCCTGATCGGCGTCATTCAACCAACTGGTCGAATCGGCATGTCCCGGTTGATACGGCGCCAGGCCGATGCTCAAGCTGGCGCGCAAGGTGGGGTCCTGGGCATAGGCCAGGGCGTTGAAGCGATCACGCAGCGCATCCATCACTTCGGTGGCGCGGTTGAGCGGCATGTCCGGCAGGATCACGCAGAACTCATCACCGCCGTAGCGCCCGGCCAGATCAGTGGCGCGCAGGTTCTGGCGCAGCACTTTGCTCAACTGGCGCAGGACGATATCGCCGGTCACGTGGCCGTAGGTGTCGTTGATGATCTTGAAGTGGTCGATATCGATCAGCGCGATTGCTGCCCCCTGCTGTTCGCGGCGGCAACGTTGAAACTCGATCTCCAGATGGTCTTTCCAGGCGCCGTGGTTAAGCAGGCCGGACAGGCTGTCGGTGCGGCTCAAGGCCAGTAATTCGCGTTTGTGCCGCGCCAGCGTCACCGCCTGGCGATAGCAGATCCAGCCCAGCGCCAAGGGATACAGCATCAGGATCGGCAGGCAGGCATAGAGCTGGGCCTGGGTGGTCACCGCAACAAAGGCCGGCGCGAATATCAACAACGAGGCGCCGATCCCCAGCGCCTGCGCCACCCACCCCGCCAGCATGAAACGCGGCCCGCCGATGGCGACATTGTTCATGGTCATCATCGACAAGGTGGTGACACTGGGCAAAGGGTTGAAATGCATGGCGCCGACCCAGAACCCGCCGAAAAAGGAATCGAGCATCAGGTTGCGGCGTTCGCTGCGCAGTGAGTTGCTCGCGCGACGCGACCATTGATAGGCAAGGTGCGGCCAGACAAAGGCGTTGATGACCATCCAGGCCCAGACCCACAGCGGCGGGTGCAAGGGGTACATGGCAAACACCACACACACAAAACCGAGCGTCAGCCCCAGGGTGCGCGATTTATACAACCGTGATGCGAGCGGAAGTCCATTTCCTCCTGCGGCTGACATGGTGGGCTGTGATCCTGGATGAATGCCTGGAGTCTATCAGGGCAACGTCAAATCGCCACTACCGCTCATAAGTCTCTTCAGTGTGAAAAACCGCGCGCCAGCATCACGGCCACTCCCAGCAGCAACACCGCCGTGACTCGCTGCAGCAACACCCGCCGCTTGGGGTTTTCCAGTACGTGCTTGATGCGCTGGCCGAAATAGCAGTACAGGCAGCCGCTGGCAAATTGCAGCGTCAGAAACGTCAGCCCGAGGATGGCGATGTCCGCCGCTGAGCTGTGCTCCCCGGCGCCTGCAAACTGTGGGAACACGGCGCTGAACATGATGATGGTCTTGGGGTTGGAAAAACCGGTCAGCAAGCCCTTGCCGAACAAGCTGCGTGAACCCTCCACGGCGCCGGCCTTGTTGATCGACACGCCGCTGCTGGTCCACTGTTTATAGGCGAGGTAGAGAATGTAGGCCACGCCGACAAACTGGATGGTCTGGGTAATCGCGATGTTGCCCTTGATCAATTCCGAAAAGCCCACGGCAAAGATCAGGATTGAAATCAGGTACGACACACTGGCGCCAATCTGCGCCGGGATCGAACTGCGCAAGCCGTCCTTCAAGCCCAGGCTTAACAGCAGCAAGGTCATGGGGCCAGGGCTAAACGTCATGGTGGCGCAAAACAGCAAAAAGTAGAGAAACGAAGACAGCGTTAACGCACTTGTCATGGTCCGGGACCCTGGATTGAAAAAAACAACAACGGGGCGCACGCAATACGCGTTCGCCCCAGGGCCCATCAGGCGACCGCGATTTCGGTCGTCAGGGATTCGCGGTACATCAGCGCCAAGTCAGCGAGGGCGGCCTTGGCCGTCTGGTTACGGGTTTCAAACGCCACCAGGCCTTTCCAGTTGGTTTCGACGATGGCCTGCACCACGTCGGCGTAATCACAGTTACCGTCGTGAATACCGAAGTGCTGGTCTTGCACGCCATTGTTGTTGCTGAAGGAAATGCCTTTGATCAAATGGTGGTACTTGCGCACGACTTCAGCCGGCAGGCCGTTCTCGATGTTGGCGTGGCCGGCATCAAGGAAGAAGTACACATTGCTGTGTGCCTGCAGGCGCTCGAACACAAAGGCGTATTCCGCTTCATGGGTGAAGATGTAGTGAAATGGCCGGTAGTTGATGTAGTTGGACAGGTTTTCAAGGTAGATGTCGGTGCCCTTGGCCTCGGCATAAAGAGCCAGTTCCTGCACCGACTTGAGGTAGTGCTCCAAGGCAACCTTCTTGGCCATCAGCACCATTTTTGGCTCGACGATGCAGCCACCGTGGATGATCAACGGCGCGCCCAAGCGGCTGGCGATGTCGATTTCCTTCTTTACGTAGTCCACGGCCGCCGCGCGGAACGCCTCGACGTCGCTGCCCAGCGGCGCCTTGAAATTACCGTGAAAAATCGGCTTCACGCCGGTGGCGGCAATTTGTTCCTGCAAACTGCTAATGCGCGCCTCTGTCCAGTCGTCGACCATTTCGCCAAACAGGCTGCCGTCGATATACCAGTGGGTGCAGCTACCTTCGATGGCGGTTTGCAGGCCTTTTTCAGCGGCGAGGTATTTCTGGTGGGCCACGCCGGTACAAAACGGCACGGTGGGGTTGATCAGTTTGCTTTCCATGGAGCGATTCCTTTCGTTGATGGCGCGTTAGAGTTCGATGGCCATGAAATCGGCCTTGGTCACGCCGCAGTCCGGGCATGTCCAGTCTTCCGGCACCTCTTCCCAAGGGGTGCCTGCCGGGATTCCGTCTTCAGGAATGCCCAATTCTTCTACGTACATAAAACCGCAGGGTGCACACATATAAGTCTTCATGAGAATGCGAAATCCATTGCTCGCGTGTAAGAAATTTCGCCACTTCCTGGCGAGATGGCGCGCAGTCTAGGGGAGCCGCATTGCGCAAGGCAGGTAAAGTGATGCCTAATCCGGCCTAACTTCACCGGTAAAATCACCGGCAAAGACAAGGAAGGTTTATGTTTGTATCCGCCATCGCGTTTGTGGAAGGCACACCCAAGGTCCAGCAGATCGTCGAGGCGTTCAGCCAGGCCATCGAAAACGGCGAATGGGCGCCCGGCAGCAAGTTGCCGTCGGTGCGCGAGCTGACCGAGACCCTGGGTGTGAGCAAGTTCACGCTCAACGAGGCACTGGACCGCCTGCGCGGGCGCAACCTGCTGACATCCAGCCAAGGCCGTGGCTACTTCGTGGCGATGGACACAGCCCGCCCCGCTTCCGTGGCCTGGGTGGATTTACTGCCGCAGGACCTGCTCAGCGTCTTGCGCCGCCCCTTGGTGACTGCCAGCGGCGAGCTGCGCCCCGGTGGCGGCCACTTGCCGGAAGAATGGCTGAACGCCGAGGCCATCCGCCAAGCCATGCGCAGCGTGGTCCGCGCGCCCTCGCTGCGCATTGCCGGGCTCGGCACGCCGGCCGGGCTGCTGCCGCTGCGCCAGGCCCTGCAACAGAAGCTGCACGCCGAAGGCCTGTCGGTGCCGGTGGAGCAAATCATCACCACCCCCAACACGGTGCAAGGCCTGGACATGCTCATGCGCCTGCTCGCCCGGCCCGGCGACACGGTGCTGCTGGACGCGCCGTGCTACTTCAACTTCCACGCCAATTTGGCGCTGCATGGCGTCAAGGTCGTGACCATCCAGCGCCGTCCCGATGGCTTCGACTTCACCGACCTTGAACACCTGCTCGCCGAACACCGCCCCAGCCTGTACCTGACCACCAGCGTGCTGCATAACCCCACTGGCCATTCTTTCAGCCCCAGCCAGGCCTTCCGCCTGCTGCAACTGACCCAGCAATACCATTGCCATATCGTCGAGGATGACCTCTACGGCGACCTGCACCCCAACCCTCCCCCGCGCCTGGCCGCGCTTGCCGGGCTGGACCAGGTCACTTACCTGTCGGGCTTCTCGAAAATCCTCAGCGCCAACACCCGCGTCAGCTATGTGGTGGCCGCGCCGCAGCTGGCGGCCAACCTGACCAATATGAAATTGATGAGCGGCGGCGTGACCTCGGAGCTGTTCGAGCAAATCGTCTACCGCATGCTCAGCGAAGGCAGTTACGCCAAGCACCGCAAGCGCATGGTGCAGCGGTTGATGGAATCCGGCGGGCGCGTCGAGCAATGGCTCAAGCGCTGCGGCTGCGAACTGCCGATGGCTTATGAAGGCGGGATGTTTATATGTGCGCGTTTGCCGCCCGGGGTGAACGGCGAATTGCTGGCCCAGGAAGCGTTGAAGCGCAGCATGGTGCTGGCGCCGGGAGCGCTGTTCGGCTACGACCCGGCGCACCGCGATTCGATGCGTTTCAATGTCGCCCACAGCGACGACCCCCGCGCGCAGCGGGTGTTTGAGGCGTTGTTGCTCAGGGCCGTGCGAGCCCCTTAAGCATTCGAATGAGTGAGTCGCCCGTCGCTTGAGCCTGGTTTTTTGCTTCGTCATGTATCTGCTTATCGCCAGATACACTGCAATACAAAGGGCACAAGGCAAGGCCCTCGACAGTGGCTAGACTGCGCCCCATCGAGTATTTAACGAGGAAGGCAGCATGGATCATGTCGATCACATCCTGATCGTCGATGACGACCGGGAGATCCGCGAACTGGTGGGCAATTACCTGAAGAAAAACGGCATGCGCACCACCGTGGTCGCGGACGGTCGCCAGATGCGCAGCTTCCTCGACGCCACGCCGGTGGACCTGATCGTGCTGGACATCATGATGCCTGGCGACGACGGGTTACAGCTGTGCCGCGAGCTGCGGGTGGGCAAGCACAAGGCCACGCCCGTGCTGATGCTCACCGCGCGCAACGATGAGACCGACCGCATCATCGGCCTGGAAATGGGCGCCGATGATTACCTGGTCAAACCCTTCGCCGCCCGCGAACTGCTGGCACGCATCAACGCGGTGTTGCGCCGCACACGCATGCTGCCGCCGAACCTCGTCGTCAGTGAAACCGGACGCTTGATTCGTTTTGGCCGCTGGCGCCTCGACACCACTGCCCGCCACCTGCTGGATGAAGACGACACGCTGGTGGCCCTGAGCGGCGCGGAATATCGCTTGCTGCGGGTGTTTCTCGACCACCCTCAACGCGTACTCAACCGCGACCAGTTGCTTAACCTGACCCAAGGCCGCGACGCGGATTTGTTCGACCGCTCCATCGACCTGCTGGTAAGTCGCCTGCGTCAACGCCTGCTGGATGACGCGCGAGAACCGGCGTATATCAAGACCGTGCGCAGCGAGGGCTACGTGTTTTCCCTTCCGGTGGAAATCCTCGGAGCCGAACAATGAAATGGCGGTTTGGCTGGCCGCGCACGCTGGCGTCGCAGCTGTCACTGATCTTTTTGATCAGCCTGGTGTGCGCCCATGGTTTGTCCTTCAGTGCGCAGTTTTATGAGCGCTACATCAGCGCGCGCACCACGATGCTCGGCAACCTGGAGAACGATGTGGCCACCTCGGTGGCGATCCTCGACCGCCTCCCCGCCGCCGAACGCGCCAGTTGGTTGCCGCGCATCGACCGCCAGAACTACCGCTACCTGCTCAACGCCGGTGAGACCGGCGAGCCGATGAGCAGCGATGACGTGCCGATGGCCGCCACGTCGATCTCGGACGCCTTGGGCGAGCACTACGCCCTGACATTTCGCAACATCCCCGGCGTGCAGAAGCATTTCCAGGCGCACCTGACCCTGGCCGACGGCAACCCGATCACCCTCGACGTGCGCCCCGCCGCCCAACCCGTTGCCTACTGGCTGCCGGTGGTGCTGGTGCTGCAACTGGCGCTGTTGCTCGGCTGCACGTGGATCGCCGTGCGCCTCGCCATCCGCCCGCTGACCCGCCTGGCGCGCGCCGTGGAAACCCTGGACCCCAACGCCCATCCCACGCCACTCGACGAAAAAGGCCCCACTGAAGTCGCCCATGCGGCGGCGGCATTCAATGCGATGCAACAGCGCATTGCCGAATACCTCAAGGAACGCATGCAGATCCTGGCGGCGATTTCCCATGACCTGCAAACGCCGATCACCCGCATGAAACTGCGCGCCGAGTTTATGGAGGACTCCGTCGACCGCGACAAGCTGTGGAGCGACCTGGGGGAAATGGAACACCTGGTGCGCGAGGGCGTGGCGTATGCGCGCAGCGTTCATGGGGCGACCGAGGCCAGTCATCGTATTGACCTGGATGCGTTTCTCGACAGCCTGGTGTTTGACTATCAGGACATGAACAAGCGGGTCAGCCTCACGGGCAAGAGCGCGGTGGTGCTCGATACCCGGCCGCACGCGTTGCGTCGGGTGCTGGTGAACCTGGTGGACAACGCCTTGAAATTCGCCGGCAGCGCGGAGCTGGAAGTGGGCTCGACGGCGGTTGGGGAGTTGTCGATCAAGGTGCTGGACCGCGGGCCCGGGATTGCCGAGGATGAGTTGCTGCAGGTGATGCAGCCGTTTTATCGGGTGGAGAGTTCGCGTAATCGCGGGACCGGGGGGACGGGGTTGGGGCTGGCGATTGCGCAGCAGTTGGCGGTGGCGGTTGGGGGGTCGCTGACGTTGAGTAATCGGGTTGGGGGGGGGTTGTGTGCTGAGGTTAGGTTGGGGCTTTGAGCCGTTGAATTGAGTTGGGCTGAGTTGAGTTGAGTGTACATATCCGGCAGTTGGGTGATGGCGGATATGGGTTCCGCTCTTACAGCGGCTCACTTTTGGTGGAGCGCAAAAGTAAGCAAAACGCTCTTGCCCCTCCACTCGGCACCTCGCCTAGGCTCGGTGTGCCCTCACTCCGGCTTGAATCCGTGGGCCGCCG
>NZ_JBARTQ010000491.1:0-11143 GCF_049645325.1 Pseudomonas sp. | reverse complement strand
GTGACTGACACACCGCATTCGCGAGCAAGCCCGCTCCCACATTTGGATTTCCTGCAGATCCAGAATATTCATCGTCCTGTAACCCCCACGCCGCCAAACCGTCATCCCCTGCGCCCATCCTGTACTCCCCGTACTCGCATTGGGAGACTCAACATGGCCCGGCAATACGAAGACAGCAGCACCGTCAAAACCCGTCGTCAGCAGGAAGACCAGCGCCGTATGGCGTTTCGTCGTGCAATCGAAGACCGTTGCGAAGAGCGCCAACTGCTCCAGAGCATCAGTGACTACCCGGAACTCCATTGGCAGGCGCCCGTGGCTGCCCAGCGAAACGCTCAGCCAACGCGCTGATCTGCACCCGTTCGCTGCGGATAAAGCCCAGGAACGCATGGGCCACCGGTGACAGGCGCTTCGCCTTGGCCTGCACCAGGCACCAACTGCGGTACAGCGGCAGCTCTTCCACCGGCAGCTCCTTGAGCCCGCCGGTGGCCAGTTCCAGGTTGACCGCGTGGCGCGTCAGCAAGGCCACGCCCAGCCCGGCGTTCACGCACTCACGCTGCGCCTCGGCCGAGGCCACTTCCACCGTCTGGGTGAAGTGCACGCGTTTTTCCTTGAAGTATTCCTCGCACGCCAGCCGCGTGCCGGAACCCGGTTCGCGCAGCAGCAGCGTGTAAGGCTCCAGGTCTTGCAGGCGCAGCGGGCCCTGCAGGCTCAAAGGATGGTCCGGCGGCGCGACGGCGACGATCGGGTTGTTGAGGAACGGCAGGAATTCCAGGCCCATGTCCTGGGGCACCATCGACATGATCACCAGGTCATCACGGTTGTCCGACAGCCGGCGAATCACTTGGGCGCGGTTGACCACCGTCAGGTGCAACTGCACTTCCGGGTGCTGGCGCTTGAAGGCGGCGAACAGGTGCGGCACGAAGTACTTGGCGCTGGATTCCACCGCCAGCTTCAACTGGCCCTGCAGCGATCCCTGCATGTCCGAGAGCTGCATATCGAGGTTTTCCAGGCGCCCGAAGATATCGCGGCTGGCCCGTTGCAAGGCTTCGGCGGCCTCGGTCATGTAGAGCTTTTTGCCCACGTAATCAAATAACGGCTGGCCGATCAGCTCTTCCAACTGGCGAATTTGTAGGCTAACGGCCGGTTGTGTGAGAGACATTTCCTCGGCAGCGCGGCTGTAGGAACGCAAATCACAGACTTCATTGAAAATCTGCAACTGACGCAATGTCATACGCATCAATGACTTACGCATTAATAAATCCCTTTTTCCGACCGCCGTGGCGCCAACTATAAGTCTTTACTTATACACAACCCAATAATTATTGATTTTTGTTAATCCTCCGGTGCGCATAGTGTGTGTCTCGCGACTGTCATGAAACATTTGGTCACGCGCCGACCCGGATCCAAGGGGTCGTAGAACGCAGCAATCGGCTCAAGGGAATTTCCAAGTGATAAAAAAGATCCTGATCGCCAACCGTGGTGAAATTGCCGTACGAATCGTGCGTGCCTGCGCCGAGATGGGCATTCGCTCGGTCGCGGTTTTTTCCGACGCCGACCGCCACGCGCTGCACGTCAAACGTGCCGACGAAGCCCACAGCATTGGCGCCGAGCCCCTGGCCGGTTACCTGAACCCGCGCAAGCTGGTGAACCTGGCCGTGGAAACCGGTTGTGACGCGCTGCACCCTGGCTATGGCTTCCTGTCTGAAAACGCCGAACTGGCAGACATCTGCGCCGAACGCGGGATCAAATTCATCGGCCCGTCAGCCGAAGTGATTCGCCGCATGGGCGACAAGACCGAAGCGCGCCGCAGCATGATCAAGGCGGGCGTGCCGGTCACGCCGGGCACCGAAGGCAACGTTGCCGACATCGCCGAAGCCCTCACCGAAGGTGACCGCATTGGTTACCCGGTAATGCTCAAGGCCACCTCCGGCGGCGGCGGGCGCGGCATTCGTCGCTGCAACAGCCGTGAAGAACTCGAACAAGCCTTCCCCCGCGTCATCTCCGAGGCCACCAAGGCCTTTGGTTCGGCGGAAGTGTTCCTGGAAAAATGCATCGTCAATCCCAAGCACATCGAGGCGCAGATCCTCGGTGACAGCTTCGGCAACGTGGTGCATTTGTTCGAGCGCGACTGCTCGATCCAGCGCCGTAACCAAAAGCTCATCGAAATCGCCCCAAGCCCGCAGCTGACCCCTGAACAGCGCGCCTACATCGGCGACCTGTCGGTGCGCGCGGCCAAGGCCGTGGGCTACGAGAACGCCGGCACCGTGGAGTTCCTGCTCGCCGAGGGCGAGGTGTACTTCATGGAGATGAACACCCGCGTGCAGGTGGAACACACCATCACCGAGGAAATCACCGGCATCGACATCGTGCGTGAGCAGATTCGCATTGCGTCGGGCCTGCCACTGTCGGTGAAACAGGAAGACATTCAGCACCGTGGTTTTGCGTTGCAGTTCCGTATCAACGCCGAAGACCCGAAGAACAACTTCCTGCCGAGCTTCGGCAAGATCACCCGTTACTACGCGCCCGGCGGCCCCGGCGTGCGTACCGACACAGCGATCTACACCGGCTATACCATCCCGCCGTTCTACGACTCCATGTGCCTGAAACTGGTGGTGTGGGCGTTGACCTGGGAAGAAGCCATGGACCGTGGCCTGCGTGCCCTGGACGACATGCGCCTGCAAGGCGTGAAGACCACCGCCGCCTATTACCAGGAAATCCTGCGTAACCCGGAATTCCGCAGCGGCCAGTTCAACACCAGCTTTGTTGAAGCTCACCCTGAACTGACCAACTACTCGATCAAGCGCAAACCCGAAGAGCTGGCCCTGGCCATCGCCGCCGCCATCGCCGCCCACGCAGGCCTGTGAGGAATATAAGAATGAGCAAGAAGATCTTTGTCACCGACACCATCCTGCGCGACGCTCACCAATCGTTGCTGGCGACCCGCATGCGCACCGACGACATGCTGCCGATCTGCGACAAGCTCGACAAAGTCGGCTACTGGTCCCTGGAAGTCTGGGGCGGCGCGACCTTCGACGCCTGCGTACGCTTCCTGAAAGAAGACCCGTGGGAGCGCCTGCGCAAACTGCGCGCCGCGTTGCCTAACACTCGCCTGCAAATGCTGCTGCGCGGCCAGAACCTGCTGGGCTACCGCCATTACAGCGACGACGTGGTGCGCGCGTTCGTGGCCAAGGCAGCGGTGAATGGCATTGACGTGTTCCGCATCTTCGACGCGATGAACGACGTGCGTAACCTGCGCGTGGCCATCGAAGCGGTCAAAGCGGCTGGCAAACACGCCCAAGGCACCATCGCCTACACCACCAGCCCGGTGCACACCGTCGAAGCCTTTGTGGCCCAGGCCAAGCATCTGGAATCCATGGGCTGCGACTCGATCGCGATCAAAGACATGGCCGGCCTGCTGACGCCGTACGCCACTGGCGAGCTGGTCAAGGCGCTGAAAGCCGAGCAGAGCCTGCCGATCTTTATCCACTCGCATGACACCGCGGGCCTGGCCGCGATGTGCCAACTCAAGGCCATCGAAAACGGCGCCGATCACATCGACACCGCCATTTCCAGCTTCGCCTGGGGCACCAGCCACCCGGGCACCGAGTCGATGGTCGCGGCGCTTAAAGGCAGCGAATTCGACACCGGCCTGAGCCTTGAGCTGCTGCAGGAAATCGGCCTGTACTTCTACGCCGTGCGCAAGAAATACCACCAGTTCGAGAGCGAATTCACCGCCGTCGACACCCGCGTGCAAGTCAACCAGGTACCGGGCGGGATGATTTCCAACCTGGCCAACCAGCTCAAAGAGCAGGGCGCACTCAACCGCATGAGCGAAGTGCTGGCCGAAATCCCGCGCGTGCGTGAAGACCTCGGCTTCCCGCCGCTGGTCACTCCGACGTCGCAGATCGTCGGCACGCAGGCGTTCTTCAACGTGCTGGCCGGCGAGCGCTACAAGACCATCACCAACGAAGTGAAGCTCTACCTGCAAGGCGGTTACGGCAAGGCGCCGGGCGTGGTGAACGAGAAACTGCGCCGCCAGGCCATTGGCAGCGAAGAAGTGATCGACGTGCGCCCGGCCGACCTGCTCAAGCCGGAAATGACCAAGCTGCGTGGCGAAATCGGCGCGTTGGCCAAGTCCGAAGAAGACGTGCTGACCTACGCCATGTTCCCGGACATTGGCCGCAAGTTCCTTGAAGAGCGCGACGCCGGCACCCTGGCGCCGGAAGTGCTGTTGCCGATCCCTGAAGCTGGCGGCGTGGCGCGTGCCGGTGGCGAAGGCGTGCCGACCGAGTTCGTCATCGACGTGCACGGCGAAAGCTACCGCGTAGACATCACCGGTGTCGGCGTGAAAGCCGAAGGCAAGCGTCACTTCTACCTGTCCATCGACGGCATGCCGGAAGAAGTGGTGTTCGAACCGCTCAACGAGTTTGTCAGCAGCGGCGGCAGCAAGCGCAAGCACGCCACCGAGCCGGGCCATGTCAGCACGGCGATGCCGGGCAATATCGTCGACGTGCTGGTCAAGGAAGGTGACGTGGTCAAGGCCGGTCAGGCCGTGCTGATTACCGAAGCCATGAAGATGGAAACCGAAGTGCAGGCAGCAATTGCCGGCAAGGTGACCGTTGTTCACGTGGCCAAGGGCGACCGGGTCAACCCTGGCGAAATCCTGATTGAAATCGAAGGCTGATCCAGCCTTCGACACTACCGCTTAATCCTCGGGGGGGCAGGTGCCCTCCTTTTTTTTGCCTGCGATTTGGCGCGGTTAAAACTGCATCTGCCACTGCCCCGTCAGGCCATGGCTGCTGCTGTGGGAGCCTTTTTCAGCGGTGTAGGCCAGGCCAAGGCTGTGTTCTGTCGACAGCGCCAAATCCAGCCCGGCGTGCAGGTTCAAGCTGTTGCGGTCCAGCGCGGTGCCGTTGATGGTGAAGTCGCCCGTGCGCAGCGCCGCCTGGCTGAAGGATTGACGCACCTCACTGCCGACGTCGCCGTACAGGTGTTTCCAACCCGTGCTCACATGGGGTGTGAGGCTCATCCGATTGTCGAACCGGTACACCGTGGCCAGGCGCAGGCCAAAGGTGCTGCTCAGGTTTTGCTGGGTTTGCGCGCCGACGTTCAGTGCGCTCAACCCGCCCTTTTCCTTGAAACTGTCGCGGTGGTAGCGCTGGTAACCCAGGCCGACAAAGGGTTCCACGCTGAGGTCGGCGCTGCCGAGTTGATAAGCCAGCTCTGAAAACAGGGTTTGGCGAGTGGCGTCATAACTGCCTTTGAGCGAGTCCTTGTAACTGAAGGCCTGGACGCCGCGTTTGGTCTGCCCGCCATGGCTGCTGTAGATCGCGCCCAGACGCAGGGCCAGCGGGCCGTCCTGGCGCACGGCATAACCGCCCAGGTGCCAGCTGTCCAACTCGGCGGCGAAGCGTTTGGCGTCCAGGCGGCTGGTGGATTTTGCGCCCATCACACCCACTCGCCAGGCCGGGTCCAGCGCCCAGTCCGCGCCCAGCAGCACGCCTTGGGTGGCATATTTGAGGCCGGCGCTGGCGCCTTGCTTATCGAGGCTGCCGTCGTTCCCCAGGCCTTGCACCCAAACGCGGCCATCGTCGTCGCTGGGCAGTGTGCGCAGGGTCGAGAGCAATTGGTGACCGATTTGCTCAGTGGCATTTTGGGTCGCAGCCGCCAGGTTGGCGTTTTGACTGCCCGCCAGTTGTTCGAGCACCGCGCCAAACCCGCCGGGTTGTCGGGCAATTCCGTCACTGAGCTTTTCCAGGGCCTTGATCTGTTCGGAGGTCAACTCGCCGGATTGCAGCCTGCGCCGCAGCGCTGGGTCGAGCGCCAGGGCAGCCTGTTTGCCGTTACGTGTGCTCGCCTGTCGACTCAGGTAGTTGTCGAAGGGCTCGGCTTGGGCAACGGGCTCGTAAAACCAATGGTCGTAGGGCAAATCCAGGTCGAACTGAAAAGGCACGCTTGCCTGGGCAAGTTGAGCGCAGGCTACGCCGACAGCGAGGGTGATAGCGCGTGCAAGGAGCGGGGCTGAAAAGGGCATGAAGTCGCGACCTCTGATGAATGAGGCCGGGAATTTAGCGAGATGGCGGGCCGATAACTGTCAGGCTATCGACCCCTGGTGTGCGGGAGTTGTCCTTAGTGCGCAGCGATTAAAAACTCATCTGCCACTGGCCGATCAGTGCGTGGTTGCGGCTGTTGCTGCCAATCTCGCCGGTATAGCCAAGCCCCAGGCTGTGGCGGGCTGACAAGCCGACATCCAGCCCGGCTTCGAGTAACAGGCTGTTGCGGTCCAGGGCGCTGCCTTCGACGTTGAACGCCGTGCCACCGGCCAGGAAAGCCTGGCGCGTGCTGCTGTCGACATCGCCGTAGGTGTGCTTCCAGCCGGCGCTGACCCGTGGCGTGAGGCTGACGCCGTTGTCCAGTTGGCTCAGGTGCGCCAGGCGCAGGCCGAAGGTGCTGCTGACGTTATCCTGGGTCTGGCCGTCGACATGCAGCGCGGCGGCGCCGCCTTTTTCGGTGTAGCTGTCACGCTGATAGCGCTGGTAGCCGAGGTTGGCAAACGGTTCGGCACTCAGGCGGCCGCTGCCCAGGGCGTAGCCCAGTTCGGCGAAAGCCTGCTGGCTGTTTGCGTCATAGTCGCCTTTGGGGCGGTCACTGAAACCATTGAAGGCGACTGTGCGTTTGCTGTCGCCCTGGTGCCCGCTGTAGGCCGCGCCCAGGCGCAGGGCCAGTGGCCCGCTTTGGCGCAGGGCGTAGATGCCGGCGTGCCAGCTGTCGACGCTGCCGTCGACGCCGGTGGTGTCCAGGTCGGTCTTCGAATAACCGCCCAGTACGCCCACGCGCCACGCGCTGTCGAGGGCCCAGTCGGCGCCGAGCACGGTGCCTTTGGTGCGTTGGGTCAGGCCGTTGCTGCCATGGTCGCCGTCGAGCTTGCCGTAACTGCCGATGCCTTGCAGCCACAGGCGGCCACGCGCGTTGGGGTCGTTGAGGTTGCGCGCGGCGCTGGGCACGCCGGTGGCGGCGAGTACGGGCGTGTCTTTCTGATCAAGGCCGACCAGCAAGCCTGCGCCGCCGCCCAGTTGATGCATCGCCGCGAGCATGCTGTTGCCCACTTGGGCGCTGGCGCCGAGGGTGGCGCTGGTGAGGTTGGCGGTGCTGCTGCCCGCCAGTTGCTCGATGGCCGCGCCTGCCGTGGCGTTTGTGGTGTTGAGCAGGGCGTTATACAGCACGTTGTTTTTGCCCAGGCTCGCCAGGCTGTTGGCGGCGTTGCTGCCGTTGCCGGTGCTGGCGAACTGATTGAAGTTGATGTCGTTGCGCGTGTACGTCAGGCCGACTTGGGTGGGGCTGTAATCCAGGGTTGGCGTGAGGAATGCGTAATCGCTGGTGACGTTGCCGAAGGTGCCGTTGATGCTGCCCGCTTGCAGCACGGTGTAATGGCTCTGCCACGGGTAAGTGCCAGTGCCTGGGTTGACGGCCAAGGTGGCGCCATTGAGGTAGGCGGTACCGCCGACCTGGACCGGCGCGCTGCTGCCGTCGGCGTTCACGCCATAGGCGAGGGTCGCGCCGCTGCCCATGGTCAGGTCGCGGGTGATGGTGGCGGTGCCCAAGGCGGTGCTGGTCTGCAACGTGCCGTTGACCACCAGGCTGCCCACCGAGCCGCCACCGGCATAAATACCGCCGGCGTCGACGCTGACATTCCCCGCGATGCCACCCTGGTTGATTAGCGTGGCGCCGCTGAAAATCTCGCCGCCGTCGCTGAAATCGCCGTTGCTGGTGAGGGTCCAGGTGCCTTGCTTCACGTCCAGCCATTCGAAGTTGCGGCTATTGCCGAAACTGCCGCCGGCCGGGTCGTCCATGGTCACCCGGTCATACCCTGCGCCGCCGTCCGCCAGGCCGACAAAGCGGCTGCCGCTGAGCAACACCAGTTTGTCGTCGCCACCGCCCAAATCCAGGGCCAGGCCGTTGCTGCCACTGATGGTGCCGCCGTTGATCACGGTGTCGGCAAAGTTGCCGACGAACTTCACGCCAAAACCATTCAAGCCCTGAAGGGTGCCGTGGTTTTCCAGGGTCGTCGCGGCAACGCCTGGGCCGTCGCTGCCGTCGTCCACCAGCACGGCGTTATTGGCGCCGCTGACCAGCGCGCCGCGGGCGTTGTAGACGTAGCCACCGCCCAGGGCGATGCCTTCACTGCCGTTGGCGAAGCCGTTCTTGTCCACACCGCCGGCGCCGATGCCCTGGATGATTCCGTAGTTTTCGATGTGGGCGATCTTGTCGATGTCCACGCCGTCGCCATCACCGTCCGGTTGCAGCCCGGAAAACGCGCCGGTGATGGTGCCGTGGTTGATCACCGTGCCGTCGCCGTCGGAGCCGAAGCCCGAGCCGTTGCGACCAATCACCGTGCCGTAGTTGGTCAGCGTGGCGCCCAAGTCAGTGGTGATGCCGTGGCGGCCACCGGAAATCAGGCCGTAGTTGGTCACCGTCACGCCGGTGGCCGAGTCGATATCAACGCCGTCGAACTTGTCGTCGCGGGAGAACGTGTCGCCGGTGGAAATCTCGCCATAGTTAGTGAGGGTGGCGTTGCCGCCGGTCTTCATGCCGTCGCTGGCATCACCGCGAATCAGCCCGCCTGCGCGGTTGATGATAGTGGTGGTGACGTTGCTGCTGCGGATCGCATCCAGGTCCAGCCCTTGGCCGGTAGCGGAGCGGATGGTGCCGCTGTTGTCGATCAGCAACGTACCGCTGGCAAAGTTGCTGTTGATGCGCAGCGCGTCATTGGCGCCCTGAATCACGCCACCGGCAAGGTTGTAAATCTTGTAGTCGCGCCCGCCGGTTATCGTGCCCGAACTGTCGATGCCACGCCCGCCGCTGGAGATCAGTTTGCCCGCGTTGGTGATCACCACGCCTGCGCCGCTGGTGCCATCCTTCAAGGTCACCGCCACGCCAGGCGTGGTAATGCTGCCCGGCGCCGAGGTGGTCAACGCATCATTGCCGCCCAGGGTTTGCCCGGTGGTGGTGGGGGTGTCGATCTGCAGGTTTTTCGCGGGCGCAGGTGCCGCTTCGACGAAGCCGCTGCCAGCCAATAAAGTGATGGCGAGCGCGAGGCGATGGGGAGACGGGGGCATGGTGGGCGACCTTGTTATGGGAAACGAGTCGACCTGTATAGCGGAGGGGGATTGCAGGAATGTGTCGGTGGCGTGACATCGGCCATATCTGCATTTTATTGCACAAAGCCTTTAGTTTTTATTCGGAATATGCACTATATTGCAGTTTATAAAGATGCGGACGCGTTAAAACTGCACTATATTGCAATTTGGAAACCCTTTTATTGCTTATGAGTGCATTAGATTGCAGGTGAGAGCCATGGTCAGCCTGACGCTACAACTCTACACCGAGGGAAAATGGCAGGACGCCATGCTCCTGACATTTGACACGCCGCAGTCGGGTTTCGAAAGTCGATGCAATTTTGGGTATGACCAACGCTATCTGGTGAACCACCTTGATGAACTGGCAACGCCCTTTGCCACGTCCGTGAGCGCCAGATTCCCTCTGCAATGGGAAGGGGGCAGATCCCGGAATGCTCCCGCTTTCGTGCATGACATCGCACCGGCCGGTGCTGCCAAGCGTTTTTTGATGGCACGGATTGGCCGAGAAAAACCGGATGACATCAGTGCAGACCTTTTTCTACTGATGCGCAGTACGCCTGCCCCCATTGGCCATATGCGGATCAAAGAGTCGGTAGAAGCTTTGGATGGTCAGCGTCCTTTAGGGTTTGAGCGTCAGGAAGTCATTCAGCGAGATAACCGCTTCCTCGAATATGCCTATGAACAA
This sequence comes from Pseudomonas sp., assembly GCF_049645325.1. Taxonomy (GTDB): domain Bacteria; phylum Pseudomonadota; class Gammaproteobacteria; order Pseudomonadales; family Pseudomonadaceae; genus Aquipseudomonas. The sequence continues at coordinate 1,321 of NZ_JBARTQ010000491.1, read as the reverse complement.
GGCGCAGCCATCGGTGGGGCCACGGGGGCTGGTGGCGAAGCGCCGAAGCTACTGCTGACGGAAAACCAGGACGGTTTGTTGTTTCCGGATGCGATCCTCAATGACGCGCAGGTCAAGCAGCACTGGTTTGTGAAGTTTGCGCGCAACAAAGGCACGCAGACTGATCAGGACATTCTGCGTAGCGAATACCACTACTACAAAGCCTTGCAGACCTTGGGCATTGAAACGGTCGCGGCGTCAGGCTTGGCTCTGGAAGAGGCGAGCAAGCCCAGTGTGTGGATGCAACGTTTTGATCGAAGTGTCACTGCGCAGGGGGTCGAGCGTTATGCCGTCGAATCGATCTATTCATTGGGGGGCATCACGGTACCCGGCAGTGCCATGGGACATCGTGAAGTGGTGCAATTGCTCGCCGACTTTTGGCGCAAGGCTGGCCAATCCGATGCTGTGCCTGCGTTGGTCGCTGACTACCTCAGGCGTGATCTGTTAAACAAAATCCTCGGTAACTCGGATAACCACGGTCGGAATACTTCAATTATCCGAGAAGCGAACGCCGTGCGCCTTGCCCCAATCTACGACTTGGCACCTATGGTGATGGATGACGAGGGGATCACACGTAGCACCAAATGGCCTAGAGAGCTGGAGCGGGCGGGCGAGGTGGATTGGCGGGGGGTGTGCAATTCGCTGGGTGACCTGGTTGACAGCAAAGCGCTGTTCGATGGTCTCCGGGAGACCGCCCAGCAACTGTCCGCCTTGCCTGAAATCCTCAGCGCCAGTGGCTTGCCTGCCGTGACAATGAACCACCCTGGAATTGCCTTGAAAAACTTGCCATACCGCCTGAGAGAGTGGGGACTGAAATGAGCCTGACCGTCGAAGAACGAACCCTGCTGATCGAAAGCATTCAGGATGCCTTGGCCGACGGTTCACTGGAGATCGCCGAAGCGGTACGTCGCCTGCGCACCGAAGTCACCGGCTTGCATCAAAGCCAGTTCGCCAAAATGTGCAAAATTTCAGTGCGCACCCTCGTGCATATCGAGCATGGCGAAGGGAATCAGACGCTGAAATCCTTGAATGCGGTGTTCGGGCCATTTGGTTTGAAGATGGGAGTGGTGAAGGTTCGCAGAAATTTGTAGGAAAAGGATTTTTCAGGGTTTCAGATGTGGTCAGGCATATCCAGTCATAGCGGGTGCCTTACCGGTTCGGCGGTCGTCGATGCATCTTTACTGCACAACGGTTGCGACGCCTTGAAGGCGTTGGGCTGGAAAGTCGGTAAAGGCGGCTGAGCGCACAGCCCTAAATCGCTGAAGATCTAAAACTGTGGGAG
>NZ_JBARTQ010000490.1:0-1881 GCF_049645325.1 Pseudomonas sp. | reverse complement strand
ATCGATCCGGACATGCGTAACGCCATTTATCAGTTGCATCTGCAGGGCATCCCTCTGCGGAAGATCAGCAGCCAGTTCAAAATCAGCCGCAACACGGTGCGCTCCATCATCGCCCAGCAAGGCCAGATGCCAAACACCGTCCGCAAGGACAAGATCCACATCGACCCGGAACTGCTGGGGCGTCTTTACAAGGAGTGCCGGGGCTGGATTCAACGGGTGCACGAAAAGCTGCTCGAGGAAGAAAACATCCAGGTCAGCTATCCGACTTTGACGCGGTTGCTCCGCGAACTGGGCCTGGGCAAGTCGCGAAAAGATCGCTGCGACCGCGTCCCGGACGAGCCGGGTCTGGAAATGCAACACGACACCACGGTCTATCAGGTGCCGCTCTCGGGAGTGCGGACGAGGATCGTTGCCAGCTTGCTGTACCTGCGTTACTCGAAGCGGCGGTACTTGAAGTTCTACCGGGCTTTCAACCGCTTCGCGATGAAGTGTTTTCTGCACGAAGCCTTGATGCACTGGGGCTATTCAGCCCGGCAGTGCATTATCGACAACACCAATCTGGCGCGGCTTCGCGGCAGCGGCAGCCGGGCGGTGATCGTCCCCGAAATGGCTTCCTTCGCGGATCGCTACGGCTTCCAGTTCCGCTGTCACGAGATCCGCCATGCCAATCGCAAAGCCGGCAATGAAAGAAGTTTCTGGACGACGGAAACGAGCTTCCTGCCGGGACGCACCTTCGACAGCCTGGAGGACATGAACCGACAGGCTTTCCAGTGGGCCAGCGACCGCCTGTACCATCGCCCGGTCAGCAAAACCGGCTTGATTCCGGCCAAGGCCTTCGAGCACGAACGGCAGTATCTGACCGAATTGCCGCCGCAGCTGGTCGCGCCCTACAGGGCGCACGAGCGGGGCACGGATCAATACGGCTACACGGCTTTCGCCGGCAACTACTACTGGGTGCCGGGCGGCAAACGCGAAGAAGTCAAGCTGCTGGAGTACGCGGACCGTTTGAAAATCTTTCAGCAGCGAACCTGCCTGGTGGAATATGAGTTGCCGCCCGACGGCGTCAAGAACGAGCGGTTCAGTCCCGCCGGACAACCGCCACCCCGGCACCTGCCCAAGCACCGCAAGAACGGTTCGATGCAGGAAGAGAAACGCCTCCGCGGCATGGGCAGCGATGTCGAGGCTTATCTGGACTATGCCCTCAAGACGGCCGGAATTCAGCGCCACCGCTTCGTGCGAAAGCTGTTCGCACTGAGCCGGCGAGTGACCGAGGCCATCTTCGCGCGAACTCTGCAGCGGGCCTTGCGTTATCGGGTCACACATGTCGAGACGCTCCAGCGCATCGCCTGGTTCTGCATCAGCCAGTCCGACCAGCAGCTGCCCGAAGCCGACGTGGACGACAGCTTTCGCGAGCGGCCGGCTTACCAGGAGGGCTGCCTGACGGACGAGCCGGATCTGTCCATCTACGACGACCTGCTGCCGGAGGATGACGAAACGGATGACCACGAAAACGGGCCAACCCGGTAAGGAGCAGGATGATGGATGAAGAGTTGAAAAAGACCTTGAAGTATCTGCGGCTGTATGGACTGCTGGCTCGCTGGGATGAGACGCTGACGGAAGTCAAGCGAAAGCGATACAGTGCCGAGCGGCTGCTGCGACACGTGTTCGAGGCGGAACGCCTCATCAAGAACGAGAGTGCCCGCAAGCTGCGCCGCAAAAGGGCCCACATTCCCGAGCTGCTGGAGATCGAAACGTTCCCCTTCGCACGGCAGCGAAAACTGGACCGCAAGCGGATCATGTCGCTGTACGACAGCTTCGACTACATGACGAAGCAGCAGAACATGATCTGGATGGGCCCCACCGGCTGCGGCAAGACGGGTC
>NZ_JBARTQ010000489.1:0-5699 GCF_049645325.1 Pseudomonas sp. | reverse complement strand
GCGTTGCGCACCAAGTGGACCAGCGGGTCGGCCAGGGCCTCGACAAGGTTCTTGTCGAGGTCGGTTTCTTCACCCACCAGTTCCAGGTTGATTTCTTTCTTGAGCTGGCGGGCCAGGTCGCGAACCAGGCGCGGGAAGCGGCCGAAGACTTTCTTGATCGGCTGCATCCGCGTTTTCATCACGGCGGTTTGCAGGTCGGCAGTGACCACGTCAAGGTTCGACACAGCCTTTTGCATGGCCTCGTCGCCACTGTTCAGGCCCAGGCGCACCAGGCGGTTACGCACCAGTACCAATTCGCCGACCATGTTCATGATGTCGTCCAGGCGCGCGGTATCAACCCGCACGGTGGTTTCGGCTTCACTGGCAGGCTTCTCGGCAACCGGCGCCGCGGCGGCACGTGCAGGCGCCGGGGCAGCTGCAGGGGCTGGAGCGGGTTTGGCGACGACAGGCGCGGCGGCTTTGGCGGGTGCGGGCTTGGCCGCCACCGGGGTGGCGGTCGCCGCGGCGGCCGGGGCCACTTCGGTGAACTTGCCTTTGCCGTGCAATTCGTCCAGCAGGGCTTCGAATTCGTGATCGGAAATCAGCCCGTCACCAGCAGGTTCAGCCTTGGCGGCCGGCGCTGCGGCGGTCGCTGCGACTTGCGGCAGGGCTTCGGCCACAAACGAGCCTTTGCCATGCAGTTGGTCGAGCAATGCTTCGAATTCGTCGTCGGTAATGTCGGTGTTGACGGGTGCCGCTGGCGCTGGCGGCGCGGCGGCAGGTGCCACCGCATCGGCGGCGAACTGGCCTTTGCCGTGCAACTGATCAAGCAGCGATTCGAACTCGGCGTCGGTGATGTCTTCGCTGGTCGGCGCAGCAGGCGCAGCGACCGCTTTCGGCGCTTCTGCCTCAGCCTTCACCGCATTGAGGGAGTTGAGCAACTGCTCGAACTCGCTGTCCGTCACGTCCGCTTCAGGCTCGGCCACCGGTGCGGCTTCCACGGCCAGCGCCACCGAGGTGTCAGCAGGCTCTGCCAGGCGCGCCAGGGCAGCCAGCAGTTCCGGGGTGGCCGCCGTGATCGGGGCACGTTCGCGCACTTCGCTGAACATGCCGTTGACCGCATCCAGTGCTTCGAGAATCACGTCCATCAGTTCCGAGTCGACGTGCCGCTCACCCTTGCGCAGGATGTCGAACACGTTCTCGGCGATGTGACAGCACTCCACCAGCTCATGGAGCTGGAGGAAGCCGGCGCCCCCTTTTACAGTGTGAAAACCGCGAAAAATTGCATTGAGCAGGTTCGCATCATCCGGTCGGCTTTCCAGCTCGACCAGTTGTTCGGACAGTTGCTCTAAAATTTCGCCGGCCTCTACAAGGAAATCCTGAAGGATTTCTTCATCGGCGCCGAAGCTCATGTGGGTGCTCCTTAGAAGCCTAAACTGGATAACAGGTCATCTACGTCATCCTGACCTGACATAACGTCTTCACGTTTATCGGCATGAATCTGCGGACCTTCACCCTTGGCGAGATGTTTTTGTGGATCTTTTTCCGAGAGGATCGCTTCGCGGTCATGTTCGATGCCGGCAAAACGGTCAACCTGGCCTGCCATGAGCACCAATTTGAGCAAATTGCTTTCCACTTCGGTGACCAGTTGGGTCACGCGCTTGATCACCTGACCGGTGAGGTCCTGGTAATCCTGGGCCAGCAGAATGTCGTTGAGGTTGCTGGCCACCGTGCGGTTTTCCTGCTCGCTGCGCGAAAGGAAACCTTCGACCCGACGCGCCAATTCACGAAACTCTTCAGCACCCACTTCCCGACGCATGAAGCGGCCCCAGTCAACGCTGAGGGCCTGGGCTTCGTTGGCCATGCCGTTGACCAATGGCGTGGCGTTTTCGACCAGGTCCATGGTGCGGTTGGCCGCCGCTTCAGTCAGCCTGACCACATAGGACAGGCGTTCGGTAGCGTCGGTGATTTGCGAAATTTCTTCGGCCTGGGGCATGTGCGGGTCAATCTGAAAATTGACGATCGCACTGTGCAGCTCGCGTGTGAGCTTGCCCACTTCCTGGTACAGGCCGCGGTCACGGGTCTGGTTAAGCTCATGGATTAACTGCACCGCGTCGCCGAACTGGCCTTTTTCAAGGCTGTCGACCAACTGGTGAGCATGCTTTTTCAGGGTCGACTCAAAGTCTCCCTGTGACGTTTCTTTATGCTCCATAGCTCCCCCGTGGCAGCATCAATGACCGATGCGTTCGAAGATTTTTTCGATCTTCTCTTTCAAGGCCAGTGCAGTGAATGGCTTGACCACGTAACCGTTGACCCCGGCTTGGGCGGCTTCGATGATCTGCTCACGCTTGGCTTCGGCGGTCACCATCAACACAGGCAGGCTACGCAGTTTTTCATCCGCGCGCACATGGCGCAGCAGATCGATGCCGGTCATGCCCGGCATGTTCCAGTCGGTTACCAGAAAGTCGATGCTCCCGCTGTTGAGGATCGGAATCGCCGTAATGCCGTCATCCGCCTCGACCGTGTTGGTGAACCCAAGGTCACGCAACAGATTTTTTATGATCCGCCGCATCGTTGAGAAGTCATCAACGATGAGGATTTTCATGTTCTTGTCCAATTCGACCTCCAAGCAGTCTTAAACGCGCCCAGCACCTGGACGCGCCATTTCAATCAACAGGCGTTACACAAAAAGGACTGCCGGGGCACCACGGAGCCAGCCCGCAAAGGCGTTAACCTTCGCGGTATCGTCTGCAGTGTCCCCACACTGCCTGTCAGCGCGCGCGCCACTCTCCCAATCGCCCCCGCAAGCGAGCTGCGCACTGGCTATGCAACTGGCTGACGCGCGATTCGCTGACCCCCAGGACCTCACCGATTTCCTTGAGGTTCAGCTCCTCGTCGTAGTACAGCGCCAATACCAGTCGCTCACGCTCCGGCAAATTGGCGATCGCGTCCGCCAACGCACCCTGGAAACGTTCGTCTTCCAGGTCGCGCGACGGTTCGAGATGTGCACTCGCGCCGTCCTCGTGCAGCCCTTCGTGTTCGCCGTCCTGCAACAGGTCGTCGAAACTGAACAGGCGGCTGCCCAAGGTATCGTTCAAAATCCCGTAGTAATCGTCGAGACTCAATTGGAGTTCGGCCGCAACTTCATGATCTTTAGCGTCACGACCGGTTTTTGCTTCAATTGCGCGAATTGCGTCACTGACCATTCGCGTGTTGCGGTGTACCGAACGCGGCGCCCAATCCCCTTTACGCACTTCATCGAGCATCGCGCCACGGATACGGATGCCCGCATACGTCTCGAAACTCGCACCCTTGCTCGCGTCGTATTTGGTCGACACTTCGAGCAGGCCGATCATGCCGGCCTGGATCAGGTCTTCCACCTGCACGCTGGCGGGCAGGCGGGCCAGCAAGTGGTAGGCAATGCGCTTGACCAGAGGCGCATAGCGCTCGATCAATTCGCCTTGACTGTCACGTGCCGACTTTTTGTAAAGGTTGTAGCCGCTGGATGTCATAGCACCGGTCCTGCGCTCGTCTGATGCACCAAACGCTCAACGAAAAACTCCAGATGCCCCCGCGGGTTGGCAGGCAACGGCCAGGTATCAACCTTCTGGGCAATGGCCTTGAACGCCAGTGCGCATTTGGAACGAGGGAACGCTTCATAGACTGCGCGCTGCTTTTGCACAGCCTTGCGCACACACTCGTCGTAAGGCACTGCGCCGACGTATTGTAAGGCGACATCAAGGAAGCGGTCCGTGACCTTGGTCAACTTGGCGAACAGGTTGCGCCCTTCCTGCGGGCTCTGGGCCATGTTGGCCAGGACGCGGAAGCGGTTCATGCCGTAGTCACGGTTAAGCAGTTTGATCAGGGCGTAGGCGTCGGTGATCGAGGTGGGTTCGTCGCAGACCACCAGCAGCACTTCTTGCGCCGCGCGCACGAAGCTGACCACGGATTCGCCGATCCCGGCGGCGGTGTCGATCACCAGCACGTCGAGGTTGTCGCCGATATCGCTGAACGCCTGGATCAGGCCGGCATGCTGCGCCGGGCTCAGGTGCACCATGCTCTGGGTGCCCGACGCCGCCGGCACGATGCGAATGCCGCCAGGGCCTTGCAGCAGCACATCGCGCAGCTCGCAACGGCCTTCGATCACATCGGCCAGGGTGTGTTTGGGTGTCAGCCCCAGCAGAACGTCGACGTTCGCCAGGCCCAGGTCAGCATCCAGCAGCATGACGCGACGGCCAAGCTCTGCCAGGGCCAGGGACAAATTCACTGACACGTTAGTTTTCCCGACGCCACCTTTGCCGCCGGTCACCGCGATCACCTGTACGGGATGCATGCTGCCCATTTTATTTCTTTACCTTGTCTTGCTTAGACGCAGGCTACATGGCTTGGCCGCGTGAATCGCTTGCAGACCATCGATGTAGATACTTTTCACGGTGCTCACTGCCCTCAACCGACCCGTTTTGCCGGGTTGTGGTAAAGGTCAGCGAACATGTCAGCCATCGCTTCCTCGCTAGGCTCTTCTTGCATTTGCACACTGACGGCACGGCTGACCAACTGATGACGGCGCGGCAGATGCAAATCATCCGGGATCCGCGGCCCGTCGGTCAGGTACGCGACCGGTAATTCATGACTGATTGCCAGGCTCAACACCTCGCCCAGGCTCGCCGTTTCGTCGAGCTTGGTCAGGATGCAACCGGCCAGGCCGCAGCGTTTATAGCTGTGGTAGGCAGCGGTAAGAACCTGTTTCTGGCTGGTGGTTGCAAGCACCAGGTAATTTTTCGATTTGATCCCACGCCCGGCCAGGCTTTCCAGTTGCATGCGCAACGCCGGGTCGCTGGCCTGCAGGCCGGCGGTGTCGATCAGCACCACGCGTTTGCGCAGCAGCGGGTCGAGGGCGTTGGCCAGGGACTGGCCCGGGTCGACATGGGTCACCGGCACGTTGAGGATACGGCCCAGGGTCTTGAGCTGTTCCTGAGCACCGATGCGGTAGCTGTCCATGCTCACCAGCGCGATATTCTGCGCGCCGTATTTAAGCACGTAGCGGGCGGCCAGCTTGGCCAGGGTGGTGGTCTTGCCCATGCCGGCAGGGCCGACCATGGCGATCACACCGCCCTCTTCAAGGGGTTCGATTTCCGGCGTGGCGATCATGCGTGCCAAATGGGCCAGCAACATGCGCCAGGCCTGACGAGGCTCTTCGACTTCAGCGGTGAGCGCCAACAGGTCGCGCGACAACGGGCCGGACAGGCCGATGCGTTGCAGGCGACGCCACAGGTTGGCTTGGTGTGGCTTGCTGCCTTGCAACTGGTTCCATGCCAGCGAGCCCAACTGCACTTCGAGCAGTTCACGCAGGCCGTTGAGTTCAAACCGCATCGAATCAAACACACGCTGATCGACGGCAGCTGCCGGAGCAGGCGCAGCAGGACGTGGCGGTTCTTTGAAAGTGGGCTCAACCAATGGCTCGGCGGCGGTCAGCGGCAGGCCGGCGAACAGCTGGCGATTGGTGGTGGCATCGCTGTCGCCACGCATGCTCAGTTCAGCTTGGGCCGACACAATGCGCGAGGCGGTCTTGCGCAGTTCGTCTTCGAGTTCCATGTTCGGCACGCGCGGGGCCAGCGCCGACGGGGTGTAATCCAGGGCAGCCGTCAGCTCGACACCGCCGGCAATACGACGGTTACCAATAATCGCGGCATCGGCGCCCAGCTCATCACGTACCAGTTTCA
>NZ_JBARTQ010000488.1:0-11634 GCF_049645325.1 Pseudomonas sp. | reverse complement strand
CTTATGGCCATCGCAGGCAAGCCAGCGCCCACATTTTTTGAGCCGATTTCGTCAGTTGGCTGGGCTGTAGCGCCGCACGCCGGAATCAGAGTGAGGAACCTGCGCCGCAACACTGCCCGAGGCCTGGAACAACACCAGATGCTCCGCCGCCACGCGAATCCCCACATCCGCCCCCACCTGATGGTCCGCATGGCTGGGGAAAATCGACTCCAGCTGTGCGCCCGTCGGCAATTGCAGGCGGTACAACGTCGAGGCGCCCAAGAAGGTCTTGCCGACGATCCTCGCTGTCAACGCGCTGTCTGGCGCATAAACGATGTCATCCGGGCGCAGCAACACATCCACCGCGCCACCCGTTGGCCACGTGTAGGCACGGTTGCCACGCAGCTCACCCAGTTCGGTGCTGACCGATTCCGGTGAGCTCAATTGCCCGCGGATGAAATAGCCTTGGCCGATAAAGCTGGCGACATAAGGCGTCTGCGGTTCGTGGTAAAGGTTGTAGGGCGTGTCCCACTGCTCAAGACGGCCTTCCTTGAAAACCCCCACCTGATCGCTCACGGCGAAGGCTTCTTCCTGATCATGGGTCACCAGGATCGCGCTGGTGCCGCGTGCCTTGAGGATCTCGCGCACCTCGTGGCTGAGCTTGCGACGCAATTCGCCATCAAGGTTGGAAAACGGTTCGTCCAACAGCAGCAGCTGCGGCTCCGGTGCCAACGCGCGGGCGAGGGCGACACGCTGTTGCTGGCCGCCGGACAGTTCGTGCGGGAAGCGCTTGCCCAGATTCTTCAAGTTGACCAGTTCCAGCAACTCGGCGACCACGCGGTCTTTGTGCGGGTGCTTGCGAATGCCGAAGGCAATGTTGTCGGCCACGCTGAGGTGGGGAAACAGGGCGTAGTCCTGAAACACCATGCCGATCCGACGTTTCTCCGGTGCGAGGGTGAACCCGGCGCTGGAGATCACTTCGCCGGCCAGGCTGATTTCACCTTCGTGCACCGGCTCAAACCCGGCGATTGCGCGTAGCGTGGTGGTTTTGCCGCAGCCCGATGAGCCCAGCAGGCAACCGATATCCCCAGCGTTGAGGTGCAGGTTGAGGTTCTGCACCACCCGTTGATCTTGATAGCCGCATGCCAGATTGCGCAGGTTCAGCAGTAATGGCTGGCTCATGCGTGGTGGTACGACGGCGGTACGAGGAATTCGAGCAGCGCTTTTTGCGCATGCAGGCGGTTTTCAGCCTGGTCCCAGGCGACCGAACGCGCGTCGTCGAGCAGGTCGAGGCTGATTTCTTCGCCACGGTGAGCGGGCAGGCAGTGCATGAACAGCACGTCTGGCGCGGCGAGGTCGAGTAGGGCACGCGTTACCTGGAACGGCGCGAACAGGGCCAGGCGCTTGGCGGTTTCTTCTTCCTGGCCCATGGATGTCCACACGTCGGTGCTTACCAGGTGCGCGCCGAGTACGGCGTCGCGCGGGTCACGCACCACGGTCACGCGGTCGCCGGCTTGTTCGAGGAAGCGTGCGTCAGGCTCGTAGCCTTCAGGGCAAGCGATGCGCAGCTGGAAGTCGAACTGGATCGCCGCTTCTATATAGCTGTTGCACATGTTGTTGCCGTCGCCGATCCAGGCCACGGTCTTGCCCTGGATCGAGCCACGGTGTTCAAGGAAGGTTTGCATGTCGGCCAGTAGCTGGCACGGGTGCAGGTCATCCGAGAGGCCGTTGATCACCGGCACACGGGAGTGAGCGGCAAATTCGGTCACGGTGCTGTGGGCAAAGGTACGGATCATCACGGCATCGAGCATGCTCGACATCACGATGGCGCTGTCGGCAATCGTCTCGCCACGGCCCAATTGAGTGTCGCGTGACGACAGGAAGATGGCTTGGCCGCCCAGTTGGATCATGCCGGCTTCGAACGACACGCGGGTGCGGGTCGACGACTTCTCGAAAATCATCCCGAGCACACGGTTTTTCAAAGGCTCGAACAGTACGCCGCGGTTACGCAGGTCTTTAAGCTCAATGCCTCGACGGATCACGCTGACCAGCTCTTCGGGCGTGCAATCCATCAGGGAGAGAAAGTGCCTTGCGCTCATCATTAACTACCTTTTTGCAACAGACCGCAGATACTCAAAGCCTTGTTTATTGTGACAACGGGCGAGACCTGCGGCGAAAGCCGCACGGGGCGACGAAATAGGGGAAGGCGCGATCTTATAATTAAATGTCGCGTCTTACCAATAGGGCTACGGTTTTTAAGGGTGTTCAAGAGGGGCGCTGTAGCGCTTTTGAAGACAATTTCCAGACGGCAGCGGCCCATTTGTACACTGGCGCAGAGACATTTTGCAATGCGCGCAGGCGGGTCCAGGCCAGACCGCGTCGGTTTCAGAGGCGTGCGCGAGGTTTTTGAAACATTTGCACACGCTTCGCCATGCCTTGGCCTATGCCGGCCGATTCACGGGGCGAACGTTACTGGTGCCCGCCCTTGGCGCAGCCCATAGTGAATCCAATGCCCCCTATAAGAGACTGGCCATGACCAAGACTCTCCACCACCGTGCCTGCCATCTGTGTGAAGCCATCTGCGGCCTGACCCTGGAAACCACTCAAGCGGACGACGGCAGCCTGGCGATTACCTCGATCAAGGGCGACCCGCTCGACACCTTCAGTCGCGGGCATATCTGCCCCAAGGCCGTGGCGCTGCAGGATATCCAGAACGACCCGGATCGCCTGCACCAACCGATGCTGCGCGTGGACAGCGAATGGCAGCCAATCGCGTGGGAAGAAGCCTTCAGCCTTGTAGCCGAGCGCCTGGCGGGCATCCAGGCCCGGCATGGGCAGAACGCGGTGGCGGTGTATCAGGGCAACCCCAGCGTGCATAACTACGGGCTGATGACCCACAGCAATTATTTTCTTGGCCAGTTGAAGACGCGCAACCGCTTCTCCGCGACCTCCGTGGACCAGTTGCCCCATCACCTCACCAGCCACTTGATGTACGGCCACGGCTTGCTGCTGCCGATCCCGGACATCGACCACACCGACTTCATGCTGATCCTCGGCGGCAACCCGCTGGCCTCCAACGGCAGCATCATGACCGTACCGGACGTGGAAAAGCGCCTCAAAGCCATCCAGGCGCGGGGCGGCAAAGTGGTGGTGGTCGACCCGCGACGCAGCGAAACGGCGGCGATGGCCGATCAACACCTGTTCGTGCGCCCGGGCGGGGACGCGGCGCTGTTGTTTGGCGTACTCAACACGCTGTTCAGCGAGCACCTGACGCGTGATAGCCACCTGCCGGTGGACGGCCTGGAGACGGTGCGCCAAGCCATCGCCGGGTTCACCGCCGACGCCATGAGCCGCCAGTGCGCGGTACCGGCCGAGCAGATCCGGCAGTTGGCGCGTGATTTTGCTGCGGCAGACAAGGCCGTTTGTTACGGGCGAATGGGGGTGTCGACCCAGGCATTCGGCACGTTATGTCATTGGTTGGTACAACTGATCAATCTGGTCACCGGCAATCTCGACCGCGTCGGCGGGGCGTTGTGCACCACGCCGGCGGTGGATTTGGTCGCCTCTACCGGCGGCGGGCATTTCAATCGCTGGCAAAGCCGGGTGTCCGGTCGGCCCGAGTACGGTGGCGAGTTGCCAGTGTCGGCACTGGCTGAAGAAATGCTCACCGAGGGCGAAGGACAAATCCGCGCACTGGTGACGGTGGCGGGCAACCCGGTGCTCTCAACGCCGAATGGTCGGCAGCTGGAGCAGGCGCTGGACGGGTTGGAGTTCATGGTCAGCATCGACCTCTACATCAACGAAACCACGCGTTATGCCGACCTGATCCTGCCGTCCACTTCAGCGCTGGAAAACGACCACTACGACACCACGTTCAATATGTTCGCGGTGCGTAACGTCACTCGCTTCAATCGCGCGATCTTGCCTAAGCCGGAGGGCGCGATGCATGACTGGGAGATTTTTGTCGGCTTGGCCAAGGCGTTTGCGGCGCAGACAGGCGTGGCGCTGAAACCGACGATGCCGCCCGCACAGATGATCGACTTTGGGCTGCGTGCGGGCACCTACGGTGATGCCTCCGAACACAAACTGTCGGTGGCAATGCTCGCCGATCATCCCCATGGCGTAGATTTGGGACCGCTGCATGCCAACCTCGCCGCTCGTTTGAAAACCGTCAACGGCCAAGTACAGGCGGCGCCCGCTGTAATCCTGGCGGACCTCGCGCGTTTCGCGGCGCAACCGATGCCGGTGGCGGACGAGCTGCTGCTGATTGGGCGCCGTCATGTGCGCAGTAATAATTCCTGGATGCACAATTATCATCGCCTGGTGAAGGGCAAGCCGCGCCACCAATTGCTGATGCATCCCGATGACCTGGCCAGCCGCCAACTGAATGATGGCCAGCGGGTGCGTGTGAGTTCGCGCATCGGCATGATCGAGGTAGAAGTGGTCGCCAGCCTGGACATGATGCCCGGTGTGGTCAGCCTGCCTCACGGTTGGGGCCATGGCCGCCCAGGCGTGCAGATGACCATCGCCAGCAGCCAGCCCGGCGCCAGTGCGAATGACCTGACCGACGAGCGGCAATTGGATGAATTGTCTGGAAACGCCGCGCTGAACGGCGTGCCGGTACAGGTGGCCGCCGCATAAGGCCCGAGCACCGCGCTGGAATTTTGCGTTACAATGCGCCACCGTGCCGACCTGTGAGTCGCAAAGTTCCAGCCGAGGTGTTCCATGGATATCATCGAAACGATCAAAGAGCAGATTGCTGCCAACACCATTCTGCTTTACATGAAGGGCGCTCCGAACGCTCCTCAGTGCGGTTTCTCCGCGAAGGCGTCCCAGGCCATCATGGCGTGTGGCGAGAAATTCGCTTACGTGGATATCCTGCAAAACCCTGAAATCCGCGCCAACCTGCCAAAGTACGCCAACTGGCCAACCTTCCCGCAACTGTGGGTAGCCGGCGAGCTGGTCGGCGGTAGCGACATCATCACTGAAATGGCAGCTGATGGTTCGTTGCAAGCGCTGGTCAAAGACGCAGCCGCCAAAGCCGCAGCCAAAACAGAAGCGTGATGCTTGTGTAAATAGGTCAGGCCATAAAAAGCCCCGCCTCTTGTGAGAGAGCGGGGCTTTTTTAGTCCTGCGCGATGTGGCTTATTCGCCCATCTGCGACTGCAGGTAGTTTTCCAGGCTGACTTTAACGATCAGGCCCTGTTGGGTTTCCAGCCAGTCGATGTGTTCTTCCTGGTCTTCGAGGATATCTTCCAGCAGTTCACGGCTGCCGAAGTCGCCCTTGGTTTCGCAGTGAGCGATGGCGGCCTTGAGGTCGCTGTGGCTCTTGCGTTCAAAGCCCAGGTCGCTGCTGATCATTTCCTGGGTGTGCTCGCCAATGTTCAGCTTGCCCAGGTCCTGCACATTCGGCAGGCCTTCCAGGAACAGGATGCGCTTGATCAGCGCGTCGGCGTCCTTCATGGCCTTGATGGATTCTTTGTATTCACGCTTGCCCAGCTTTTCCAGGCCCCAATCGTCATACATGCGCGCATGCAGAAAGTACTGATTGATCGCGACCAGTTCATTGGCAAGGATTTTATTGAGTTGCTGGATGACTGAGATGTCGCCTTTCATGACTGGGGTCCTGCCCTGTAATAGCTGTGTATAAGGCAGAGTCTGAGCGGCGAAATACCTGGTGTCAAACCTAAGTTATTGAATAATAAATGAAAATTAATCGGAATAAGAATGTTTGTGTTCCGCGTCTTGGCGCTAACTAATTGAATTACGGGCATAAAAAAACCGGACACTAAGTCCGGTTCTTTAAAACACGCCTGATTAGGCGTGTGTAAATTCTGCAGAATAGGGGAGCGCGGCCTGGGCTGTTTGCAGCTGCGTCAGGGTTTCCCGTACCACTTGCTTGGCGAGGCAGGCACATTTACCGCACTGGCTGGCAACGCCGGTGGTTTCACGCACTTCCTTGTAGCTGCAGCAACCTTCATAGATTGCTTCGCGGATTTGTCCGTCGGTGACGCCAGTGCAGAGGCAGACATACATAAGGGAGAACCGTCGCGGGTTTAAGGCTTAAGTGCGGTGGATCTTAATGTTAACGAGAATGATTGTCAAAGTAGATTCACAGGTCTTTTCGGCGTAATGCCGACGCGCTGACGAACGGTTTTTTCAGTGTATGATGGCCGGTCTTCACGAAGCGTGACTGCGTCACAGGGCTGTCGCTTATAAACGGCAGACTCGGGCCGGTCCTTTTACTTCAATCGTCACCCTTGCATCAGGAGAAACCCAATGAGCGTACTCGTCGGTAAACAAGCCCCGGATTTCGACGTTCCAGCCGTCCTCGGCAATGGCGAAATCGTCGACAGCTTCAAACTGTCTGAAGCCATCAAAGGCAAATACGGCCTGGTGTTCTTCTACCCGCTGGACTTCACCTTCGTCTGCCCGTCGGAGCTGATCGCTCTGGACCACCGCATGGACGATTTCAAGGCGCGTAACGTTGAAGTGGTCGCCGTTTCCATCGACTCCCATTTCACCCACAACGCCTGGCGCAACACCGCCATCAATGATGGCGGCATCGGCAAAGTCAAATACACCATGGCTGCCGACATGAAGCACGACATCGCCAAGGCCTACGACGTTGAGTCCGAAGGCGGCGTGGCGTTCCGTGGCGCGTTCCTGATCGACGACAAGGGCGTTGTGCGCTCGCAGATCATCAACGACCTGCCGCTGGGCCGTAACATGGAGGAGCTGATCCGTCTGGTCGACGCCCTGCAATTCCACGAAGAGCACGGCGAAGTTTGCCCTGCCAACTGGAAAAAAGGCGACAAAGGCATGACCGCTTCCACCGAAGGTGTTGCGGCTTACCTGACCGAGAACGCCGGCAAGCTGTAAGCCACGTTCGAGGCATAAAAAAACCGGCCTGTGAGGGCCGGTTTTTTTATGCGCGGGGTTTAACTTCAGTCGCCGAAGTCTTCCCAGCCGCCCATCTGCTTCCACCGGTTGACGATGCCGCAGAACAGCTCAGCGGTCTTCTCGGTGTCGTAGCGGGCCGAGTGAGCCTCACGGCCGTCAAAGTCGATACCGGCCGCCTGGCAGGCTTTCGCCAATACAGTTTGGCCGTACGCCAGGCCCGCGAGGGTGGCGGTGTCGAAGCTGGAGAACGGGTGAAACGGGTTGCGCTTCATGTCCAGGCGCGTCACGGCGGCATTCAGGAAGCCCAGGTCGAAGCTGCTGTTGTGGCCGACCAGGATCGCGCGTTTGCAGCCATTGGCCTTCAGCGCCTTGCGCACGCCACGGAAGATATCGGTCAGCGCCGCTTCTTCACTCACCGCCATGCGCAGCGGGTGATCGAGCTTGATCCCGGTGAATTCCAGGGCCGCCGCTTCGATATTCGCGCCTTCGAACGGCTCGACGCGGAAGAAATGGGTGTGTTCCGGGAACACAAAACCCTGTTCATCCATGCCGATGGTGGTCGCGGCGATTTCCAGCAGGGCGTCGGTGGCGCAATTGAAACCACCGGTTTCTACGTCGATGACGACCGGCAGATAACCGCGAAACCGCTCGGCCATCGGGTGACGGGAACCGCCACCACTGTGCTCGTGTTCGTCGTCGTAATGGTCTTCACTCACTTGCTTTCCTCCAGCAGGCGCCAGCGCAGTGTTTCACCGGCGCGCAGCGGGATAACGGTCAGCTCGCCAAACGGCAGGCTGGCAGGGGCGGTCCAATCTTCACGAACCAGGGTAATACGGTCGGTGTTCGCCGGCAGGCCGTAGAAACGCGGGCCGTTGAGGCTGGCGAAACCTTCGAGCTTGTCCAGCGCGTTGCGTTGTTCAAACGCTTCGGCGTACAGCTCGATGGCGGCATACGCGGTGTAGCAACCGGCACACCCGCACGCGGCTTCTTTGGCGTGCTGGGCGTGGGGCGCGGAGTCGGTGCCGAGGAAAAACTTCGGGCTGCCGCTGGTGGCGGCATCCAGCAAGGCCACCTGATGGGTGTTGCGCTTGAGGATCGGCAAGCAATAGAAGTGCGGCCGAATCCCGCCCACTAGCATGTGGTTGCGGTTGTAGAGCAGGTGATGCGCGGTGATGGTCGCACCGACGTTGGCCGAAGCCTCGGTGACGAACTGCACGGCGTCTGAGGTGGTGATGTGTTCAAACACCACTTTCAGCGTCGGGAACAGCTCGACCACACGGCGCATGTGCTCGTCGATGAAGATCTTTTCACGGTCGAACACGTCAACGTCGCCACGGGTGACTTCACCGTGGATCAGCAGCGGCATGCCGACTTCAGCCATGGCTTCGATCGCCGGCAGGATCTTGTCGATACTGGTCACGCCGGAGTCGGAGTTGGTGGTCGCGCCCGCCGGGTACAGCTTGGCGGCGTGCACGAAACCGGTGGCCTTGGCCTCGCGAATTTCTTCGGGCTGGGTACGGTCGGTCAGGTAGAGCACCATCAACGGTTCGAAGCGGCTGCCGGCCGGGCGCGCAGCGAGGATGCGCTGGCGATAGGCGTCGGCTTCAGCGGCATTACGCACCGGAGGTACCAGGTTAGGCATGATGATGGCGCGGCCAAACGTGCGCGCTACATCGGCCACGGTTTGGGGTAACGCAGCACCATCGCGAAGATGAATATGCCAGTCGTCGGGACGCAGCAGGGTCAGGCGGTCGGACATTGGGGATTCCAGGCGGGTCAATCTGGTGGGAATGCTACCGGAAAAGACTCTTGCAGGCACTCGCTATCAAGTTTTGCTGCAGGCGTCCGATATCCCTGGGTATGCCTTAACGACGTATGACGCTTTGAAGTGTTGTAGAAACCAGTGGAGCCTCCCGTGCGCCAGCATTATCTAGCCCTGCTCAGTGTGTTCGCCAGCCTGCCTGCGATGGCCCTCACGTTCCAGACACGTCTGGAGAACATTGAGTGGAAGGTGGAAGGCGACCAGTTCGAGTGCCGCCTGACCCAGCCGATCACCGATTTCGGCTCGGGTGAGTTCGTGCGCCGGGCCGGCGAGCAGGCGACGTTTCGCCTGAAAGCCTACAGCGGCGCGCTCGGCGCAGGCTCGGCGACCTTATTGGCGGCCGCCGCGCCGTGGCAGCCGGGGCGCGGTGACATCAACCTCGGCGCCGTGCGCGTCGGCAGTGGCGATGTGTTGTTCAACAGTTCCCAGGCCCAGGCCGGGCGGCTGTTCAGTGGCCTGCTCGAAGGGCGCAGCCCCACCGTGCGGCATTATGGGCGCGAAGGCGGCTACTCGGAAATTCGCCTGCTGCCGGTGAAATTCAACAAGGCCTACAACGACTATCAACTGTGCACGGCCAAGCTGTTGCCGATGAATTACGACCAGGTCAAACAGACCGAAGTCGGCTTCCCCGGTGGCGGCATTGAGCTGGACGCGGCGGCCAAGAAGAAGTTGGACGTGATTCTCGCGTTCATGAAAGCCGACCCCACGGTCAACCACGTCGAGTTGAATGGCCATTCGGACAACAGCGGCAACCGCCTGACCAACCGCGACGTCTCGCGCCGCCGCGCCTTGGCCGTGATGGACTATTTCAAGGCCAACGGTATCCAGGAATCACAGGTTACCCTGCGGTTCCACGGTGAAAGCTATCCGCTGGCGCCCAACACCAATGCCGCGAACCGGGCGCGCAATCGTCGCGTGAATATTCAGCTTGAACGCGTGGCTGCCCCCGAGAAACCGGCGCCCCAAGCCGCTGCACCGAGCAACCCTGCACACACATCGTAAGGTGCGGCCATCGGTCGCCCGCTCGACATAATCTGTCGCTTTATCTTCATTTGCTGTCGCGCCTCTGTAAATTCACGGTTTTGGTCGGTAGAATCGACGGCTTTCCGTACAACCCCGTGGAGTGATGGCATGGCCGACGTAAACAAGGTCGTTCTCGCGTATTCCGGCGGCCTGGACACTTCGGTGATCCTCAAGTGGCTGCAGGATACTTATAACTGTGAAGTGGTGACCTTCACCGCTGACCTGGGTCAGGGCGAAGAGGTCGAACCTGCACGTGCCAAGGCGCAAGCCATGGGCGTGAAAGAGATCTACATTGACGACCTGCGCGAAGAATTCGTCCGCGATTTCGTTTTCCCGATGTTTCGCGCCAACACCGTCTACGAAGGCGAGTACCTGCTGGGTACTTCCATCGCACGTCCGCTGATCGCCAAGCGCCTGATCGAAATCGCCAACGAAACCGGCGCTGACGCCATTTCCCATGGCGCTACCGGCAAGGGCAACGACCAGGTGCGTTTCGAACTGGGCGCCTACGCCTTGAAGCCAGGCGTAAAAGTGATTGCTCCGTGGCGCGAATGGGACCTGCTGTCCCGTGAAAAGCTGATGGACTACGCCGAAAAGCACAACATCCCGATCGAACGTCACGGCAAGAAGAAATCCCCGTACTCGATGGATGCCAACCTGCTGCATATCTCCTATGAAGGCGGCGTGCTGGAAGACACCTGGACCGAGCACGAAGAAGACATGTGGAAATGGACCGTCTCCCCGGAGAACGCTCCAGACAAGGCTCAGTACCTGGAACTGACCTACCGCAACGGCGACATCGTCGCGCTGGACGGCGTCGAAATGACCCCGGCCACCGTGCTGGCGACCCTGAACCGTATCGGCGGTGAACACGGTATCGGCCGTCTCGACATCGTCGAGAACCGTTACGTGGGCATGAAGTCCCGTGGCTGCTACGAAACCCCAGGCGGCACTATCATGCTGCGCGCTCACCGTGCGATCGAATCGATCACGCTGGACCGCGAAGTCGCTCACCTTAAAGACGAGCTGATGCCGAAGTACGCCAGCCTGATCTACACCGGCTACTGGTGGAGCCCGGAGCGTCTGATGCTGCAACAGATGATCGATGCCTCCCAGGCCCACGTGAACGGCGTTGTGCGCCTGAAGCTGTACAAGGGCAATGTGATCGTGACCGGTCGCAAATCCGATGAGTCGCTGTTCGACGCCAACATCGCCACCTTCGAAGAAGACGGCGGCGCCTACAATCAGGCGGACGCGGCAGGCTTCATCAAGTTGAACGCGCTGCGCATGCGCATCGCAGCCAACAAGGGTCGCAAGCTGTTCTGATTGATCCCTCGTTGTGAAAAATGGCCCCTTGTTCAAGGGGCCATTTTTTTTGCCTGAATAAAAACCACACGGCTTGAACAGACAGCCATGTTTAAGTTTGTCCTGCTAAATGTTTATGTTCTGTTGAAACTTAAAGTTTATGAGTTGAAGCCTTTCGCGCGGTTGAACGAATTTCTAACACCTTCCCAGGAACTATGTCTTACAGAAGTTTCACTACCTTATTACAGTGGGTCTGTAAGACGCTGAAAATTCTGTAGGAATTAAGGAAGTTTTAACGCATGTTGAATGGAACTAAAATAGTCGGATTTTTTTCACCCGTTCACTCGCCTGGCAGCGAACCGCAATGGGCATTTCCTGAAAGTCTTGTGCGCTCCGTTTACCTCGCCCCCCTTCTGCGGCGGATATTTCACTCAAAATATATATGTGTCCGGAAACTTCTGAAAGTCTCCATAAAGCCGGACACCTCCGAGTTAGTGTTTTTTTGTAGGTTAATTCCCATATCGTTGTGGGTTGGGTCTCTGCTTGCTGTTGCTTGGGGGGGAATGCTATGCCAACTATGAAACGACTAGGCTATTGTGCTT
>NZ_JBARTQ010000487.1:0-6576 GCF_049645325.1 Pseudomonas sp. | reverse complement strand
GCGTTAGGCCTGCTGTCGTTGGCGGCGGCGCTGCTGACGCCGGTGGATCGCCTCGCCAACTTGTTGCCCGGCGCGCGCAATGGCAGCCTGGCGTTTTATCAGGAAGGTCGCGGAGCAACGGTCGCGGTGGTCACTCAAGGCCAGGGCGCACGGGCCTTTCAGCGTCTGTATATCCAAGGGGTGTCGAACACCGGCGATGCGATGCCGTCGCTGCGCTATATGCGTATCCAGGCGCTGCTGCCGCTGCTGATTCATCGCGCAGCGCCCAAATCGGCATTGGTCATCGGCTTTGGTACCGGCATCACGGCGGGGGCGTTGCTGCGTTATCCGGGCCTTGAGCACCGGGTGGTTGCCGAGCTGCTGCCTTCCGTGGTGCACGCCGCGCCGTTATTTAAAGGCAACTTCAACGCGGCCAATGACCCGGGGGTAGATGTGCGCCTGCGCGACGGTCGCCAGGAGCTGCTGCGCAATGCCCAGGCCTACGACCTGATCACTCTGGAGCCGCCACCGCCCTCCGCCGCCGGCGTGGTCAACCTGTATTCACAGGACTTCTACCAACTGGCGGCTTCGCGCCTGGAGAAAAACGGCCTGCTCGCCCAATGGCTGCCACTGCCCACCCAAAATATTGATGACTCCCGCGCACTGGTGCGCAGCTTCCTCAACGTATTCCCCTACGCCTCGCTGTGGACCAGTGAGTTCCATGAAATGCTGTTGGTGGGTTCGCAGGAACCGATGGAACTCGACGTCGAGCGCATACGCGCACGTTTTGAGCAGCCCAGTGTGCGCAGCGCCTTGGCCGAAGTGGGTATAGATTCTGCCGCCACGTTGCTGGCCACCTGGGTCACGGACCGCCAAGGCCTGGAACGTTTTGCCGCCGATGCCCCGCCGGTCACCGATGACCGACCGCGCATCGAATACGCGCCGTGGGTACGCGCCAAGGAAATCACGCGGGTCCTGCCAGCGCTTTTGGACCTTCGCGTGCCGGTGCCGCTGGTCAACGCCGACGCAGCCTTTGCCAGGACCCTCGCCGCCGAGCAGCAGCGCTTGATGCAGTTCTACCGCGCGAGCCTGCACGCCTATGACGGCGATCGCGATGCGTGGCGCCGGGATATCAGCGAGGTACTCCAGCAAGACAGCGCCAACCCTTACTACCGCTGGTTTATCGGGCAATAAGCTGGAGCGCCAACAGCCCGGTCGCCAGCGCTGAAAACGCCGAAACAGCACGGGTTGAACCACGCCCCGCCGCAGCAACTGAGTGACGATTACTGCCTGTCACCCGCCGCTGCGACGCCCTGCTCAGCCACTGCAACCGGCCGGCAAGGAACGCGTTTTGAGCCTTATTGGTTTTTCAACTTCACATACGACTGGTGCAAGTCCGACGCCCAGCCATCGATGACGCCTTTGACGTCGTCGGCCTTCATCACCTGCGAGTCGTTGGACAACGGCTTGCCGGTGCCTTTGCGCACCACTTGGGCGATCACCTTGCCGCTGGCGCCGTCGAGGAACTGCGCCTCGGTGCCGAGGGTGGTTTCCTGGTCACGGATGCCTGTGCCGGTGCTCACGGCAGCGGCGACCAGGGCGATGGGAATGTATTCATAGGGCTTGAGGCTTTCGGTCTTGCTGCTGACGGCGGTGATTGCCGCGCGTACCACGATCACGCCCGGGCCCGGCGCGTTGGCCAGCGGCAGTGATTTGGCCAGTTCGCGCTTGAGCGCCTGGTTGTAATAGGCGCTGATGCCATTGAGGGTGCTGTCGGGGATTTTCGTGGTGGCTTGAGGTTTGGGGTAGAACTGGGTCGGCTCGATGAACACCGCGTTGTAGGTGCCAAGTTTCAGGTTGGGGTCGACCCAGCGCATCACCTCGGCGCCGGACGGTGACTTGGCTTCCTTGAGTTGGCTGTAGTCCGAGAGGAAACCGGAGTACTCGTCCGGCTGGGTAACCTTGCTGGCACAACCTGCCATTGCGAGTGAGGCAACGCACAGCGTGCTGATCAATAGCCTTTGCTTCATCATTGAACTCCCTGGCGATCATCATCGAAACACTGAGCTGTAGGTATAGCCAACTCTGGGGAAATAGCCGTTATTTCATGCCGCCTGTTTGACAGACGCAGAGCCAGCGTCAAAGCTGCACACAGCAAAAGCACGCCGTAGAGCGTCCAAGCATCAAGACAACGGAAGTCGCAATGCCAGAGCCTGAGAACCGTAAAGCTGAACCGCGTCGTTACCTCTTTCCCGTATTAATCGCATTGCTGTTGTTGGCCATGGCCGGGACCTGGGTGTTCCTGCAATCCAGCACACCTCAGGTGCGTGTGCAGGCGCCGGTGGTGGCAGCGGCCAAGCCCGCGATCATTGCGCCGGCCACAATGGTCGATGAGCAACAGTGCGCCGGTTGCCACCAGGCCCAGGCCAAGGACTGGCAAGGTTCTCACCACCAATTGGCAATGCAGGCCGCTACGCCGCAGACGGTGCCGGCAGACTTCAACAACGCGGCGTTTACCGGCGAAGGCGAAACCACCCGGTTCTCTCGGCGAGGCGATGAGTTTTGGGTCAATACCCCTGGCATCGACGGCAAGGCCGCCGACTTCAAGGTGGCCTACACCTTCGGCATCGCGCCGCTGCAGCAATACCTGATCGAGGTCGGTGATGGGCGC
Source organism: Pseudomonas sp. (assembly GCF_049645325.1). GTDB lineage: Bacteria > Pseudomonadota > Gammaproteobacteria > Pseudomonadales > Pseudomonadaceae > Aquipseudomonas. The sequence continues at coordinate 3,926 of NZ_JBARTQ010000487.1, read as the reverse complement.
CTGCAAGCCCTGGGCGTGGCTTGGGATACGCAGAAGGGTCGCTGGTTCCACCTTTACCCCGGTCAAGGCGTCAACTTCAAGAACCCACTGCACTGGAGCAAGCCCAGCCAGAACGCCAACTTCATGTGCGTCGAATGCCACACCACCGGCTATAAACGTAACTTCGACCCGGTGAAAAACACCTTCGACAGCCAATGGAACAGCCTCGGTGTCGGTTGCCAGGCGTGCCATGGCCCGGCATCGAACCATGTGCAATGGGCGGCGAAGAAAGGCGACCTGCTGCACGCCGGCTTCGCTGTCGACCTGAAAGACAAAAACGCCAACGTCGAACTCGAAACCTGCGCCCGCTGCCACGCGCGCCGCGCGCCCTTGGGCGATGGTTTTACCGTGGGCAAGCGCCTGATGGACGACTACCTGCCGAGCGTGCTGACCCGCGAGCTGTACACGCTGGACGGCAAGATCAAGGATGAAGTGTTCGAGCACGGCTCGTTCGCGCAAAGCAAAATGGCCGAGAAAGGCGTGCGCTGTAGCAACTGCCACAACCCCCACAGCAATGAACTCAAGGCGCCGGGCAACGGCGTGTGCCTGCAATGCCACAACCCGGCGGGCAAAACCCCATACGCCACGGTGGACGGGCGCGGGTTGCAGGCCAAGCTTTACGACTCAAGCGAGCACACCGGGGTTGCGGTCGGGCAGCCGGGTTCGTTCTGCGTCGATTGCCACATGCCGGGCAAGTTCTACATGGGCAATGACTTTCGGCATGACCACAGTTTCAGCATCCCACCGGCCGCGCGCGCGGTTCTGCAAGCCCCGAGTTACGGTGACAGCATGGCATTGATTCGCGGCGGCCAGCCCGGCGCCGCCCAGGCCCTGTATGACCAGTTGGCGCGCGGTAACCTGCCGGCTATCCAGCGTGCGACCTTGTTGGTTGAGTTGCCCAACTACCCGAGCGAACAGGCGCTGAAGCTTGCGACCAAAGACCTTGGCAACCCGGCCCCTCAGGTCCGCGAAAGCGCCGTGCGTGCCACCAGCGCCTTGCTGCCACCGCCGGAGCGGGTGTCGCTTTACGCCCCGTTACTCAAAGACCCGGTCAAGGCGGTGCGCATCGTGGCGGCGCGGGACTTGCTCGGTGTCCCGGGCCAAGGGCCGGCCTGGGACAACGCCATCGCCGAGTATGAGCAGGTGCAACTGAGCCTGCTGGAGCGCGCCGAGGCCAATCTCAACCTGGCGATGCTCTATCAGGCCAGTGGCCGTGGCGACAACGTCGAGGCGCAGTTGCGTACCGCGTTGCTGCGCGACCCCGACTTCTTCCCGGCGCTGGTGACCCTGGCACAGTGGCTGGAAGCCAATGGCCGCAATGAGGAGGCGCGCAGCCTGATCGCCGCGCAACTGGCCCGCCAGCCGGACGCGCCACTGCTGCAACACACCCAAGGCTTGATGCTGATACGTGCGGGAGATGTTGCCAAAGCGCTGCCCTACTTGCGCCGCGCCGTGCGGCTGGCTCCCGACAATGGCCAGTTCGCGTTTGTCTTGGCGGTGGCCTTGCACGACAGCGGCAAGGTCGATGACGCCTGCCGCGAACTGGAAAGCCTGCTGCAACGCCAGCCGTATAACCGCAACGCCCGGCTGTCGTTGATCCAGTACTACTTGGAAAACGGCCAGGAGCCCAAGGCGCAGATCGTTCTGCAGGGTTGGAAAAAGCTCAACCCGGGTGACCCGGCGCTGAAATAGGCGCCTCAGCCGCGCTCGCGCGGGATCAGGCTCTGAAGTTGCGAGGCCAGGAAGTTCGCATCAAAGCCGAAGGTGTCCGGGTCTTTGAGGCCATTGGTCTTTTTCCACAGCCAGTCGTTTTTGTCCGCCGGCAGCACCAGTGACACGCTGCCATGGCGGGCGGCCGTCAAGCCCATCACCGACACCGAGATCGAACCGCCCACGCCCATGACCTCGGGCACGAACTCGACGGTTTTTCCGGTGATCTGGACGTTGAGTTTCTCGGTCTTGAAGGTCGACGTTTCCACCGGCACGCTCGCGCCGCTGGCCACATACGCCTCACGATTAACCTCCAGCAAGCCGATGCTCTTGACCGGCTCCAGCCATTGCTCGATCTGCCCGAACAACTCGCCGAGCTTCTGCGCCCAGCGCGCCGACTGTTGGTCAAATTGCTGCTTTTTATGCGCTTCGCTGTCGGCGTAATGACGAAGCATCTCGCCCAGTTGTTGTACATCGTCCATTGCGGATCTCCTTGGGTGAGCCAGGTTGCGAAGCCCGATCATGGCAGATGCGGCGGCCCACCGTGCGATTAACACCGCAGACGCAACTGCACCGGTCATTTGGTGGGCAACTGCGTATGACTAATCGGCGGCCGATGGGTAAGGTGAGCCGACATTCCTTTTCAGGAGCGCCCCATGCGCACCATCGGCCTTATCGGCGGCATGAGCTGGGAGTCCAGCGCCGAGTATTACCGCATCATCAACCAGCGTGTGCGCGATCAACTGGGCCCGCTGCGCTCGGCGCAACTGTTGATGTACAGCGTGGACTTCGGCCCGGTGGAACAGGCCCAGCACGCCGGACGCTGGGACGACGCCGCACGGATCCTCGAAGACGCTGCACGCCGCCTGCAGGCCGGTGGCGCCGAATGCGTGGTGCTGTGTACCAACACCATGCACTTGGTGGCGCCGCGTATCGAGGCGGCGGTGTCGATTCCGTTTCTGCACATCGCCGATGCAGCCGGTGCGGCGGCAGTAGCGGCCGGCACGCTGACGGTGGGGTTGCTCGGCACGGCGTTCACCATGGAACAGGACTTTCTCAAATCCCGCCTGAACGCCCAAGGCCTGAACGTGCTGGTGCCCGACGCGGGCGAGCGCCAGGCCGTGCACCGGATTATCTACGAGGAATTGTGTGTCGGCGTAATCAGCGAGGCGTCGCGCCAGGTCTATCAGCGTGTGATCGAATCCTTGGCCGCGCGTGGCGCCCAGGCGATCATTCTGGGCTGCACGGAAATCGGCCTGCTGATCAAACCGGAGCACAGCGACCTGCCACTGCTGGACACCACCGAGCTGCATGCGCAGGCTGCGGTGGCGTTTGCTCTAGCGGGTTAAGCCGATTGGCGCAGGCGCGCCATGCTGATGGTGTCGACAAATTTGCCGTCCCGCACGGCGTAATCGCGCAGCCGGCCTTCGACCTCAAAGCCGAATTTGCGGTACAGGTTTTGTGCGGCTTGGTTGTCGGCGTAGACCGTGAGTTCCACGCGGTGCAGGTTCATCCAATTGTCGGCGACGTCGAGGGCGGTCGACAGCAGTTTTGATCCCACGCCCTTGCCCTGCCAAGCTGTGGCCACGCCCATGCCGAATGAACCGACGTGGCTCTGGCGTACACGCAGGTACTGTTCCAGGCCGAGCTGGCCGATGACTTCACCGCCATGCACGGCCACCAACTGCAGGCGCCGTTCGTTGTCGGTCACCAGTTTGTTGCGCCAGGCTTCTACCGACTGGAAAGGCATTTGCAGCACCTGGCGGCACACGGCCGGGTCGTTATAGAGCGCAGCCACGCCTTCAAGGTGGGCCTCGGTGAAGCGCTGGATGACGATATGGGGTTCAGGTGTGTGCATTGTGTTTCCGTCCTTTGGAAGACAATTGGCGGGGTAGTGTAGCTGGCCAGGGGTTGTGTTGGGGGTTGTGTTGGATTTGGGTGTATATCCGGTATTTGGGTGATGGCGGGTATGGGTTCCGCTCTTACAGCGGCTCACTTTTGGTGGAGCCGGAATGCCGGCCCAGTCAAAAGTAAGCAAAACGCTCTTGCCCCTCCACTCGGCACCTCGCCTAGGCTCGGTGTGCCCGCACTCCGGCTTGAATCCGTGGGCCGCCGCCACGCGCCATCCATGGCGCGGGGCGGCTAACCCGGCGTCCTGCCGGGTTACCCACGGATTC
>NZ_JBARTQ010000486.1:0-1697 GCF_049645325.1 Pseudomonas sp. | reverse complement strand
TGGCTGAAATCGGCAGATTTGCGCAGTTCGACGGAAAGAAACGCAGCCGGTCAAAGAACGGAACAATCACGTTTATCAGTGCCCGAGCCTCCTCGGTGCGCCGCTGGCCGGATAGCCATGCCACTGTCAGTAGCGCGGCCTCTTCCGGTACATCAACTCGGTAGTCACAACTGACCAGGCGCTGTTGCAGCGCCTCAAGGCCGTCATCCGTCAGATGCCAGGCATTGATATCCAACCGCTCGAAGCCCTGGCGAATACCCGGAATGGAGGCAGCCAGCTCACGCTCGTAGCCGGTCAATTCGCCACCTGCCAACAGATTACCGGTAGCAAAACCGCCCGTAATGACTTCCAGCGTAACCCAGGCGGGAATCTCGGCGACCGGGGTGCGCGATCCGTACTCAGCGGTGCCTTGCAGTATGTGTGCAATCACCTGCTGCCAGTGTGAGATACGTCTGCGGGCATTGAAGCGAGCGAGAGGGCCGCTGGTTTGATCGTGCGCAATCAGCGTCTTGGACAGTTGGAAGACCGCATAACCCGCGTCCATACCAGTCACTCCGTGTGCTCTGGAGACGTGTCCAGATTGCCTTGTCATGTGATGGGTCCGGAGGCTGGATTCGAACCAGCGCCCACCCGGTTAAGAGCCGAGTGTTCTACCGCTGAACTACTCCGGAACAAGAGTTGCATTGTCGGGTAGCCGCAAAAAAATGTGAAGGTCCAAAGTCTTCATTAAGCAATAGCTGACGACAATCTGCTTCTTTTCTGTCAACACCACCGGAGACCTCGACCCATCACTCCAAATTGCTTGCCGAATTACTCGGCGCCCGTAAATGTTACAAAAGCGCCAGCTCCACCTGCCGGATCGTCTCAACCCACCCGCCCCTGAGTAGAACCCTCGCCACAGGTTTTTTGCCCGACTGCTCGACCGCGTTTCGCTCAAAGCTGGCAGCTTTTATCCTCGTCGTTGAATAAACTGATGAGTACGGAAACCGAATGATTCACGGCGGCGATAAACGGTGCACTGGGTTTGCGACTCTCGGAATTTTCCGACAAGGGATTCAGGTTGTGGCTCGGAAAGGTGCTGACTAACCTCTCCGACGTCGCTGCCAAATCAGCGGCCGGATTTGACCGTCCGACCCCGAGGTACATGACTGCCATCATCGATTTCAGGCGTTTTTTTTGCGTCTGCTGTATCGTGTCGCGGCAGCTGTACGCGGGATACCTTCGGGTATGCCGGGCTCCTCGGGACCGGTCGGTCAACCCGCGTATAGCTGCCACCCTAATTCGTTTGACCGCGAAGCGTGGCAGCTCCATTTCCCTTGGAGTTCCACCATGATCAAAGACAGCCCAAATCCCCCAGGCCACTCAGACTTCGACACCAGCACCCTGCACGAAGTGGCCTACCGCGCGATCAATCACTACCTCAATCCCGGCAAACCCATACCCGAACCCAGCGAAGGGATCTTCACCGTACGCGCCGACCTGGGCACCGAAACCTTGCTGGTCAACGCCTCCCAGGACCTCGCGTCCATCTGCGATATCGCCAACCACATGGCCTTTGAAATCGAAGGCTCCCAACGCAACGTCGCGCTGGGCATCTGCCGCATGATCGAAGGCGTGCAACTGCTGGTGGACAAGGCGTTGAACGTGGCCCACCCAACGGCCTGAGGCACCGATCGTTCCCACGCTCTGCGTGGGAA
>NZ_JBARTQ010000485.1:0-2801 GCF_049645325.1 Pseudomonas sp. | reverse complement strand
CATCAAAGAACGCACCTTGCACGGCCAGGGTAGTGGCCATGTTGTGCGCCATGCTTGGTTGCAGGCCGCCGGTCTTGGCATCAGCCAGGAAGTCCTTGGCGGCGGTCTGGGCGCAAGAGTCGAAACCGTACGAGTCCATTTTCTGCAGCATGTCGGTCCGCACAGGGATCGAACCTTTGTTGATGCTGAAGACTTTCTGGAAGTTTTCACCCAGCACGATTTTGGCAATATCTTGCTGACCGGCAGCAGTGCCTTTGTCTTTCTGCTTGAACACCGCCAGGGAGTCGATGTTGTAGGTGAAGGCTTTGTCGGTGCCCGGGAAGGCTACGCACTCGTAGTCTTTGCCGGCGACTTTCTTGGCGGCGGTCCATTCGGACTTGGCCCAGTCACCCATGATCTGCATGCCGGCCTTGCCATTGATGACCTTGCCTGCTTCGAGGTTCCAGTCCTGGCCTTTGCCGTCAACGTCCATGTAGGTCGCGACTTTCTTCAACTCGGTGAGCGACTTGACCATTTCAGGGCCGGTCAGCGCAGCGTTGTCGAGGTCAACCAGGGCTTTCTTGTAGCCATCTGCACCCATCACCGACAAAACCACGGCTTCGAACACAGTGCTGTCCTGCCAAGGCTGGCCACCGTGGGCGAGCGGAATGAAGCCCGCCGCTTTCAGCTTGTCGCCGGCTGCGTAGAATTCTTCGAGGGTGGTCGGGTTTTTGGTGATACCGGCTTTCTTGAAGACTTCCGGGTTGATCCACAGCCAGTTCACGCGGTGGATGTTCACCGGTACGGCAACGTAGTTACCTTCGTACTTCACGGTGTCGGAGACTTTCTTGTCGAGCAGGGAATCCCACTTCTCTTCTTTGGCGACGTCTTTCAGGACGTCAGTGTCGAGCAGGCCGGTCGACGCCCATTCCTGGATGTCCGGGCCTTTGATCTGGGCAACGCCTGGCGGGTTGCCGGCCACTGCGCGGCTTTTCAGCACGGTCATGGCAGTGGCACCGCCGCCACCGGCTACGGCACCGTCTTTCCAGACGAAACCGTCTTTCTCAACTTGAGCCTTCAGTACGTCTACAGCTGCTTTTTCACCGCCTGAGGTCCACCAATGCACAACTTCAACCGTCCCTTTCGAGTCGGCGGCAAATGCACTGAGGGGAAACAACGAGGCAATGGAAATAGCAACGGCGAGGCGATTAATCGCGTTCATCTGAGTACCTTTTCTTGTTGTTATGCATGCAAGTCTAGAGCTTGCGCTGCACGGAGTTTAAACAGGGATTTTCAAGGCGCAGGTAACAAAGGGACGTACAAATGTCACCACTTGGTGACATACAAACCCCGACCTAAAGCACTGGCCATGCTGGGTGCCAAGGGTAGCGCAGGCAGCACCACCGCTTGCCAGGCATGGTACAGGTCCGGTTTGCCGCCCCAGATCTTGCTGCTGGGTTGGTTATGCGGGCTCAGTTCGTGATGCCAGCTGCCGTGGATTCGGTCGATAAAGTAGGTGTCGCAGAACTCCCAGAACCGCCTGTACCACGTTTCGTAATGCAGCTCGCCCGTGCGCTTGAGCAACGCTTGGGCAGCCGCGCTGGCTTCGGCGTGGGTCCAGTGCAGGCGCTCGCGCACCACGGGGCGATGGTTCCAGTCCAGGGTGTAGACGATGCCGGGAGCACCGTCCACGGCCCAGGCGTACTCGCAGGCGCTGGCGAACAGGCCCTTGGCGTCGGTCAGCAGCCAGTCCGGCGTGGCCAGCCCGGCTTGCAGGCGCGCCGCTTCGAGGTGCAGCACCAGCCGCGCCCATTCAAAACCGTGGCCGGGGGTGATGCCGTAGGGGCGAAAGCCGTCGGCAGGGTTGTCTTCGTTGTAACCGAGCAAGGGTTTCCAGTGCGCGTCGAAATGCTCGATGACCATGAACTGATTACCGGCGGCGTGGGAGTGGATCACGCGCTCGACAATGCGCAGCGCACGGTCGAGCCAGCGCGTGTCACCGGTCACGTCGGCCAGGGCCAAGAAGGCTTCGGTGGCGTGCATATTGCTGTTGGCGCCGCGATAGGCTTCCACAGCGCTCCAGTCCTGGGCGAAGGACTCGAGCATGACGCCTTCGTCTTCACTCCAGAAAAACTGGTCGATGATATGGATGGCGTCATTCAGCAGGTTCTGCGCACCCGGCGCGCCCACCACGACCGCAGAACTGGCGGCCAGGGCGACGAATGCATGAAGGTAGGCGGCCTTGCCACGGTTGCCATCGAGGGCCTGTGGCGCGGCAAACCAGCCACCGTGTTCGCTGTCGCGCAAAGGGCCACTGAGGGCCGCAACACCCTGTGCCACTAACTCGGCATAACCGGGCAGCCCCATGGCATGGGCCATGGCGAAACTGTGGGTCATGCGGGCAGTGTTCATGGTTTCGGCGTGGGCATCGGCCGGCAGCTGGCCTTTGTCATCGAGGTTGCCGAAGCCGTCTGGCAGTCGCGAGGCTTTGGCAAATGCCAGCAGGCGCTGGCCTTCGGTGGCGAGCCAAGTGTGATGGGCAGGTGCGTTCAGCCAGCTGCTGGCAGGCAGTGGTTGCGTGGTCATGAGTGGCCCTTATTATTTTTTATGGGATGACCCGAGTCTAAACAAGGGTGAGGTGAGGGCAAGTAACGAAGCGGAGGGGAAATGTCACTGCATGGTGACAATTGAAAGGGTTTTATAGGCTGAAGGGGCTTGCTGTGGGAGGCGCAGCTTTAATGGTGAGCGGGTTTTGTTGTGAGCAAGCTTAGGTAGCGGGTGGTTTTTTGTGGTGAACGGGCTTGCCCCGCGCTGGGCTGCGA
>NZ_JBARTQ010000484.1:0-3862 GCF_049645325.1 Pseudomonas sp. | reverse complement strand
GGGCTGCGCAGCAGCCCCAACAAAAACGCCGCATTCTGTCAGGCAGTTTGCGGCGTCTGGTTTTAGGGCCGCTGCGCAGCCCAGCGCGGGGCAAGCCCGCTCACCACAGAGGTTGAGCATCCATCAGGTTGGCGATGGGGCTTAAATCGCTGCCAGGGTTTCTTTCACCGACTGCGCCGGGTCAGTCGCTTTCGCCGCTACTTGCTGCTGTGCCTGCTGCTTCACCCGATCCGCCACTTCCTTGGAAATCGCGTCCTGCTTGTCCTGCGGCATTGCCTGCACTTGCGCTTCGGTCAAACCCTGTTCCTTGAGCAGTTGCTCGCGAATGCGTTCGGCCGGGGATTTGTTCATGAAGTCGGTGAACTCGGCACGGGCGCTGCCGGAGGTTGAATCGGTGGCCGGCACATCCGTCGTCGGCGTCGTGGCCGTCGTGCTGGCTTGCAACTGCACACGGGTCTTGGCGAAGGCTTCATCGATGCGGTCGTTGGCCTTGTCCAGGTCAGTCTGTGCAGTCGGCACCGTGACGCTTTGTTGTGCAGCTTGCGCGGCGCCACTGTAGAGCGCGCTGGCGGCGGCGTTGGCCGGGTCCATGTCAGAGCGCTTGAGCTGTTGGATCGTCGCCTGGGCTTGGGGATTGTTGTTAACCAGCATGATCATTCACCTGCGGATGTGTTCGGTCCCACAGGTGGAGCAAATAGCATGCCGAAGGCGGCACCCCCGGTTTTACGGGGGCTGGCGCCGCCATTGCGGCAAGTGTTGTCCTGCTGGCGGCCAGCCATTGCCGTCAGTGGGCGATATTTTCCAGCGCCAGGTTCCGCGTGCGCGGCCCGAACCAACTGATGGTGATCATCACGATCAACATGCTGCTGGCGATAAACGCGAGCACCCCGGGCGTGCCCAGGTGTTCGAGGATAAAGCCGATCAACAGGCTGCTGAACACCGTGGACAAGCGGCTGAACGAATAGCAGAAGCCCACCGCCCGCGCGCGGATGTTGGTGGGGAACAGTTCGCTTTGGTACGAGTGATAACTGAAGCTCAGCCAGGCGTTGCAGAAGGTGATCATCACCCCGCAGAACACCAGCCCCACCGCCGTGGTCTGCAGGGCGAACAGGCTGCCGAAGACCATCGCGCCCATGGCCGAGCCGACGATTTGCCATTTGTTTTCAAAGCGGTTGGCGACCTTCACGAACAGCAACGGCCCTAGCGGGTAGGCGAGGGTGATGATGAAGGCGTAGAGCAAACTGTGGGTCACGCTCACGCCCTGGCCCGACAGCAGCGCCGGCAACCAATTGCCGAAGCCGAAAAAGCCGATGGCCTGGAACACATGGAACACGATCAGCATCAGCGCGCGGCGGCGGTACGGAGGCTGCCAGATATCGGCAAACCGCCCGCTGCCTTGCACGCTGACAGCTTGCGGTTCCGGCTCATCCAGCGGTTTGCCGTGGTCTTTCTGGCAGCGTGCTTCAAGGCTGTCCATGATCGCACCGGCTTCGTCAAAGCGGCCTTTCTGCGCCAGCCAGCGCGGTGACTCCGGCAAGCGCTTGCGCAGTTGCCAGATAAACAGCGCAAACACCGCACTGCTCAACACCACCAGACGCCAGCCGGAAACCCCGAACGGCGCCTGCGGCACCAGCCACCACGACATCAAGGCCACCGCCGGCACCGACAAAAACTGGATAAAAAACGCAAAGGCAAACGCCGAGCTGCGCATGCGTTTGGGCACCAGTTCCGAGAGGTAGGCGTCGATGGTCACCAGCTCTATGCCAAGGCCAATGCCCACCAGAAAGCGCATGCAGATAATGCCTTCGGCGGAGGTCTGGATGCCCATCAACACGGTGGCCACCGTGTACCAGATCAACGCAAAGGTGAAGATCGCCCGGCGCCCGAAACGGTCGGCGATGGGGCTGAGCAGGCTGGCGCCAAGGAACAGGCCCAAAAAGGTAGCCGAAGCGAACGCCGCCTGGTCCGAGAAGCCGAACACGCCTTCGCTGCCGGTGTGGAAGATGCCGTCGCTGATCAAGCCGGGGCTGATGTAGGCGGTCTGGAACAGGTCATACAGCTCGAAAAAGCCGCCGATCGACAGCAACGCCACCAGGCGCCAGAGGGTGGCGACGGCCGGCAAGCGGTCAATGCGCGCGCTGATGTGGGCGGCACGGATCGGGTCGATGCCGTCCGTGGCTGAGGCGGTGAGTGTCGACATGGGCAGATTCCAGGGGCAGTGACCTGGAATCTTAGCGGGCTAACGGAAATGGGTGTGTGTGAAGTTACGTGCGACAGGCCACACATTCGCCGATTTATTGCGCCAGCACTCCAGGTTTAAAGGTTTTATGGCGCGAAGGCTCAGTAGGTGATGGGGATCTCGAACGACTGGAAGGCGTCATCCACCGGCTGGTAGCCCAGCACCCGCGTGGTTTCGCTCAAATCCAGGCGCTTGAAGCGGTTGTTGGAAATGCCATGGGCGATCAGGTGCTTCACGCCTTCGGCTTCCACCGAGCGCTGCAGCAGTTGCACCGCGTCACGCGGGCTGAGCCAGGCGCTGAGGTCGCGGGCGTTGTTCAGGTCGTGGGTTTGCGGGAATTCAAAGGCGCCGATGCGCAGGGCAATCGTCGACAGGGGCGTCTTCGCCGCGTAATAACCACACAGTGCCTCGCCGTAGCATTTGCTCACGCCGTACAGGTTGGCGGGCAAAACCGGCATGCCCGGCGTGATCTGGCGGTCCACCGGGTAGCCTTCTATGGCTTGCGCGCTGCTGGCGAATACCAAGCGTTTCACTCCCGCTGCTACGGCGGCTTCGAACAGGTAGGTGGTGGCAAGGATGTTGTTCGGCAGCAATTCGTCGAACGACGCGCTGGCGTTGGGGATGCCCGACAAATGCACGATCACGTCGATGCCGTCCAGCAGGGTTGCCAGGCTGGTTTTGTCGCTGAGGTCGGCGTGTATGAAACGGTGCTCGCCAGTTGGAAAGTCCGGGGCGACGCGGTCGGTGAGGGTGAAGCGGTAGCGGTCTTTCGAGGCGTTGAAAAACGTCTTGCCGATTCTGCCGCAGGCGCCGGTGAGCAGTAGGTTGAGTCCTTTCACGGTGAGTCCTTGTTTTAATTATGGCCGTCGAGGGCGAACGTCCTGAAACCTGGGCGCTGGCTGAGGCGCTGGTAATACGCCGCTACGGCGGGGAAGGGCGGATGTTCCATCGGCGTAATCTTCCAGCGGTGCACTGAAAGCCCGATGAGGATATCGGCGAGGGTGAATTCATCGCCGGCCACATAGGCATTGGTGTGAGTGAGTTGTTGTTCCAGCAGGCCCATTTTGTCGTTCCAGCGCTTTACAGCGGCGGCAATCTGCGCCGCATCGAGTCCGTCCGGGTTGTTGCGCACCAGCGCGGTGAAGGCGTCGCCCCAGGCGCGGTTGAGCTCGACGGCTTGCCAGTCCACCCATTGCTCGACCCGGGCTCGGGGCGCCGGTTCGGCAGGCAAAAGGTCGGTACGTTGGTAAAGGCCGACGAGGTAGCGGCAGATGGTGTTGGATTCCCACAACACGCCGTGGTCGTCGATCAGCACCGGCACTTGGGCGTTGGGGTTCAAGGCGAGGAATTCGGGGGATTGGGTGGGTTTGAAGCCGATGCCCCAGTCTTCGCGCACGTAGTCGATGCCCAGTTCCTGGCAGGTCCAGAGCACTTTGCGCACGTTGATGGAGGACGTGCGGCCGAGGATTTTCAGTGAGTGTCCCATGGTGCTTCCCTGACGATGGAGAGCGGTTAATCTAGCAGGGGACACAAGCTACGGCGATGTTTCAAGTCAGGCACGGTTGAAAAGTGTGGGAGCGGGCTTGCTCGCGAAAGCGGTGGGCCAGCCAGCTTGTGTGTGGC
>NZ_JBARTQ010000483.1:0-6331 GCF_049645325.1 Pseudomonas sp. | reverse complement strand
ACGCGAAGCCTCGGGCAAGTCCCGTGGCGGCAAGGTGATTCTGGCGGCGGAGCAAGAAGGCGACCATATCCTGCTGTCGATCACCGATGACGGCAAAGGCATGGACCCGGCGATTCTGCGCAATATCGCCGTCAAGCGTGGCGTGATGGACAAGGATGCCGCCGACCGCCTGACCGACACCGAGTGCTACAACCTGATCTTCGCCCCGGGCTTCTCGACCAAAACCGAGATTTCCGACGTGTCCGGCCGTGGCGTCGGCATGGACGTGGTGAAGACCAAGATCAGCCAGCTCAACGGCTCGATCAACATCTACTCGACCAAGGGCCAGGGCTCCAAGATCGTCATCAAGGTGCCGTTGACCCTGGCGATCATGCCGACCCTGATGGTGATGCTGGGCAACCAGGCCTTCGCCTTCCCGCTGGTCAACGTCAACGAGATCTTCCACCTCGACCTGTCGCGCACCAACGTGGTGGATGGCCAGGAAGTGGTGATCGTGCGCGACAAGGCGTTGCCACTGTTCTACCTCAAGCGCTGGCTGGTGGCTTCGGCCAAGCATGAAGAGCAGCGCGAAGGCCATGTGGTGATTCTCTCCGTGGGCACCCAACGCATCGGCTTTGTCGTCGATCAGCTGGTTGGCCAGGAAGAAGTGGTCATCAAGCCTTTGGGCAAAATGCTGCAGGGAACCCCGGGCATGTCGGGCGCGACCATCACCGGTGACGGTCGGATCGCGCTGATTCTCGATGTTCCGAGCATGCTCAAGCGTTACGCCGCTCGGCGTATTTGATTCTGGTGGGGCAGGGCGGTATTGCCCGCCCCACCTAACGGAGTGTTTATGGCAGTCAAGGTCCTGGTGGTGGACGATTCGGGTTTCTTCCGCCGCCGCGTCTCGGAAATTCTTTCCGCCGATCCAACCATCCAGGTGGTCGGTACGGCCACCAACGGCAAAGAGGCGATTGATCAAGCCATTGCGTTGAAGCCGGACGTGATCACCATGGACTACGAGATGCCGATGATGGATGGCATCACGGCAGTTCGGCACATCATGCAGCGCTGCCCGACCCCGGTGTTGATGTTCTCCTCGCTGACCCACGAAGGCGCCCGGGTCACCCTGGATGCGCTGGACGCCGGCGCGGTGGATTTCCTGCCGAAGAATTTCGAAGACATCTCGCGCAACCCCGATAAGGTCAAGCAGATGCTGTGCGAGAAGGTGCACAGCATTTCGCGCAGTAACCGTCGCAGCCTGTTCAGTGCGCCTGCACCGACGCCTGCACCCGTTGCTGCGCCCACCGCACCGACCAGCACCGCGTTTGGTCGCCCTGCGCCAGCGCCTGCACCGGTTGCCCGGCCTGCGGTAGCGCCCGTTCGTGCACCCGCACCGAGCGCTCATTCGCCTGCACCCAAACGCAAAGCCTACAAGCTGGTCGCCATCGGTACCTCCACCGGTGGCCCGGTTGCCCTGCAGCGGGTATTGACCCAATTGCCGGCCAACTTCCCGGCGCCGATCGTGTTGATCCAGCACATGCCCGCCGCGTTCACCAAGGCCTTCGCCGAGCGCCTGGACAAGCTGTGCCGCATCAGCGTCAAGGAAGCCGAGGATGGCGACATCCTGCGTCCTGGCCTGGCGTTGCTGGCCCCAGGCGGCAAGCAGATGATGGTCGATGGCCGTGGCGCGATCAAAATCCTGCCGGGCGACGAGCGCCTCAACTACAAACCTTGCGTGGACATCACCTTCGGTTCGGCGGCCAAGTCGTACGGCGACAAAGTTCTGGCGGTGGTGTTGACCGGCATGGGCGCCGACGGCCGTGAAGGCGCGCGCCTGCTCAAGCAGGGCGGCAGCGCCATCTGGGCCCAGGACGAAGCCAGCTGCGTGATCTATGGCATGCCCATGGCCATCGTCAAGGCTGACCTGGCCGACGCCGTCTACAGCCTGGACGACATCGGCAAGCATCTGGTGGAGGCCTGTCTCTGATGGATGTATTGAGCCTGATCGGCATCATCATGGCGTTTGTCGCGATTATCGGCGGCAACTACCTCGAAGGCGGCCACCTCGGCGCCTTGGCCAACGGCCCGGCGGCGCTGATCGTGATCGGCGGCACCGTCGGTGCGGCGTTGCTGCAGTCGCCCATGAGCTCGTTCAAGCGCGCCATGCAGATTCTGGTGTGGATCATTTTCCCGCCACGCGTCGACCTGCCAGGCGGCATCGACCGCGTGGTCAACTGGAGCCTCACCGCACGCAAGGAAGGCCTGCTGGGCCTGGAAGGCGTGGCCGACGCCGAACCCGACAGTTATTCGCGCAAAGGCCTGCAATTGCTGGTCGACGGTGCCGAACCGGAAGCCATTCGCAGCATCCTGGAAGTGGATTTTTATACGCAGGAAAGCCGCGATATCAATGCCGCCAAAGTCTTTGAAAGCATGGGCGGCTATGCGCCGACCATCGGCATCATCGGTGCGGTGATGGGCCTGATCCACGTGATGGGCAACCTGGCCGATCCGTCGCAACTGGGCAGCGGCATTGCCGTGGCATTCGTTGCGACCATTTATGGCGTGGCCAGTGCCAACCTGGTGCTGTTGCCGGTGGCCAGCAAGCTCAAGTCGATCGCCATGCGCCAATCGCGTTATCGCGAAATGTTGCTTGAAGGCATTCTGTCGATTGCCGAAGGTGAGAACCCGCGCTCCATTGAATTGAAGCTCCAGGGTTTCATGGATTGATGGGAGGGAGTTGCCAGTGAGCCGTCGCCGTCGCGAGCCTGAAGAACACGTTAACCACGAACGCTGGCTGGTGTCCTACGCGGACTTCATCACCTTGCTGTTCGCGTTTTTCGTGGTGATGTACTCCATCTCGTCGATCAATGAAGGCAAGTACAAAGTCATTTCCCAGGCGCTGATTGGCGTGTTCAGCGACGCCGACCGCGCGCTCAAGCCCATCCCGATTGGCGAAGAGCGGCCGAAGACCGTGACCCCGGCCAAGCCGCTGGTCAACGACAGCGATGAAATCGCCGCCGGCGTGGGTGGCACCAGCGACCCGTTGAAAAGCATTGCCGACGACATCAGCGCCGCGTTTGGCGATCTGATCAAGTCCAACCAGATGACCGTGCGCGGCAATGAGTTGTGGGTCGAGATCGAGCTGAACTCCAGCCTGTTGTTCGCCAGCGCCGATGCGATGCCGAGCGATCAGGCGTTCACCATCATCGACAAGGTCGCGGCGATCCTCAAACCGTTTGAAAACCCGGTCCACGTCGAAGGCTTTACCGACAACTTCCCGATTGCCACTGCGCAGTACCCGACCAACTGGGAGCTGTCATCGGCGCGCGCCGCGAGCATTGTGCGCATGCTCGCCATGCAGGGCGTCAACCCTGAGCGACTGGCCTCGGTGGGCTATGGTGAGTTCCAGCCGGTGGCCAATAACGCCACCGCCGAAGGGCGCGCGCGCAACCGCCGCGTGGTGCTGGTGGTGTCGCGTAACCTGGATGTGCGCCGCAGCCTGACCGGCACCGGCACGGCCAATGCAACACCGGATGCGGCGTTGAAGCGGGCTGGCACACAAACTGCACCACCTGCTGTCAAGCCGTCGGTTCGTCAGAGCGCCGTCAATTCTCCGTCACCGGCCAAATAACCTATGCAATGTCTCGGTCGCGCCACTGCCTGCCGGGAGGAACCAACTGAATGAGAGTCTGGGCAGTTGCCAATCAAAAAGGTGGGGTCGGCAAGACCACCACGTCCATCGCCTTAGCCGGCTTGCTGGCCGAGGCGGGCAAGCGCGTGGTCGTGGTCGACCTGGACCCTCACGGCTCCATGACCAGCTACTTCGGCTACGACCCGGATGCGCTGGAGCACAGCTGCTACGACCTGTTCCTGCACAAGGGCAGCGTGCCCGCCGACCTGCCCGGGCAACTGCTGTTGCCTACCAGCAATGAACGCATTTCCCTGCTGCCATCCAGCACCGCCCTGGCCACCCTTGAGCGTCAGTCGCCGGGGCAGAGCGGCCTGGGCCTGGTGATCGCCAAGACCCTGGCGCAACTGTGGCAGGACTTCGACTACGCGATCATCGACAGCCCGCCATTGCTCGGTGTGTTGATGGTCAATGCCTTGGCAGCCAGCCAGCAACTGGTGATCCCGGTGCAGACCGAGCACCTGGCGGTCAAAGGCCTGGAGCGCATGGTCAGCACTCTGGCGATGATCAACCGCTCGCGCAAACAGGCGCTGCCGTTCAGCATCGTGCCGACCTTGTTCGACCGCCGCACCCAGGCGTCCCTCGGCACGCTGCGCGTATTGCGCGATGCCTACCCGGACACCATCTGGAATGGCTATATCCCGGTTGACACACGCCTGCGTGACGCCAGCCGCGCCGGTCTCACACCTTCGCAGTTCGACGGCAAGAGCCGTGGCGTGCTGGCTTACCGCGCGTTGCTCAAGCACCTGCTGTCGCAGCAGCTTGTGGCGCAGGTGGCGTGATGAACCGTCCCGTTGAACTCAAGACCCGGCCGCAACTGGCGCTGGAATCCTACCTGGATGCCTTGCTGCAGGACGCGACCGCGGAGGAACTGCCGGAACCGATTCTGGTGTTGGAGCCGGCGGTAGAACCTGAAAGCACGCTGGATGAATTTCAGCTGGCAGTGCTGGAAGAACAAGCCCGCGATGCGCACGTCGTGCCGGTGGCTGTGGCTGCACCCGCGCCGGTGGTGGAGCCGATCACGCCGGTGGTGTTGGCGCCCGTGGTGGTCGAGCCCGTGGTGGAAGTTCACCTGCCGCCGAGCATCACGCCGCCGCCGGTGACCGGTGATGGCCGCCCGTCGTGGGCCGCCGAGCCGTTCGAATGCCTGCTGTTCGACGTCGCCGGGTTGACCCTGGCGGTGCCGCTGGTGTGCCTGGGGTCGATCTACTCGCTGGAAGGCCAGGAGCTGACGCCACTGTTCGGGCAGCCGGAGTGGTTCCTTGGCATCCTGCCCAGCCAGGCCGGCAACCTCAAGGTGCTCGACACCGCGCGTTGGGTGATGCCCGACCGCTACCGTGACGACTTTCGCCAGGGTTTGCAGTACGTGATCTCGGTGCAGGGCTACGAGTGGGGGCTGGCGGTGCATCAAGTCAGCCGCTCGTTGCGCCTGGACCCGAATGAAATCAAATGGCGCAGCCACCGGGGCCAACGGCCTTGGCTGGCGGGCACCGTGATCGAACACATGTGCGCCTTGCTGGATGTCGCCGAACTGGCCGAGTTGATCGCCAGCGGCGCCGTGAAGACGATGGCGCAGAACAAACGCAGTTGATTGAACAATAAGGGCCGCGCGGTTGCGCGGCCGAAGAAGCACACACGCCGTACACAGCGGCATTTGAAGGGGTCAGGGGTATGAACAAGTCAGCGTCCGCACAAGGTTTGGATGATCCGATCCTGCAATGGGTGACCTTCAAACTGGACAACGAGTCCTATGGCATCAACGTGATGCGCGTGCAGGAAGTGCTGCGCTACACCGAGATCGCCCCGGTACCGGGTGCGCCAAGCTACGTGCTGGGCATCATCAACCTGCGCGGCAACGTGGTGACGGTGATCGACACCCGCCAGCGTTTTGGCCTGGTGCCGACCGAGGTCAACGACAACACGCGTATCGTGATTATCGAAGCCGACAAGCAAGTGGTCGGTATCATGGTCGACAGCGTGGCCGAAGTGGTTTACCTGCGCCAATCGGAAGTGGAAACCGCGCCGAACGTGGGCAACGAAGAATCCGCCAAGTTTATCCAGGGCGTGTGCAACAAGAACGGCGAGCTGCTGATTCTGGTTGAGCTGGACAAGATGATGAGCGAAGAAGAGTGGTCGGAACTGGAGAGCATCTGATTGTTCCTTGAGGCGGCGGTGATTGTCCTGGCCCTGTTGTGGGCCGGGACCTTGGCGTTCCTGTTGCGCTTTATGCGCCAGCAACGCGAATTGGCCCTGCAACAGACCGAGCGCGACGCCGTGCGTGATCGACGTGTGCTGGAATTGGTCAAGCGCGTGGATCACTTCCAGCAGAGTGCGGTGAAGGTTGGGGATGAAGTGCACGAACTGCGCGCGATCCTCGGGCCCTTGCCGGACCGGTTGGTGCAGCTGGAACAGCGTGATCCGTCGAACCTTTCGTTTGCTCAGGCGGCGAAGTTGGTGGGGATGGGGGCTACGGTGGATGAGCTGACGCAGTCGTGTGGGTTGACCCAGGCTGAGGCGCAGTTGATGAGCAAGTTGCACAAGGGCTGAGGTTTTGTGTGTGGATCCGGTTTTGTGTGCGTATCCGTTTTTGGGGTGATGGCCTCTATGGGTTCCGCTCTTACAGCGGGTCACTTTTTATAGAGCGCAAAAGTAACCAAAACG
>NZ_JBARTQ010000482.1:0-4220 GCF_049645325.1 Pseudomonas sp. | reverse complement strand
AGCTGACAGTCAGTCTTCGGGTAGAAGAAATCTTGTCCTACAACAATCATAGGCGTGGCGTAGAAGAATATTTATCTCTGTTTCGTTGCGCTCGGGATCATTTGCGGATAAAAAAACTGCATAAACATAATAAACAGGTGATTTTGTCTCATGCGCAAACTGGACCGTACCGATATCGGCATTCTCAACGCCCTGCAGGAGAACGCCCGCATCACCAACGCCGACCTCGCCCGCTCGGTCAACCTGTCGCCCACGCCGTGTTTCAACCGGGTCAAGGCGATGGAGGAATTGGGCCTGATTCGTGACCAGGTCACGCTGCTCGACGCCGACCTGTTGGGGCTGCACGTGAATGTGTTCATCCATGTCAGCCTGGAAAAGCAGAATGAACTGGCGTTGCAGCAGTTCGAAGGCGCGATCTCGGACCGGCCGGAGGTGATGGAGTGCTACCTGATGGCGGGCGACCCGGATTACCTGATCCGGGTGCTGGTGCCGACGATCCAGTCGCTGGAGCGCTTCATGATGGATTTTCTAACCAAGGTGCCGGGCGTGGCGAATATCCGTTCGAGCTTTGCGCTCAAGCAAGTGCGCTACAAAACGGCACTGCCACTGCCGGCCAACGGCATCAACCTGGGGCAGTGAAAGGTTCCCAGGAAACCTGGTTTTTGTGGTGAACGGGCTTGCCTGCCCACCAAAGCCTTCACCTCTCCAATAGCCGGAATTTACAGTTGGTTGAGCGGGATCTTGAGGTAAACCACCCCATTCTCCTCCGCCGGCGGCATGTTCCCCGCCCGCACATTCACCTGGATCGCCGGCAGCAGCAGCGTCGGCATCCCCAGCCCGGCATCGCGGGTGGTGCGCATCTCGACAAACGTCGCCTCATCCACCCCGTCATGCACATGAATATTCCCCGCGCGCTGTTCCGCCACGGTGGTCAGGCATTTGGCCTCACGGCCCTGCGGCGGGTAGTCGTGGCACACGTAAAGCTGGGTTTCAGCCGGGAAGGCCAGCAGCTTGCGCATCGACGCATACAACTGCCGCGCATCGCCGCCGGGGAAATCGCAGCGGGCCGTGCCCACGTCGGGCATGAACAAGGTATCGCCCACCAGAATCAATCGATCGTCGATCAGGTACGCCATGTCCGCCGGCGTATGCCCAGGCACATGCAGGGCCTGGGCCTTCAAATTGCCGATGTGGAAAACCTCGTCCGGCGCAAACAAGTGATCGAACTGCGAACCGTCTACGCAAAACTCCGGCTCCAGGTTGAACAGGTTCTTGAACACGCCCTGGACCTTGCTGATTGATTGGCCGATGGCGATCTTGCCGCCCAGTATGCGGCGCAAGTACGGCGCGGCGGACAAGTGATCCGCGTGGGCGTGGGTTTCCAGCAGCCACTGCACCTGTAAACCGTGTTCGCGCACAAACGCGATGACGGCATCGGCCCCGGCCGTGTCGGTGCGCCCGGACGCCGGGTCGTAGTTGAGCACCGAATCGACGATGGCGCAGGGGCCGCCGTCGGTGTCATGGATGACGTAGGTGAAGGTCGACGATGCCTCGTCCAGAAAGGCTTGAATCAACGCTGGCATGGCGGCTGTCCCTGGTGACGAAAAAAGTGGTTACAATCAGTTTACGTTTACACATAATGTTTTGAGCTTAAGTGACGCAAAGGACCCGAGGCAAATGGAATCTACCCTGAGTGAAGGCGAAGTCGCCCAGTTGCGCGCATCGGCGTCCAAGGCCTGCGCGTTGCTCAAGGCGTTGGCCAATGAAGACCGTCTGTTGATTCTCTGCCAACTGACCCAGGGCGAGCGCAACGTCGGCGAGCTCGAAACCATGACCGGCGTTCGCCAGCCCACGCTGTCTCAACAGTTGGGCATCCTGCGTGACGAAGGGTTGGTCGCCACCCGTCGGGAAGGCAAATACATTTTCTACGGGCTGGCCAGCCATGAAGTGATTCAAGTGATGAAGACGCTGTCAGGCTTGTACTGCGGCGCGGTCATCAAAAGCTGGGCGTGACGCCATACGGCAGCGACCCTTGTGTGCACCATAAGAAAGGCGATTGACCATGAACGACCAACACTGTGGCCCAACCATCAGTGGCGATATCGTAGTCATCGGCGGCGGCTCGGCGGGCATCGGCCTGCTGGCCAGCCTGCTCAAGCGCGACCCCAACCTCAACATCACCCTGATCGAACCGAGCGAATACCATTGCTACCAGCCTGCCTGGACCCTGGTCGGCGGCGGTGCCTATGACGTCAAAAAGACCCGTCGCCCAATGGCCGACGTGCTGCCCAACGGCGTAGCGTGGGTGCAGGCCGCCGTCAGCGAAGTGTTGCCTGACGAGCAGACTTTGGTGCTCGACAGTGGCCAGCGCGTCACCTGGAACAACCTGATTGTCTGCCCCGGCCTGCGCCTGGCCTGGGAGAAAATCGAAGGCCTGGAAGAAACCCTTGGCCAGCACGGCGTCACCTCCAATTACAGCTATCAGCACGCGGCTTATACCTGGCAATTGGTGCAGCAACTCAAGGGCGGCAAGGCGATTTTCACCCAGCCAGCCATGCCGATCAAATGCGCGGGTGCGCCGCAAAAAGCCCTGTATTTGTCCTGCGATCACTGGCTGAAACAGGGCAACCTCAACAACATCGACGTCGAGTTCAACCTCGCGGGCGCCGCGCTGTTTGGTGTGGCGACCTTTGTGCCGCCGTTGATGAAGTATGTCGAGAAATACAACGCGCGCCTGGCGTTCAATTCCAACCTGGTCAAGGTCGACGGCCCGGCGCAAAAGGCCTGGTTTGAGGTGAAAGACGCGGAGGGTAATGTGTCCGTTGAAGAAAAGCCCTTCGACCTGCTGCACGTGGTCCCGCCACAAGTGTCCCCGGACTTTATCCGCCACAGCCCGTTGGCCGATGTCGGCGGCTGGTGCGAAGTGAACCCTCACAGCCTGCAACACCTGCGCTACCCGCACGTCTTCGGCCTGGGCGACGTGTGCGGCACAACTAACGCCAAGACTGCCGCTGCCGTGCGCAAGCAAATCGTGGTGGTCGCCGAAAACCTGCTGGCGCTGCGCAAACACGCACCGCTGCCGCTCAAGTACGACGGTTACGGCTCCTGCCCGCTGACGGTGGAGAAGGGCAAGGTGGTGCTGGCCGAGTTCGGTTATGGCGGCAAACTGCTGCCGACCTTTCCCTTGGACCCGACCCGGGCGCGGCGCTCGATGTGGTTCCTCAAGGCCACGTTGCTGCCGTGGTTTTACTGGAACGGCATGCTCAAGGGCCGCGAGTGGCTGACCCGCCTGAGCAAGGTGGATTAAATGCTGCTGGCCAGTGTGTTGGGGTTATTGATGGGCCTGGTCATGGGCCTGACCGGCGCGGGCGGCGGCATCCTTGGGGTGCCGGCATTGGTGCTGGGGTTGGGTTTGAGCATGACCCAGGCGGCGCCGGTGTCATTGCTGGCGGTGGGCGCGGCGGCGGCGGTCGGGGCAATCGACGGGTTGCGCCATGGCCTGGTGCGTTACCGCGCCGCGCTGTTAATTGCCTTACTCGGTGCGTTGTTCTCGCCGCTGGGGGTGTTTGTCGCCCACCAGTTGCCGGAAAAACTGCTGATGGGCCTGTTCAGCGCGCTGATGGTGCTGGTGGCCTGGCGCATGTTGCAGCGCGAAAAAGTCGAAGCCGGGCCGAGTGATCACGGCGCTGCGTCCTGGGGCCAGAAAAACTGCATGCTCGACCAGCAGACCGGGCGCCTGGCCTGGACCGCCAAGTGCAGCGCAACGCTGGCGGCGTTGGGCGCGGTAACGGGCGCGGTCTCGGGGTTGCTGGGCGTCGGCGGCGGTTTTCTGATCGTGCCCGCGTTCAAGCAACTCACCGATGTGCAGATGCGCGGCATCGTCGCCACGTCCTTGATGGTGATCAGCCTGATCTCGCTGATCGGCGTGGTCGGCGCGATGCATGCGGGTGTGAGTATTGAGCCCATGGGCTGGGTATTTATCGTCGCGAGTATTGTCGGGATGGTGGCGGGGCGGCGTTTGTGTGCGGTGATCAAGGCGCGAACCCTGCAAGTGGGTTTCGCCGGCCTATGTGTGGTGGTGGCTGCTGGCATGTTGCTAAAGGCTTTCCTCTGATCTTCATTTGCATACCGCTCAAATGTGGGCGCGGGCTTGCTCGCGAAAGCGGTGGGTCAGGCGACTAATCCGGTGCCTGGCACACCGCCTTCGCGAGCAAGCCCGC
>NZ_JBARTQ010000481.1:0-15520 GCF_049645325.1 Pseudomonas sp. | reverse complement strand
GGCTTTGGTTGAGGCCACCAAATTGTTCATGGTCAGGTGATTGGCCTCGTGGCCATGGCGATCACAGCACTGGTAACCCACGCATTCGCAGCCACGATCAGTGCCTTTGCCGTGGGTCAGGTTGAGGATCTGGTCCACGGCTTCTTTCTCGACCGAGTTGATCGGCGTCGCGCCCATCTGCTCTGCGAGCTTCAAACGGTCGGGATGGTTGTCCACCACAAACACTTGGGACGCGCCCTTGATCATGGCCGAATGGGCGGCCATCAACCCGACCGGGCCGGCGCCGTAAATGGCAATGCTTTCGCCAGGCAGCAAACCGGCCAACTCGGTGGCGTGCCAGCCAGTCGGGAAGATGTCCGACAGCATCACGTAGTCTTCTTCACGCTCTTGCGCGTCCTCGGGCAGCACCAGGCAATTGAAGTCGGCATAAGGCACCCGCAGTAACTCTGCCTGGCCACCCTGATAAGGCCCCATGTCGGCAAACCCATACGCCGCGCCTGCGCTGCCCGGGTTGGCCGTCAGGCAGAAGCCGGTCAGGCCTTTTTCGCAGTTGGCGCAGAAACCACAGCCGATATTGAAGGGCAGGCAAACCCGGTCGCCCACTTTGACCCGGTCAACGCCGGCGCCCACCTCGATCACTTCGCCGAGGTTTTCGTGGCCGAACACCCGGCCGGTTTCGAACGAGGTGCGGCCTTCATACATATGCAGGTCCGACCCACAGATATTGGTGGTGGTGACGCGCACCAAGGCATCTGTCGGTTTTTCAATCCGGGCATCCGCAACATTCTGCACACTGACGTCGCGAGGGCCGTTATAAACGATGGCTTTCATTGAAAACTCCCAGTAACCGGAGGAAAGAAATGTGGCAACACATGATTTATCTGTCCGGAAGTGCCGCGCGTATGTTCAAGAAATCAACACAGCGGCTGACGAGCGGTTGCAGCCTTGCCGCGACTTAAAAAAATCTGAATCAATCGCCTCGATCACCCTCTGTCTTTGAGTAAGGTGCAATTGAGGGCAGTGGTTTGACTGACTGGGACTGGGTTCAATGGCCAGCCATGCTGGTGACGGTGGGGGCAGCCTGGCTGATTGGTTCTCGACGGCCGAAGCGCAGAATGGCGGGGTTTTTCTGCTTCGTGCTGAGCAACATTTTGTGGGTGGCGTGGGGAGCCGGCGCAGGGGCCTACGCGCTGATCGTTTTGCAGGTGTGCCTGTGTTTGATGAACCTTCGCGGGTTCAGGAAAACTTTCCAGGCCCAGTAAACACGGGGCCCTTTGCGGGTGACGTCACGCTCTTTCATGCGGCGCGAAAAACCCATCGAAAAGCTATTACCGTGCCAGTATTTACGTCCTTCTATTCTGGGCTAGGATTGTCGTGTTCAGGCCTTCCTACGCGGTGAACCGATGGACACGCTGACTAAAGCAGAAATTGAAATGGCCCTCTCGGCGCGCCTGCCTAATTGTGCGGTGAAGTGCACAATCAATCCGGATGGCACCTTGTCGATAACCGTGTTGGCGCATGGCGCCGACCAGTTCACCATCGCCAACATCAATCGCGCTCACTATCACGCAGAGTGCGGGATCAACAGGCTCATCCGTGAAATTCTGGAAGAAATGGTGATGTCCAGGCAGTCTTCCAAACTGTCATCCACGGGGTAATAAAGCGAGGCCTTTCATGCCTGATTTTATTGAGACCGGCGCGCAGCTCATCAAGATTGATTACCTTGAAGACACGCTCTTCGGCGTGAATGCGCTGGCCTGCGAATGCATGGCGCAGGTGGCGCGTACAGCGTCTGGTTGGCAACTGCGGCTGAACCCGCCATGGCCATCGCGCTTGCAGCATGCCCACACGATTACCTTCGCGCGCGACGGCGCTGCCTGCCATGGCCTCATCAAGGACGCGCAGCCGTTACCCACGGGTGAACTGCTGGTGACGGTCGAAACCCTGCCCTAACCGCGCATGCTTACGCCGATGGATCGCGCAGTTGTCGCGCCACGGCCTGTTGCAGCGCCTCGGCATGCGCCGAATCAGCTTGCTGCTTCAGGTTCTCGCACTGGTCCCAGTCGATGACGCCACCGCTGAGCAACGCCTGCGCCCCGTCCAGCAGGCTGCGGTGGTAGGCATCCGGCGAATCGAAGCGATAGCCCTCGTCATTGAGCAATTGGTACCAGGCCTTAAGCTCTGGACGTTCAGGTGCCTGGCTCATGTTTTTCATCCTCCAGTGAAGCTGCCGGTGTGTAATTGAGAGCGTGCAGCGTCCTTGATGTTCAAACTCAATCTGCCTGCCGAGCCTTGATGAAACACGGCGAATGCCATTCGTCGAAGCGTGTGCAGATTGTTCAAACTTTCCCCGCCCTCAACGCCTCCCACTGTGTAGGGGGCCGGCTCAAGTGCAGCAACCGTGAAGCGCGAGCAGGCCGGATAATCGTCTTACTTGCAAGGAATGCCCGATGAACACTTCACCTATCGCTGCGCTGGCAGCCCCATCACGTTCAATTGGAGTGTTTACATGAGCGTTTCGCAGGCTGACTCACCGGCATCAACGTCGCTGATGCTCGAACCCAATGACCCGGTTCCTAATAACCCGGACCTGCCTGTGCTGCATTACTCCCAGGTACTGTCCCCGCAGCTCGGCGACCTGGCCGCGCGTTTTGAGGACATGTTCACCGCCCAGGGCTGGCCGCCCAAATGGCGCAGTCGGGTCTATGACTATCATCACTACCATACCGAGGGCCATGAGGTGCTGGGTGTTGCGACAGGCCACGCCCAACTGATGCTCGGCGGCCCCGACGGGCAGGTTGTGGAAGTGCGCGCAGGCGATGTCCTGCTGCTGCCCGCCGGAACCGGTCACCGTAATATCGGGGCCAGCGATGACTTCCTGGTGGTAGGCGCTTACCCGCCAGGCCAGCACGCGGATATCTGCCGCGAAGCGCCCACGCAGGCGCAGCTGGCGAGCATCAAGCAGCTGCCGTTTCCTGATCAAGGCCCAGTGGAACGAGACCACGGGACGTATCGCCGCTTATGGGTCAGCCATTCAACCAAGCACGCCTGAGCGCGCGCTGTGCACGGTCAGCCCTTGCTTTAATTTTCAGCGTGAACACGCGCAACAGGATGGAACCTACGATGACCCGAGCCCGCCGAACCGCCCCATCACTTTCTTTGACAGCATCCCTGGCCCTGCTCACCGCCTGCGCGGGCAACACTTCACCCTCAAACGTCGAAGCACCCGGCCAGCCTGAAACCCCCGGCACACAGACGCTGGAGGCCGGCGCCGCGCTGTTGCAATCGCGCCCGCCAATCGACGCGCTGAACGCCTACCTGGATGGTTTCCACTTCTACAACGGCCACCCCGAGATGCAAATGGAAGCCCACCACTACTGCGCAATCCTCAATGAGGAAGTGATCCAGTGTGTGATCTACGACGGCAACCGCAAGGACGCCAAGCTGATGGGCGTGGAGTACATCATCAGCGAGCAGCTGTTCAACGGCCTGCCCACGCCGGAGAAAGCGTTGTGGCACAGTCATGTGCACGAGGTGAAATCGGGGCAACTGGTGGCGCCAGGCATCCCGGCGGTGGCCGAGCATGCGCTGATGCAAAAGCTGGTGCACACCTACGGCAAGACCTGGCACACCTGGCACACTGACCTCGACAAACGCCTGCCGTTGGGCGTGCCGCAGCTGATGATGGGGTTCACCGCCGACGGGCAGGCAGATGCGCACATGGTCGCCGAGCGGGACCAGCGGATGGGCATCGACAGCAGCCAGAAAAAGCAGGCGCGCGCAGACATTGCGGCACCGCCGATTGCGCCAGGCGCCGATGCGTGGCGTCAGGGCAACATCATTCAAATAGTCGACCCGACCACAACACCGCACGCCCATTGACAGTGCCTTTCGGTCATTTTGATTGAACGATCATTTGCGTCGTCCTCTCTATCGCAAGACACGAGACCGGCAGCGTTGCGCTTGCGCGCACCTGCCAATCAACACGTCATCAACGACCGTGCCCATCAAGTGAGGTAACCCGCATGTCTTACGATTACCAAGGTATTGCCAGTGTGATTACCGCCTCGCGGCACCTGGGAACACCCTCAGATGAACGTTTGAACGCGTCCGTCTGGATCCACTTGACCAGCAGCGGCAAACCCACGCTTGCGCGCTTGAGCTTCGAGACCCCGCTCGACTGGCCCGGCAACCCTAACTTTGTCGCGATCAACCTGCCCGACGGTTCCTCCGTGAGCGGTGTGATTGCCGAAATTCAACGGCCGAATGATGGCCCGGGTTGGGTGGCGTTCACGGTGGACGACTGAGGTTTCTCGCACGCCGTGTCGCTCATCGAATTGTCGGACAATTTCTTTGAATTTTTTTTGACGTCAAATATCTGTAGTTCATGAGCATAGGGAGGCCTCATGAAACCCAACGAATTATTTACCATCAGCTATCAACTGCACGGTGAGCGCAAGTCGTTCATCGTGCGGGCGCCACGCATGGATAACGTCGAGGCCTGGCATTGGGCCAGCTGCGACGCCGGCGTCGCGGTCATACCCAGATTTGGCCAGCAAAAACTCAAACGCGTGTCTAAACCGATGGCAGAAAAATACGGCATCACTGACGTGCGCTGGAGTGGCGCGGCAGAGATCCAGTGGACGGAGGGTCTCACGCAATGACCAGTCAGCTACTCAATCACACCGCCAGGCAGCCCTGGGATGACGAGAGGGCGCAAAACACCGAGATGTTCTTCGAAGCCGATCGGCTGGATGCGCAGGCCTATAAAATCATCGAGGCCTACAGCGGCGATGCGGCCACCTGGGCGCGCTTTACCGAGGCCAAGAAGGTCGCGGACGCGCAACGGACCGCCGCGTATCGAGAGTGGATGCGCATTAACCGCACGAAGCGCAAATAAACGGCCAGCCCTGCCGAAACAGGGCTGGCGCGTCAGCGTGCTGTCACGCCCCTGACTCTGGGTCTTTCGACGGCCCGCCAGGGGCAACGCCGCCTTGGTCGGTCTCGGCTTCCCAAGGGCGGTCGACATTCGGGTTTTCCGATTTGTCGTTTCGTTTGGCCGTTTCAGGGCGCACTTTTTGCCCGGCATGCGTGCCTGGGCTCGGTTTGGAATGCTCGCTCATAGCGCCTCCTCAATCGCTGACGTGCAATACAACTTTGCCGTGCACGTGTCCGTCGGCAAGGAAGTCCAGTGCTTGCTTGGCCTCTTCCAGTTCAAAGGTCTTGGCCACATACACCTGCACATTGCCCGCCGCGATCAGCCCGGCGATTTCGGTCAGCTCCTCACCGCGCGGGTCGGCGGTGAATCGCGTGCCGGTCTTGCCTGCTGCCTGGGGATGGTGCGCATCGGGCATGGTCAAGGTCGAGACCAATCGCCCACCCTCGCCGAGCACCTGCCATGAACGCGCCTGGGTGTCGCCGCCGATCAAATCGATAACCAGGTCGAAGTCCTTGCAGATGTCCTCGAACCGTTCGGTCTTGTAATCAATGGCGCGGTCGACGCCCAGCTCGCGCAGGAACGGCAGGCTGTCACTGGAGGCGGTGGCGTAGACTTCGGCGCCCTTTACCTTGGCAAATTGCACCGCGAAATGGCCGACACCACCGGTGCCTCCATGGATCAGCACCTTCTGCCCTTGCTCGACCTGGCCGTGCTCGACCAAGGCCTGCCAGGCAGTGTGCCCGGCCAGCGGCACGCCGGCGGCGGACGGCCAATCGAGGCCTTCAGGGATCAGCGCCAGATGCTCGGCAGGCACCCGCGAGTACTCGGCATAACCGCCGTCGGCACCGATCATGGCAAACACGCGGTCGCCTGGCTTGAAACCATTGACGCCGTGGCCGACCTTGTCGACCACCCCGGCGACTTCCCGGCCCAACGTCAGCGGCAACTTGTCCTGCTTGACCTCCGGGTACTGACCCTCACGAATCTTGTAGTCCACGGGGTTGATACCCACAAAGACATTCCTGACCAGCACCTCACCCGCCTTGAGTTCCGGCACCTCGACCTCGCGTACGTGCATGACCTCGGGGCCGCCAAATTGCTCAATCCTGATTGCTTTCATGCCACTTACCTCTTCGTCTTTTCAGAACATACAGGGGTGTGGAGGACGCTCGGCGGCCAGGGGTTCACTCGGTGTTGCACAGCGCAGACAAACGGCACCTCCCGTCCGGCATTCCGCTCGAACCTTTGCACTGACGGCCCGTCCCAAGGTTATCCAGCCAGCGCCCGGGAGTGCCACGATGCTCATTCATCCCAAGACCCATTTCCAGCCCTACACCCACGCGAGCGGAGGTTGGGGCTCGGCTAAATCGGTGATGCAGATCCTGTGGCGCGAACAGGCGCTGACCAAGGCGCCCGTTGCGCTGCTCAAGCAAAACAAGCCCGACGGGTTCGCCTGCGTCAGCTGCGCCTGGGCCAAACCCGGCCGCCCGCATGCGTTGGAGTTCTGCGAGAACGGCGCCAAGGCCACCGCCTGGGAACTGACGTCGCTGAAGACCGACCCGACGTTTTTTGCCGAGCACACCCTCAGCGAATTACGCGACTGGCCCGACTATGCGCTTGAACAACAGGGCCGCCTGACCCATCCGATGCGCTACGACCGGCAGAGCGACCGCTACCGTGAAACGTCATGGGACGAGGCCTATCAGGCAATTGGCGCGCAACTTAAGGCGATGGAGCCCGACAGCGTGGTGTTTTATGCCTCCGGGCGCGCCTCGCTGGAAACCTCGTTCATGTACCAGTTATTCGCCCGGGCCTACGGCACCAACAACCTGCCCGACAGTTCCAACATGTGCCACGAGAGCACCTCCGTCGGCTTGCAGGAAAGCATCGGCGTGCCGGTCGGCACGGTAACCCTGGACGACTTCGAGCACACCGACTGCCTGTTTTTCTTCGGCCAGAACGTTGGCAGCAACAGCCCGCGCATGCTGCATCAATTGCAGGACGTGCGCCGGCGCGACGTGCCGATCATCACCTTCAACCCTTTGCGCGAGCGCGGGCTGGAGCGCTTCGTCAACCCGCAATCGCCCAGCGAAATGCTCACGCCCGAGTCGACCCTGATCAGCACCCAATACCACCAGGTGGCGATTGGCGGGGACACGGCCGCCATCACCGGCATCGCCAAGGCGCTGTTGGAAATGGATGACTGCGCCACTGAACGCGGCACACCCGCCGTACTCGACTACGACTTCATCGCCACCCACACCGAAGGTTTTGAGGCGTTCACCGCCTACGTGCGTGACTGCACGTGGGCGCAACTGGAGCACAAGAGCGGGCTCACGCGCGGCGCACTCGAAGCCGCCGCCACGGTGTACGCCAGCAGCCAACGGGTAATGTTCGTGTATGGCATGGGCCTGACCCAGCACCGGCACGGGGTGGCTAATGTGCAGATGCTGGTGAACCTGATGCTGATGCGCGGCAATATCGGCAAACCCGGCGCCGGCATCTGCCCGGTGCGCGGCCATTCCAACGTGCAGGGCCAGCGCACCGTGGGCATCACCGAAGACCCGAAAAAAGTCCCGGCGGACCTGATCGAGCAGCACTTCGGCTTCAAGGTCCCGGCGCAAAAGGGCCTGTGCACCGTGGACGCCTGCGAAGGCATTCTGTCAGGACAGGTGCGCGGGTTCATCGGGCTGGGCGGCAACTTTCTGCGGGCGATACCCGACACCTCGCGCATGGAACCGGCGTGGCGAGGGCTGGAACTGAATGTGCAAGTCGCCACCAAACTCAATCGCACCCACCTGCTGCCCGCCCGAAATATGTGGCTGCTTCCTTGCCTGGGGCGCATAGAAATCGACCGGCAAAAAGGCGTGGCGCAAACCTACACCACCGAGGACAGCACCGGTTGCATCCACGGCTGGCACGGCAGCGCCGAACCGGTAGGCCCGCACGTGCGCGCCGAAGCCAGCATCGTCGCCGGCCTGGCGATGGCCGCCTTGGCGCCCGGCAACCGCATCGACTGGCAAGCCTGGAGCGATGATTACTCGACGGTCAGAACCGCCATCGGCACGATCTATCCGCAGATTTTTCATGACATGGAAACCCGCATGGCCGAACCCGGCGGTTTCCACCGGCCGATCGCCGCGGCGCAACGCGAATGGCAGACCCCGACGGGCAAGGCGCAGTTCGTCACCCCCGTGACGCTGGCCGAAGACGATGACGTCAACCTCGCCGAACCGGCGCGCGACGTGCTGCAACTGATGACGTTGCGCAGCAATGACCAGTTCAACACCACCATCTATGGGTATGACGACCGTTTTCGCGGGGTCAGTGGCACGCGCGAAGTGATCTTCATGCATTGCAACGACATCGTGCGCCTGGGGTTCAAGGTCGGCGAGCACGTGCTGTTGACCACCGCCATCGAGCCGGAGGTAAAGCGTCAGGTCGGTCCGTTCGAAATCATTGCCTACGACATTCCCGAAGGCTGCGCCGCCGCCTACTACCCGGAATGCAACCCGCTGGTGCCGCTCTGGCACCACGCCGAACGCAGTAAAGTGCCGGCGGCCAAGTCGGTGCCGGTGCGCCTGAGTTCAGCGGGTGGCTGATTCACCGAGGATAAACACCACCATCACCAACAGCCACAGCAGGTACGCCCAGCCAAACAGACGCGCCCAACCGCGGTGACGGAAAAGCCCCAGGTAGAACAGCAACAACAGCAAGAACTGCGCACCGGCGGCGAGCATGATCACGCCGCCCTGTCGGGGCCAGAACGTTGCACACAGCAACTGAAGCGCCAACAGCAGCAGCAATCCGGCGTAGACCTTCAGTGCGCCCGCCTTGCTCATCTCAACGCCCTACCAGGTAGAGGGTGGGGAACAACACAATCCAGATCCCGTCGACCAAGTGCCAATACAGGCTGATCATTTCAAGCCGCGTGTCGGCCTGATGCGCCGCCAGCGTGCCGCGTCCCAGCGAACGATACAGCCACAGCGCCAGGCCGACGGCGACCAGCACATGCACGCCGTGCAGCGCCGTGGCGATGAAATACAGGTTCATGAACAACTGCGCCGAGGGCACTTGCCAATGCGACGCCTGGGCGAAACCGGGCAACACGCCCTCTTGAATCTCCAGGCCGTACTCAATGCCCTTGCAGCCCAGGAACAACACACCCAACAGTGAAGCGCCGAGCAGCCAGTGACGCACCCGGCGCGGCTCACCGGCGGCCATCGCCAGGGTCATCAGCAAGCTGCTGGTCAACAGCAGGAACGTATTGCCGCTCGCCAGCCAGTGATGCAACCCCGCCACCGCCTCCGCCACCCCGTCCGGATGTTGCAACCGCAGCAACCAGGCGACCATGATCAGGCTGCCGAACATCATTGCTTCGCTGGCCAGGAACAGCCACATGCCCAGGCGTGCGGCGTCGCGCTGCTGCGCCCAAGCCACGAACGGCTCGGCCGGTTTTTCGTCAGAGCGGATCACGACGCGCCTCGGGGGAATAGTCGTACGCTTCGAAATCCACCGTCACTGGCGCTTCGAAATTATGCACCGGCGGCGGTGATGCCACGCGCCACTCAAGCCCGGCAGCCTCCCAGGGATTGATGGGCGCCCGCTCGCCCCAACGCAGCGAGCCCAGCAGGTAAAAGAACGGCAGCACGTAGGCCACGGCCAGGATCGACGCGCCAGCGGAGGACAACACATTGAGGAACTGAAAGTCCGGGTCATAGCTGTGATAACGCCTGGGCATGCCCAGGTAGCCGAGCAAAAACTGCGGGAAAAACGTCAGGTTGAAGCCGCAGAAAATCAGGATTGCGGTGATCTTGCCCCACAGCTGCGAGTACAGCCGGCCAGTGATTTTCGGCCACCAGAAATGCAGCGCGCCAAAGTAACCGGCCACCGCCGCACCGACCATGATGTAGTGGAAATGCGCGACCACGAAATACGTGTCGTGGGCATGCAAGTCCGCCGCCAGCAGCGCGAGAAACAACCCGGTGACGCCACCAATGATGAACAGGCCGATAAAGGTCAGGGCAAACAGGAACGGCGCGTGGAGCGTCAGGTCGCTTTTGTACAGCGTGGCGCTCCAGTTGTAGGCTTTGATCGCTGATGGAATCGACACCAGAAAACTCAACAGCGAGAACACCAGGCTCGCGTACATCGACTGCCCGGCCACAAACATGTGATGGCCCCACACCAGAAAGCCAATGACCGCAATCGCTACGCTCGACCAGGCGACAAAGCGATAACCGAAAATACGCTTGTGCCCCGCCGCCGTGATCAGCTCGCTGACCACGCCCATGGCAGGCAAAATCATGATGTACACCGCCGGGTGGCTGTAAAACCAGAACAAATGCTGGAACAGCAGCGGGTCGCCGCCCAGTTTCGGATCGAACACGCCGATGTTGAACAGGTGCTCGGCGGCCACCAGCACAAGCGTGATCGCCAGCACCGGCGTGGCCAGCACCAGGATGATTGAGGTGGCATACATCGACCAGATAAACAGCGGCAGGCGCATCCAGGTCATGCCCGGCGCGCGCAAGGTATGCACGGTGGCGATGATATTGACGCCGGTGAAGATCGACGAAAACCCCGCGATAAACACCCCGCAAATCACCGCGACCACATGACCGTTGCTGAACATCGTCGACAACGGCGTGTAGAAGGTCCAGCCGGTGTCGACCCCACCCAACAGCAGCGCGAGCAGGGTGAACAAACCACCGCCCAGCAACAGGTACCAACTGAACAGGTTCAGGCGCGGAAACGCCATGTCTTTGGCCCCGATCATGATTGGCACCAGAAAATTGCCGAACACGCTGGGAATCGAGGGGATCAGAAAAAACCAGACCATGATCACCCCATGCAGGGTAAACGCGCGGTTGTAGCCATCGGCGGTAAGCAAATCGCCTTCCGGGGTCACCAGTTCGATGCGGATCAGGCTCGCCGCCAGCCCGCCGGCAAAGAAAAAGAAGGTCACGGTGAGCATGTACAGCACCGCGATGCGCTTGTGGTCGCGGGTCAGGAACCACGAGCGCAGACCTTGTTTATGCAGGTAGCTGGGTTGGCTCATTTGGGATCTCCAGGCAGTGTGCGCAGATAGGCCACCAGGCGCTGCACAGCCTCTTCGTCCAGCAGATTGCTGTAGGTCGGCATGATCGGCAGGTAGCCGGCCACCAGTTGTTTTTGCGGCAACAGGATGCTGTCGCGCAGGTAAGCTTCATCGGCCTTGACCTGGCTGCCATCGGCCAGCGGTACTGTGCGATTGAACACCCCGGCCAGCGGCGGCGCGTTGCCCGAATCGTGGCAACTGCCGCAGCCGTATTGGCGATACAGGGTTTCGCCCTGGCTGGCGAGGTCGGCGGCGCTGCCGTTTTCAGTCAGCCAGTGCTCGTAGTCGGCGGGGTCCAGCACCACCAGGCGTGCCAGCATGGCCGCATGGTCGGTGCCGCAGTATTCGGCGCAGTACACCTCATAGGTGCCGCTGTGCTCGGCCTGGAACCACAGCATGCTGTAGCGCCCTGGCAGCACGTCCTGCTTGATACGCAGGCTGGGGAAAAACAGGCTGTGGATCACGTCCTCGGAAATCATCGTCAATTTCACTGGGCGCCGGGCCGGCACGTGCAAGGTGTTGATCTCGCGCTGGCCGCCCTGGTGCTGGAATTTCCACATCCATTGCCGGGCGGTGACCTGCACTTCCAGCGCGTCATCCGGCGGCGTACGCGCGATGAAAAACAACCGCGCGGAAAACAGGAAGACCACCAGCGAGCCAATGAACGGCAGGATGATCCAGGCCAGTTCAATGGGCAGGTTGCTTTGCGGGCGGTGGTCACGGTCTGCCACGCGGCCGCGTCGATAGCGCCAGATAAACACCCACAGTGCCACGAATACCGGCACCACAAACAGCGCCATCATGGCGGTGAAGCCAATCACCAGCCAATCCACCGAGACCGCATAATCCGAGGCTTGCGCCGGCCACAGGCGCAGGAAATGTTCGTTCATGGCGCCCTCCGACGTTCGCGGCGCACGGCAACGCCGATAAACAGGCCCAGCACCAACACGGTGGCGACGCCGGCCACTTGCAGCAACAAGATAATCCGGCTGCTGTAGGTGCCGCTTTGGGGATCGTAGTGGTAGCACAGCAACAACAGCTGCTCCTTGATTGCGCCGAGCTTGCCCTGCCCGGCTTCGGTGAGCGCCAGGCGCAGGTCGCTGGCCTGGTAGCCCAGGCCATAGAGCCAGCGCGACAAGCGTCCGTCAGCGGTGACCACGGCCACCGCCGAACTGTGGGCGTATTGTTGTTGCTGCGGATCGAAGCGGTAATCGAACCCGATCGAGTCGGCCAGGGCCTGGCTGGCAGCCGCGTCGCCGGTCAGCAGGTGCAGGCCGGGCGCGTTGGCCAATGCCGGCCAGTGCTGGCTGAGCTTGGCCAGTTCTTCGCGGGCGGCGCCCACGTCCTCACGCGGGTCGAAGCTGAAGGCGATGACCTGGAAGTCCCGTCCCAGACGATAAGGCTGGTTGGCCAGTTGGCTGAACAAGGTCGAGAGCGCCGCACCACACACATTCGGGCAGCGGAAGTACAACGGCACCAGCAGCGTCGGTTGGCCGTTTAGCAAATCGCCCAGGCGCACCGAGCCGCCGTGCTCATCGGTAAAACGCGTGTCCAGGGCCAGGCGGCTGCCCACGCGGCTGCTGTCGATGCCGGCGGCGGTAAACGGGTCGAAGCCTTGGGCCATGACCGGTTGCAACACCAGGCACGCCAGCAGCGCCAGCACGGGTTTAATGCTCATGGCCATCGTCCTCTGGTGCAGGCCAGCCTCGCTCCAGCATCAACTGTCGGGCCTGCGCCAAGGGCAGATGCACGATGTGACGCTCGCGGTCGACCCAGCCGAAGCTGTCCAGGTGCACGCGCTGGCGGGCGAGTTGTGCTTCGCCGGCCTGCCTGGGGTTGGCTTGCAAGCGCGGTTCGGGCGGCAGCAGGCGCTGGCGTTCCAGTTCGCTCAAGGGCGGCTGTTGCGCATGCTGGCGATAGCCACTCAACAGCCAGGCCACGCCACCCAATGCCAGCGCAACCGCCATGAACAACAGCAGGATCACGCGCCAGGCTTTTTTGCCGTCAAAATTGTTGGGTTGGTAATCAGGTGTCATGGCGCCTCCTTTGCCATTGCCGACGCCACCACATGAACAGGCCCGCCGCGTAGACGCCCTGGCAAAGCACGGCGGTCAGCACGGGGCCGGCGCCTGCTTCAGGGAATATCGACGGCAGGCTGATCCAGATGGACTCCAGCGCCCCCAGCAGCAGGATCGCCACGCAGCCCCACATCAATACCCACATCCGCGCGCCCCACGGCGACGCGAGCACCAGCAGACACGCCAGTTGCCCCAGCATCAACAAAGCGGTCAACACGCCCCACAACCCGGCTTCCCGCAGGCGATACCAGAGCGTTTCATGCTCCAGGTTCACCGACCAGATAATCAGGTACTGCATGAAGTGCACATACACCCAAAATCCCAGGGCACTTACCAACAGGCCACGCAATACGACGCACTGCCGGGCCGGCAACAGCACCACGTTCCAGCACATCGCACAAAGCCCGGCGAACGCCAGGCCATCGAGTAAGTGCCTGGAAATCAACAACAGGCCGAAAATGCTGGAGACAAACTCCTGCTGCAGCGACATCAGCCAGTCCACCGCCGCCAGGCTGGCCGTCAACCCGTAGAGGATCAGCCCCGCGGCGTTGTGCCGACCGGCCCAGCGCAGCACCCGCCAAGCCAGCCCGGCATACAGCAAGGTGCGCAGCGCAAAAAACCACGGTGACAACCAGAGTCCGCGAAAACCCTGGGTCTCCTGGCTGTACCACGGGTACACCCACGCCATTGCCAGCAGCACCGGCAGCAGCATCGGCACCATCAGGATCACCGCGCTCGCGCCCAGGCGGCTGCCCGGTTCCAGCAGCGGTTGCCAGCGCCCGCTGACCAAGGGCGTCAGCACGGCAAGCAGCACGCAGCCCAGCACGATGCTGGTGCCATTCACCGCCGCCGCCAGGGCGCCCGCGCCAACCCAGGCCGGCTGCCATAGGCCAAACAGCGCGAGCCCGAGGGCTGCGATGGCGACAAGCAGTGGCAGGCGTTTCATTGCGCGTGCGCCTCGAACGCCTGGCGCAGCGGCGCCGGCAGGCTCTCGAGGTCGGCATGCTGACTCAATTGCAACACGCGCAGATGGGCGACGATGGCCCAGCGTTCCTGCGGCTGGATGCGCGATTCGTAGCCATACATCAAGCCTTGCCCATGGGCGATGACCTGCATCAGTTGGTCATCGGTTGCGTTCAACAGCCGTGGCTCGATGAATGACGGCGGCGCCGGAAAACCGCGATCGACCACCAAGCCGTCGCCGAGCCCGCTCAGGCCATGGCAGGGTGTACAAAAGGTTTGATAACCAGCCTCGCCCCGGGCAAGCAATGCCGCACTCAGCGCCGGGCGGCTCTGCACGCTCGCCTCGCGCTGCAATTGCCCACGCGCGACACTGCCCACCGGCGGCTGGCGGCTGCTGATGCCATCGGCGAACAGCGCACCCGCGCGCTGCTCCAGCACCTTGGCCTGGCGCGACATGTCATCGCAGCCACTGCACAGCAACGCCAGGCAGAGCGCCCACGGCCAGCGACTCACGGTTGCACCGCCTGCACGCTGAGCGCGTGTTCGGCCAGCCAGGCACGGGTGTTTTCAAGGTCGAACAGTGGGTCACGCGCGTCGATAAACAGGAAGAAACCGTCATCACTGGCGGCGTCGAACCCTTCTGCCGCGAATAACGGATGGTGCAGGCGTGGCAGGCGGATGCACATCAACCAAGTCAGCACCGCCGCCACGCCAGCAAACACCACCGCGAACAAGAACGTCACCACCCACAGCTGCGGCAACGCAATCAACGGACGCCCGCCAACGCTCAGCGGATAGGCCCACACCGAGCCGATCTGCATCAACAGTGCCAGCCCGGCGCCCACTGCAGCGCCGACACACGCCATGCGGGGCACGCGGTTGGCCCTGGCCGCCAATATCGGCTCCAATGCTTCCAGGGCAAATGGCGCAAATGCGTCAAGCCGCCGATAGCCCAGGTCCCAGGCGCGCAACCCCGCCTCCACCAGCGGTTGGGGTGCGGAAAAACGCGCGAGCAGCCCCAGGCAGTCAACCATCGCCACGCTCCTGATGCAGCGCCTGCTTGACCTCGAACGCCGAGACCATCGGCAGGTAGCGCAGGAACAGGCTGTAGGGCACCAGAAACACGCCAAAGCTGCCGATAAACAGCGACCAGTCCCACAGCGTCGGCGAATAGTCGCCCCAACTTGACACCAGCAGGTCGCGGGTCTGCGGCGGAATCAGCAACATGAAGCGTTCGGCCCACATGCCCACCAGCACTGCCAGCGCGACCAGGGCCAGGCGCCTCGGTTGCTGTCGCACCTGGCGCCACCACAGCGCCTGAAGTACGCCGACATTGCAGACAATCGCCAGCCAGAAACTCCAGGCATGCGGGCCGCTAATCCGCGTGAGCAGCACCTCGATTTCATGTGCATCGCCGCTGTAGAACGGCATGAACAGATC
>NZ_JBARTQ010000480.1:0-15634 GCF_049645325.1 Pseudomonas sp. | reverse complement strand
AGCGCGGGGCAAGCCCGCTCACCACATAAGCTCTTACAAAAGCCATCACATAAGCCCTTACAAAAGCTCTCACACCAGCATTCACAAAAACCTCACTCAAGCCCTCACAAAAGTTCCGCAAAACCCCCGCAGTAGCCCGCGAACAGCTTACCCCAATCGAATATTCAAACTCTGCGCATCGCCCAGGCGAGCGGCGCTGATCAGTTGCTGCTTGGCGGCAGCATTCAACGGGTTCAACCAACTGACGACGGTATGGCTGCGGCCCAGGCGCAAGGCTTCGCAGGTCAACTGCTGGGCACTTTGGGTGCCGCGCGGTTGCAGCAGCAGGATGCGCTCACGGTTGAGGCCGGCGTCCCGCAGCCAAGCCTGGGTCAGGCTGGCGGGCGGGGCGATCAGCGTCAGCCAGCGGGCGTCCTGCTCCTCGCTCAATTCGCGCAGGATCGGCGCCAGCAGGCTCAGGCAGTTCCCGGCAGCACCGCGCAACGACAGTTCACTGAACGCCTCAGGCTCGGCGCTCCAGGGCGCCTCGACCGTTTCCTTGAGGATGGGCGCAAGGGGTTGGGCCATAAAGGCCTCAAACAGCGACAGCTGTGCCTGTTGTGGGGTGTGCATGAACTGCATGGTGCCTCCTTTAGCGGCGTATGACGCCGACGCTCAAGCCTTCGATCACCAGGTCCTGATCTTTCAGGTTCACTTCAATCGGCGCGAACTCAGGGTTCTCGGCCAGGAGCCAGACCTTGCTGCCTTCGCGCTTGAAGCGTTTGACGGTGACTTCATCGCCGATACGGGCGACGACGATCTGGCCATTACGGGCTTCGCGGGTGGTATGGACGGCCAGCAGGTCACCGTCGAAAATGCCCACATCCTTCATGCTCATGCCGTGGACCCGCAAGAGGTAGTCGGCGCGTGGATGGAAGAAGGTCGGGTTGATGTTGCAGGACTCTTCGACGTGCTGCTGCGCCAGGATCGGCGCACCGGCGGCGACACGGCCGATGATCGGCAGGGTCGATTCGTCGGCCTTGGCTTCGAAGCCAGGGATGCGAATACCGCGCGAAGCACCTGGGGTCATCTCGATCGCGCCTTTGCGGGCGAGGGCTTTAAGGTGTTCTTCGGCGGCGTTGGGGGACTTGAACCCCAGTTCCAGCGCAATTTCTGCTCGTGTCGGCGGGTAGCCGTTGTCATCGAGGCAGCGCTTGATAAAAGCCAGAATCTCAGCTTGGCGTGGCGTCAGTTTTAGCATGTTGATCGCTCTGTCTTTTTATACAGTGACTGGGATTATATACAGTGAACTGCACTTGGCAATCATCCTTTTAAAGCACTCCGCTGGACGGTCATTCGTCACCCGTCCTACAGGGCAGAGACAGCGCTGCCTACAGACCGGCGGGGATGTGATTAAATAGCGATGAAATAGATGACTGCCCGGCCGGAAAACGGACTCGCAGGCTTGACAAGACACACTCTGAAACGTATGTTTCAAACAAGTGTTTGTCAGGCGGAGTAGCCATGGCCCAGTCGGAAACCGTTGAACGCATTCTCGATGCTGCCGAGCAATTGTTCGCGGAAAAAGGATTTGCTGAAACTTCATTACGCCTGATCACCAGCAAGGCTGGGGTCAACCTCGCGGCAGTGAATTACCATTTCGGCTCGAAAAAAGCCCTGATCCAGGCGGTGTTCTCGCGCTTCCTGGGGCCGTTCTGCGCCAGCCTCGACCGTGAGCTTGAGCGCCGCCAGACCAAGCCTGACAACAAGCCAAGCCTGGAAGACCTGCTGGAAATGCTCGTTGAGCAAGCGCTGGTGGTGCAACCGCGCAGCGGCAACGACCTGTCGATCTTCATGCGCCTTTTGGGCCTGGCGTTCAGTCAGAGCCAGGGCCACCTGCGCCGTTACCTGGAAGACATGTACGGCAAGGTGTTCCGCCGCTATATGTTGCTGGTCAACGAAGCTGCCCCGCGAATTCCACCGATCGAACTGTTCTGGCGCGTGCACTTCATGCTCGGCGCGGCCGCGTTCAGCATGTCCGGGATCAAGGCATTGCGCGCGATTGCCGAGACCGACTTTGGCGTCAACACCTCCATCGAGCAGGTGATGCGCCTGATGGTGCCGTTCCTTGCGGCCGGCATGCGCGCCGAAACCGGCGTGACCGACCAGGCCATGGCCGCCGCCCAATTGCGCCCGCGCAGCAAATCCACGCCGGCCGTCGCCAAGGCGTGATTGCCCCGGGTGTGCGCGGCCGCTAAGCTAGCCGCCATGCCGATTTCAGCTATTTACTCGCAACCCGTTGTGCTCAACGCGCTTATCGCGCCACCTGAGCGCAACGGGTTGTGTGCGTTATTAAAGGAAGGTTTATGACTGCTGCCCTGCAAGGTTCTTTGATGGTCGACGTGGCCGGTACCTGGCTGACGGCCGAGGACCGCCACTTGTTGCGCCAGCCTGAAGTGGGCGGGCTGATCATTTTTGCGCGCAATATCGAGCACCCGCGCCAGGTGCGCGAGATGAGCGCGGCGATTCGTGCCGTGCGCCCGGACCTGCTGCTGGCGGTCGATCAGGAAGGCGGACGCGTGCAGCGTCTGCGCCAGGGCTTCGTCCGCCTGCCGGCGATGCGGGCGTTGGCGGATAACCCCAATGCCGAATACCTGGCCGAGCAGTGCGGCTGGATCATGGCCACCGAGGTGCTGGCCGTCGGCCTCGACCTGAGCTTCGCCCCGGTACTGGACCTGGACTACCAGCGCAGTGCCGTGGTGGGTACGCGCGCCTTCGAAGGCGACCCCGAGCGCGCCGCCGTGCTCGCCGGTGCCTTTATCCGTGGCATGCACAGCGCCGGCATGGCGGCCACCGGTAAACACTTCCCGGGCCACGGGTGGGCTGAGGCGGATTCCCACGTCGCCATCCCCAATGACGAACGCAGCCTGGAACAGATTCGCGCGAATGACCTGGTGCCTTTCGCACGCTTGAGCAAGCAACTGGCGGCGGTGATGCCCGCGCACGTGATCTACCCGCAGGTTGATGCGCAGCCTGCCGGCTTCTCGCGCCGCTGGCTGCAAGACATTCTGCGTGGCGAGTTGCAGTTTGATGGGGTTATTTTCAGCGATGACCTGTCCATGGCCGGGGCTCATGTGGTCGGCGATGCGGCCAGTCGTATTGAGGCGGCGTTGACGGCGGGTTGTGACATGGGGCTGGTGTGCAACGATCGCGCGGCGGCGGAGTTGGCGTTGAGTGCGGCGCAACGGATGAAGGTCACGCCATCGGCGCGGATCGCGCGGATGCGGGGTCAGGCGGTTGCTTCGACAGACTACAAGCAAGACCCGCGCTGGTTGGCGGCGCTCGGCGCGCTGCGGGATGCTCAGTTGATCGGGTGATCAGAAGGGTTTAATAAAAATCTAAAACGTCGGAGATATCGGAATACTGCTGCCGCTTATTCGTACTCATAGGCAGGAAACAGCCGTCTTTATCTTGACAACGCTTGGCGTAAAGTGAGCCCCCATGAATAGCCTATTGACGCGTCTTGCCGGCCTGGACTGGCAAGAAAACTTCACTCCTCGCACACTTGAGCGAGGTTTTGACTATCTGGACGAAGACCGCGTCCAAATCATGGAGGTCGGGACACAACGACTCCTCGCACGGTGCAGCGGCTCTGGCGGCAGTATCTATTCCTTGGTGATCACTCTGACCGCCTCGGACGACGCGTATTGGACTGATATCGATTGTGTGTGTTCTTGCCCGGTCGGCGTGGACTGCAAACACGCCGCCGCCGTTTTATTCAAAGTGACTGCAGTTGCGCACGAGCTGGATGAGCCCAATTCACCCAGTGATCGCCTCAATCCGCAGATCGAGCAATGGCTTAACAATATTCCCGCCGCGACGCCAGAGGTTGAATCGTTACCCAAAAGCAGCAACACCTGTTTGCTGTACCAGCTCAGCCCTGACGCTTACTCAAACCGGTGGTCGCTGGCCGTCTTCCGGGCACGCACCTTGAAAAAGGGCGGCTATGGCGAAATCAAGGCGCTGTACTCGCTCGATGAAATCCTGACGCGTGCCCCCGGTTACATGCTCGATGTGGACAAGCGCATCAGTCGGCTTCTCTTGGTTGGACGAGAGTACGGTCGCTACGGCAGCAATTTTCCGCTGGAGGGTGAGGACGGCGCCGAAATTCTGAAACTGGCGCTGACAACCGAACGGTTGTTCGTGGACTTTGATACCCAATTGGCGCTCAACCCAGGTTCCACGCGTGTCGCTCACTTCAATTGGGCCGTGCAGCCGGACGGCAGCTGTCGACCGCAATGGCTATGCGACGATCTACGCTTGCACGAAGTCCTGCCACTCAAGCCGCTTCATTATTTGAACCTGGATAACATGGAGCTGGGTCGGCTTGAGTATGAAATGGATGATCGCCTGGCTATTCACCTGTCCAGCTTGCCCGAGATTCCCGAAAACCAGGTCACGTTATTCAGTCATCGCATCAGTGCAATGGGCGCCTCGATACCGCCGCCGCGTGCGTTGACCGAGCGAGTGGTCGATACGCTCGAGCCTCAGGCTTGCCTGACATTGGGCAGCGACGAGACCTATGCTTACAGCGCAGAGTTTCGCAGGCCAATGCCGACGTTTGAACACCGTGCCGCATTGGCGTATCGCTATGGCGATAGCTTGACCCACGACAAGGGTGGCGCTGAGATACGGTTTTTGAGCGGTACCGAAACCCAGCGTATCCAGCGTAAACCTGCGGCCGAAAAAGCCTTGCGCAAAGCCCTGACTAAACTCGGCTTTATCAAGGTCAATCGCAAAAC
Organism: Pseudomonas sp.; assembly: GCF_049645325.1. Lineage (GTDB taxonomy): Bacteria > Pseudomonadota > Gammaproteobacteria > Pseudomonadales > Pseudomonadaceae > Aquipseudomonas. The sequence continues at coordinate 10,853 of NZ_JBARTQ010000480.1, read as the reverse complement.
ACGCGCGTTGCCACAAAGCGCCGGCGAGATGTTTGATCTGGCCACCGATGACGATTGGTTGAACTTCATTGACGATCATCTGCCAGCCCTTCAACAGGCGGGCTGGGACATCAGCATCCAGCCCGGTTTTTATTACCATGTGGAAGCGGTGGACCATTGGTACGCTGACATCGAAGAATCTCCCGGTCACGAATGGTTTGATCTTGAACTGGGGATCGAGGTCAATGGCCAGCGCTACAGCCTGCTGCCCATTGTGCTGGAACTCATGGCTCGCCAGCCCAAATTGCTCGACGCCGGGTATATGGATGAGCGCGCTGATGAAGAGCGCGTGCTGGTAAGCCTGGGCACTCGCGAGGGGACTAAGGTCGCTCTGCCTTATGGCCGGATCAAACCTCTGATGGCAACGTTAGGTGCCCTGTACCTGCGCGATCCCGATGGCGAAACGCTGCGGTTGAGTGCGCCGGATGCCGCCCGCCTCAGTGATTTGGACGCTATTCCGCTGGTCTGGCAGGGCGGTGAGCGCGTGCGGCATTTTGCCAAGCGCCTCAAGGAGTCGACCCATGCGCAAATTTCGGCTCCCCAGGGTTTGAACGCCGAGCTGCGTGGCTACCAGCTCGAAGGCCTGAACTGGATGCAAACCCTGCGAGAGCTGGGCGTTGGGGGGATTCTGGGCGATGACATGGGGCTGGGCAAAACCTTGCAAGCCTTGGCGCACCTGCTTTGCGAAAAGCAGTCCGGCCGATTGCAAACCCCTGCACTGGTGGTGATGCCCACCAGCCTGATTCCGAACTGGTTGGATGAAACCGAGCGTTTCACGCCGCAGCTTAAGGTGCTGGCGCTGCATGGCGCGCAACGCCAGAGCGATTTCACGCGTTTGGCCGATTACGACCTGGTGCTTACCACCTACGCGTTGCTGCCACGCGACCTTGAAGTGTTGCAGCCCACACGCTGGAGCGTGCTGATCCTCGACGAAGCGCAAAACATCAAGAACCCCAATAGCAAGGCCGCCCAGGCTGCCCGGCAATTAAACGCCGATCAACGTCTGTGTCTCTCAGGTACGCCGCTGGAAAACCACTTGGGCGAATTGTGGTCGCTGTTTCATTTCCTGTTGCCGGGATGGTTGGGCGATAGCAAAACCTTCAACCGCGATTACCGCACGCCCATTGAAAAACACGCGAATGCGCAACGTATGCGGCACCTCACCGCGCGTATCAAACCTTTTCTGTTGCGTCGAAAGAAGGAGCAGGTCGCCACTGAGTTGCCGCCCAAGACCGAAATTGTTCATTGGGTGGAGTTGAGTGATGCGCAACGGGACGTTTACGAGACCGTACGTGTGGCCATGGATAAAAAGGTGCGCGATGAAATCAGCCGCCACGGTGTGGCCCGCAGTCAGATCATCATTCTTGAAGCGTTGCTCAAACTGCGCCAGGTATGTTGCGATTTACGTCTGGTGAAGTCGGCACCGGTTTCCAAGGCGGTGAAGGTCGGGACCGGTAAGCTGGGTAGCTTGATGCAGATGCTTGAGGAGTTACTCAGTGAAGGGCGACGGATTTTGCTGTTCTCGCAGTTCACGTCGATGCTCGCGCTGATTGAGGAAGAGTTGAAGCAGCGCGAGGTCAGGTATTCGATACTGACCGGCGACACCCTCGACCGACGCACCCCAGTGAAGAACTTTCAGGACGGCAACGTGCCGTTGTTCATGATCAGCTTGAAAGCCGGTGGCACGGGCTTGAACCTGACGGCGGCCGACACGGTGATCCACTATGATCCGTGGTGGAACCCCGCCGTGGAGAACCAGGCCACTGACCGTGCGTATCGCATCGGGCAGGACAAGCCGGTGTTTGTGTACAAGATGATTGCGCGCGGCACCGTGGAGGAGAAAATCCAGGCGTTACAGTTGGAAAAAGCAGCGTTGGCCGATGGTGTTCTTGAAGGTGGCGCCAGTGCAGGGTGGAAGCTGGAGCAACGGGATATTGAGGCGCTGTTTGCGCCATTGCCAGGCTGAAAGCCGTGGCGCGCTCTTCGCAGCGTAGGTATCTCCATAACTTGCGATGAACACTAAATCTGAAGCCGGCGAGCTTTTGTCGCGAGCCCGCTCCCATAGTTTGATGTGTGAATACATTCAAAGGTGGGAGCTGGCTTGCCTGCGATGGCGACCCTCAGTCAACGCTTCTCTTGCTTGTGCGGCAATGGCGCAAACAACGCCTCGATATCCTCATTCCCCAGCTGCCAATCCCCCGTGGTCCGGCCATCCAGCACACCTGCCGCCAGGTCGGACTTTTCCTTCTGCAGGTGCTGAATCTTCTCCTCGACGGTCCCCCGGGCAATCATCTTGTACACAAACACCGGCTTCTCCTGCCCGATACGATACGCACGGTCGGTGGCCTGGTTTTCCGTGGCCGGGTTCCACCATGGGTCGTAGTGAATCACCGTGTCGGCTTCGGTCAGGTTCAGGCCTACACCACCGGCCTTCAGGCTGATCAGAAAAATCTGCAGCTTGCCGCTCTGGAAGTCCTTCACCGGCGTGCGTCGGTCGCGGGTCTGGCCGGTCAGCAGTGCGTAGGCTACGCCGCGTTTTTTCAGCTCGACTTCGATCAAGCTCAGCATCGAAGTGAACTGGGAAAACAGCAGAATCCGGCGGCCTTCTTCGAACAGCTCTTCGAGCATTTCCATCAGGCTGTCGAGTTTGCCCGAGCTACTGCCGCGTGCGGGCAGTGCGGCGTCGTTAACCAGGCGCAGGTCGCAGCACACCTGGCGCAGCTTCAACAGCGCTTCAAGAATGATGATCTGGCTGCGTGCCACACCCTTGCGGGTGATCTCGTCGCGGACCTTCTTGTCCATGGCCAGGCGCATGGTTTCGTACACATCACGCTGAGCCTCGTTGAGGTCGACCCAATGGATGATTTCGGTCTTGGGCGGCAACTCGGTGGCCACTTGTTCCTTGGTGCGGCGCAGCAGGAAGGGTTTTATCCGACCGTTGAGGTGCTGCAATCGCACATCGCTGGCGCGCTTTTCGATGGGCACACGGTAATCGCGGTTGAAGCTTTTCACGTCGCCCAGCCAGCCCGGCAGCAGGAAGTGGAACAGCGACCACAACTCGCCCAGGTGGTTTTCCAGCGGTGTGCCACTCAGGCACAGGCGTTGGCGTGCATTCAGCTCGCGCGCGGCCTGGGCGGCCTTGCTGTTGGGGTTCTTGATGTACTGGGCTTCATCAAGGATCAGCACGTGCAAGGGCAGGGCGGCAAGCTGTTCGATGTCCTTGGGCAGCAGGGCGTAGGTAGTCAGCAGCAGGTCATAGTCCTGCAAGTTCGCAAAATGCTTCTTGCGTGTGGCGCCGTACAGCGCCACCACCTTGAGTTGCGGGGTAAAGTGCGCTGCTTCGTCGAGCCAGTTCGGGATCAGGCTGGTGGGCATCACCACCATGCACGGTCGGTCGAGGCGCCCGGCGATTTTCTCAGTGAGAATATGCGCCAGGGTCTGTAGGGTTTTGCCCAGGCCCATGTCATCCGCAAGAATGCCGCCCACGTCCAGCTGGCGCAGCGACTGCATCCAGCTCAAGCCTTCCAGCTGATACGGGCGCAGGGTCGCGTTCAACCCCTCGGGCGCCACGCAGGTGAAGTCCTTGATGTCCCGCAGGCGCTGGGCAAAGTTACGGATCTTCTCGCCGCCTTCCCATTGCAGCGGCAGGTCTTCCAGCGGGTTCAGGCGAATGGCATCGGCCTTGGCCAGGCGCAGCGTGGTGGTGCCGGTTTCCTGCAGGTAAAACTCGCCGAGGGTAGCCAGGACGGGCTTCAATCGGCCGTAGGGCAACGCCACTTGCAGCGGGCCGTGGCCGTTGGGCAGGCCGGGAATGTTCACCAGGATCAGCTCGTCATCACGGCGCCTGGCGAGTTTTTCCGGGTTCAGAATCTCGGTGTGCGAGCGCATCAGGTTCAGCAGGATCGGCAACAGGCTCAGGCGCTCGCCATTGACGATAATCCCCAGCTCCAGGTCAAACCAGTCGCGCTCCGGCCCTTCATCGACGGTGGCGTACCAGTCGTCAACGGCGCTCAGGTCGAAACCGAAATCCTCTTCGATTTGCAGCTCCCAACCCTCGGCGCGCAAGGTGGGCGAGGCGTTGAGCGTGAAGTTCAGCCAGGCGCTGTCATTGACCAGTTCGAACAGCTCGCCCGCACTTTCCGGCAGGGCCTTGCTCTGGCGCGTGGCGATCTTGAAACCCAGCAGGCGCAGCTGCTCGCGATAGGGCTGCTCCAGTTCCGGGTGCCGCTTGATGCGCAGGCTCTGGGTTTCCTGGCGCACCACGATGTCGGCGTTTTTCTGCCCGCTGACATAGTTGCCCAGGTAGTTGAACGACAGCGCCGCGCGGTGCTGGATATAGCGCTGCATCTTGCCGTTGCGCGGTTCAAACGCACTGAACTCCACGCTGGCCAGCCACAGGCGCGGCACGGGCAACACGTCTTCCATCACCACTTGCGGCAACACCACGCGGTTATCCAGCACGGCCTGGAGCTTTTCCAGCAGCTCGGCGTCCTGGGCGGCGGCGGGGTAGGCGAGGGTTTCCTGGACCTTGAGCAGCACCGCCGCGATGTGTTTGCAGTTGGTGTGCACCGGGCACGTGCAGCGGCTGTCCACCAGGATCAACGTGCCCTTGGCCGACTCACGCAGCGAGATGGTTTGGCGGTAGACATTGCCGCCCGAGCCCTCGCAACTGGCGATGATGGTGCTGTCGCCGGACTCGACGATGCGCACGCGGTTCTCCAGGGCGTAGCGCCGCCCGCGCTCAAGGCTCTGTTCTTTAAAGCGATTGGCCCACGAAGGGGCCAGGGGTTTGGTCAACGACGACGTCAGGGGCATGGCGCGGGATCAGTCCTGGATGTCGGGCGGTGGTGCGCTGGGTGGTTTGGCGGTCAGCGAGGTGATCTTGATCAGCAACGCCAAGTGGCCGCCATCCAGGTAGTTGAGTTGGTTGTTCTTGGTGCGCACCTCTTGCTGGCTCAGGTGCTCGCTGGCGACCACGCTGCCGTTGGCGTCGAACTGGTTGATCCAGAAGTCTGCATCGATGTCGGTAAAGCGCCCCAATTGCAGGTTAAGCGTGCCTTCAATCGGAAACTGGCCGAACTGCTCCTGGCCATCGCTGATGGCCAGCTTCACCGGTTGGTCGCCCAGGTTCTGGTCCCAGGCCCGGTGCAGCAGCACGGTATAGCTGTTGTCGGCACTGAGCTTGTCGACGATGTTGCCCAGCCGCGGCGGGCTGATTTTGTCCGCCGGCAGCCGCGACGCACCGGCGTCCCAGTTTTCCGGCGCTGCGCGGCTATTGATCACCGGCTCGGCGTTCTGGCGCACCAGGATCATTTCCACCAGGTACGGGCTGTCGGCAAATGCCGAAGGAGCAACGACCACCAACAACAAGCTCAAAATGCGGAACAGGCGCATTGGGGCGTCCTTCAAGCAGATTTCGGGATGAGGCGCTCAAACAGCGCCTCTATTGTATTAAAGCGTTCTTCGGCACGCTCCATCGGCACCATGAACTTGAACAGCGTAGCCCCTTCGAACTTGTAGCGGTTGGGCTGGCCCTGAATCAGCTTGATCAGCACCAGTGGGTCGACCGGCGTTTGCGCTTCGAATTCGATGCGCCCGCCCTGCGGCCCGGCGTCGACCTTCTTGATACCGAGCTGCTCGGCCTGCAATTTGAGCAGGGTCAGGCGCACCAGGTTCTTGGTCGGCTCGGGCAACAGGCCGAAACGGTCGATCATCTCCACCTGCAAGTCTTTGAGGCCTTCTTCGTCGGTGGCCGAGGCGATGCGCTTGTACAAGATCAGCCGCGCGTGCACGTCGGGCAGGTAGTCTTCGGGAATCAACGCGGGCAAACGCAGGTTGATTTCCGGGCCGCCACCCAGCGGTTGATCGAGGTTCGGTTGCTCGCCTTTGCGGATGGCCTTCACCGCGCGTTCGAGCATCTCCATATAGAGGGTGAAACCCACGGCCTGGATCTGCCCGCTCTGACCGTCGCCCAGCAGTTCGCCGGCGCCACGGATTTCCAGGTCGTTGGTGGCCAGCACGAAACCGGCGCCGAGGTCCTGGGTATTGGCGATCGCTTCCAGACGCTTTTCCGCATCCGAGGTGATCTGCTGGCGCGGTGGCGTCAGCAAGTAGGCGTAGGCCTGGTGGTGACTGCGCCCGACCCGGCCGCGCAACTGGTGCAGCTGCGCCAGGCCGAATTTGTCGGCACGCTCGATGATGATGGTGTTGGCGCTCGGCACGTCGATGCCGGTCTCGATGATGGTCGAGGCGATCAGCACGTTGAAGCGCTTGTGGTAGAAGTCGCTCATCACCTGTTCGAGTTCACGCTCGCGCATCTGCCCGTGGCCAATCGCGATACGCGCTTCCGGCACCAGTTCGGCGAGGTCGGCGGCGCATTTCTCGATGGTTTTCACATCGTTGTGCAAGTAATAAACCTGCCCGCCGCGCAGCAGTTCGCGCAGCAGCGCTTCTTTGACGACGCTTTTATTCTGCTCCATCACGAAGGTGCGCACCGACAACCGGCGCGCTGGCGGCGTGGCAATGATCGACAAGTCGCGCATGCCCGACACGGCCATGTTCAGCGTGCGCGGAATCGGCGTGGCGGTGAGGGTGAGGATGTCGACTTCACTGCGCAGGTTTTTCAGCTGTTCTTTCTGGCGCACACCGAAACGGTGTTCTTCGTCGATGATCACCAGGCCCAGGTTTTTGATCTTCACGTCGTCGGACAGCAGCTTGTGCGTGCCGATCACGATGTCGATCTTGCCTTCCGCGAGGTCCGCAACAGCCGCGTTCACTTCTTTGGCGGACTTGAAGCGGCTCATCACTTCCACGCTCACCGGCCAGTCGGCAAAACGGTCGCGGAAGCTGTTGTAGTGCTGTTGGGCGAGCAGGGTGGTCGGCACCAGGATCGCCACTTGCTTGCCGCCGTGCACTGCAATAAAGGCAGCGCGCATGGCCACTTCGGTCTTGCCGAAGCCCACGTCGCCGCAGACCAGGCGGTCCATCGGCTTGGGCGCGAGCATGTCGGCGCGCACGGCTTCGATGGTGGTTTGCTGGTCCGGGGTTTCTTCGAAGGCGAAGCCGGCGCTGAAGGTCGCGTAATCGGCTTTCGGGTCGGCGAACGCATAGCCTTCGCGCGCGGCGCGGCGGGCATAGATGTCGAGCAATTCGGCAGCCACGTCGCGCACTTGTTCGGCGGCCTTGCGCTTGGCTTTCTGCCAGGTCTCGGACCCCAGGCGGTGCAACGGCGCCAGTGCGTCGTCGCTGCCGGTGTAGCGCGCGATCAGGTGCAGGCTGGCGACCGGCACGTAGAGCTTGGCGCCTTCGGCGTATTCCATGGTGAGGAATTCGGCGGCCTGGTTGTCGATTTCCAGGGTCTGCAGGCCCAGGTAGCGGCCCACGCCGTGGTCGATGTGCACCACCGGCGCACCTTCGCGCAGCTCGGTGAGGTTTTTGATCACCGCATCGTTGTTGGCGTCAGCACGTTTTTCGCGACGGCGGCGCTGCATCACGCGCTGGCCGAACAGCGGGCTCTCGGCGATCAGCGCCAAGGCCGGGTCGTCCAGCAGCAAGCCTTCGTCCAGCGGCGCGATGGTGATCGCCAGGCGGTCTTTGCTCTTCACAAAGTCCGGCCAGCTGTCGACGGTTTTCGGGCGCAGCTTCAGGCGTTCGAGCAATTCCAGCAGCACTTCGCGGCGGCCGGCGGATTCGGCGGTGAACAGCACGCGGCCGGGGAATTCGCCGAGGAAGTTCGACAGCGCTTCCAGCGGCTGCGTGGCTTTGGCCTGGATCGCGAGGTCCGGCAGGGTTTGCGCCGGGAAGCGCTCGCGGCCACTGCCGGCGTCCACGTCCTGTTGGCTGGCGACCACGCGCGGCCAGTTTTTCAGGCGGGCGAAGCAATCTTCCACCGGCAGGAACAGTTCGGCAGGCGGTAATAAAGGCCGGGACGGATCGACGCGGCGCTCTTCATAGCGGTTGCGCACGTCGTTCCAGAAGTTTTCCGCCGCTTGTTCGATGCCCGGCAGCGAGAACACCTGAGTGTCTTGGGGCAGGTAGTCGAACAACGTGGAGGTTTCGTCGAAGAACAGTGGCAGGTAGTACTCGATACCGGCCGGTGTAATCCCGCTGCTTAAATCCTGAAAGATCGGGCAGCGACGGAAGTCCACATCGAAACGCTCACGAAAGCGCGCCTTGAAGCGTGTCACCGCGTCTTTTTGCAGCGGGAATTCCCGCGCCGGCAGCAGCTTGACCGAGTCGACCTTGTCGATGGAACGCTGGTTCTCCGGGTCGAAGGTGCGCAAGGTTTCGATTTCGTCATCGAACAGGTCGATGCGAAACGGCAGTTTGCTGCCCATCGGGAACAGGTCGATCAGCGAGCCGCGCACGGTGAACTCGCCGTGTTCGTACACGGTGTCGACATAGCGGTAGCCCGTGGCTTCCAGGCGCGTGCGCATTTGTTCGACGTCGAGCTTCTGGCCGGCATCCAGCACCAGGCTGCTGCCCAGCAGGAACTTGGTCGGCGCCAGGCGATGCAGGGCCGTGGTGATCGGCACCACCAGCACGCCGTGGGCCAGTTCCGGCAAGCGGTACAGGCTGGCGATGCGCTGGGAAATGATGTCCTGGTGCGGCGAGAACAGGTCGTAGGGCAAGGTTTCCCAGTCAGGGAAATGCAGCACCGGCAAATCGGGGGCGAAGAAGCTCAGCTCCTGCTCCAACCGTTCGGCGCTTTGGCTGTCGGCGGTGAGCAGCAGGGTAAAGCGCTTGGCTGCGCTGGCAGCCTCGGCAATGGCCAGGCTCAGGGCGGCACCGGGCAGGTTGCCCCAGTGCTGTTTACCTGCCGCAGCAGGGAGAAGCGGTAGACGCAGAACGGGCACGGAAGGTTGAGCTCCAAGCGTTGCGACAAAGTCGGTAATTGTAACGGCCCGAGGTGCCGCCTGTCAGTTGCTGACTGTGCCTATTACGGTTTGTAGGAAATGTAGTGGCTAAGACAAACAATGGAGTGTTTTGACTCAATATGTAGTGCCATTTCGTACGGATGTTTCGGAGGGTTACGGACAAGTCGGCGTTGTCGGCGAAGTGGTGGCCTTCTGGAACCCGCGTATTTACTGGGCTGTAGCGCGGTGGTATTTTTTTGCAAGGGCTTTTTGTTGCCTGTCGCGCATTGCTCATCGGGCAGTCGGACGACATAATGTAGCCCCTTTTTTCTGCCCCTACATGTGGAAGGTTCCCGTGACTCAGAAGCCCGACCAGTGTCTTGGTGAATGGATCGACCGTGAAGCGCTCGCTGAAGCGATGATTCCGCTTATCGGTCAGCTGTACCGCAATAACAATGTGGTGAGCTCGATCTATGGCCGCAGCCTGATCAACCAATCAGTCATCGCGATTCTCAAAGCCCACCGCTTTGCGCGTCACCGTTCCGCCGACGACAGCGAACTCTCCGTCCACGAAACATTCCCCCTGCTGAAAGCCATGAGCGAGCTCAAGCTCGGCGCGGCTTCGGTAGACCTGGGCAAGCTGGCCTACAAATTCCGCAAGGAAGGTGCTGGCCGCAGCGCCGAGCAGTTCGTGCGTGAAGAAATGGCCGACGTGGTTGGCCAGCAAAACGCCGCCGCCCGCAAAGGCACCGACGTTGTGCTCTACGGCTTCGGTCGTATCGGCCGCCTGCTGGCGCGCATCCTGATCGAAAAAACCGGCGGCGGCGACGGCCTGCGCCTGCGTGCCATCGTAGTACGCAAAGGCGCCGAGAACGACCTGACCAAACGCGCCAGCCTGCTGCGCCGCGACTCGGTACACGGTCCGTTCAACGGCACCATCGTCATCGACGAAGAAAACAACACCATCACCGCCAACGGTAACCTGATCCAGGTGATCTACGCGAAGAACCCGGCTGAAGTGGATTACACCCAGTACGGCATCAAAGACGCGCTGCTGGTGGACAACACCGGCGTATGGCGTGACGCCGAAGGCCTGGGCCAGCACTTGGCCTGCCCGGGTATCGACCGCGTTGTGCTGACCGCACCGGGCAAGGGCAAGCTGAAGAACATCGTGCACGGCATCAACCACGGTGAAATCACCGCTGACGACAAGATCGTGTCCGCCGCTTCCTGCACCACCAACGCCATCGTGCCGGTGCTGAAGGCTGTGAATGACAAGTTCGGCATCGTAAACGGTCACGTTGAAACGGTTCACTCGTACACCAACGACCAGAACCTGATCGACAATTTCCACAAGGGCGATCGCCGTGGTCGTAGCGCCGCGCTGAACATGGTGATCACCGAGACCGGTGCTGCCACCGCTGCTGCCAAGGCCCTGCCTGAGCTGGCCGGCAAGCTGACCGGTAACGCGATCCGCGTGCCGACGCCAAACGTGTCGATGGCCATTCTCAACCTGAACCTTGAGAAAGCCGCCACCCGGGAAGAGATGAACGAGTACCTGCGCTACATGGCGCTGCACTCCGATCTGCACAAGCAAATCGACTTCGTTAATTCCCAGGAAGTGGTGTCCACTGACTTCGTTGGCTCGCGCCACGCCGGTGTGGTGGACGCCGAGGCGACCATCACCCAGGACAACCGCGTTGTACTGTACGTCTGGTACGACAACGAGTTCGGCTACAGCTGCCAAGTGGTTCGCGTGATGGAAGACATGGCTGGGGTCAACCCGCCTGCGTTTCCGCGCTAAGCGTCAGCAGTCAATAAAAAGCCCCGACTGGTTCGGGGCTTTTTTGTGGCTGTGGGTTTTGGGGTGATTGGTAGGGCCTCATCGCAGCATAAGTATCTACACAACTTTCAAGGCTGAAAAATCTCCCTGTAGTGAGCGGGCTTGCCCCGCGCTGG
>NZ_JBARTQ010000479.1:0-4455 GCF_049645325.1 Pseudomonas sp. | reverse complement strand
ACAAAGTAGTTGTCCTTGCTCTTCATGTTCACATTGCAGAAGCAGAACAGCGACGACACCAGAATCACCGACACCGTAAACAGATGAGTAAATTCCGGCAGGTCGATGTAGCGGTAGATAAACAGCGCCGGAATGAACACGTAAGTCAGGTAATCAATCACCAGGTCCAGCACCGAGCCGTCGAAGCTTGGCAGTACCGTGCTGACATTCACCCGTCGCGCCAGGGAACCGTCGACGCCATCGACCACCAGCGCCAAGCCCAGCCAGAGCAGGCAGGCCTTGGGCGAGTTTTCCAGCAGTGCCAGGGTGGCCAGGAAGGCCAGCACCACGCCGGTGGCGGTAAAGCCGTGGGCGCCCCAGGCTTTGAGTCTGGCTACATGCAGGGTCGATATCACGGGCGGTTCTCCAAAAGGTCAAACAGGGCAGCCGACAGCGTAACGCCGTCGAGTCTGGCCAGGGAATGCAGGTATCGACCGGGAAGTGTGGGATAAGGTTCACCGCCCCGGTGTATCACTTAGCGTAGCAAGCGTAGGACGTTTCGGCATCAACCCTGACGGAACACCAATGCCTTCAAACCGCTTTGAGGGTCAATATCCGCAAATTCCGGCGGGTTTTGCAGGCGCTCCACAAAACGCAGGCCCGGCGCTTCACGGGTCACGCCGTCAATCAGGAAGTCTTCGCCGAAGGCCGGGTCGTTCATGCACGCCAATACCGTGCCCTGTGCGGTGAGCAAATCCGGCAGGCGACGCAGCACGCGCTGATAGTCTTTGGTCAGCAGGAAACTGCCTTTCTGGAACGACGGCGGATCAATGATCACCAGGTCATAAGGACCACTGTTAGTGACCTTGGCCCAGGACTTGAACAGGTCGTGGCCCAGAAACGTGACCTTGCCCAGGTCGTGACCATTCAGGCGATGGTTGTCGCGGCCCCGGCTCAGGGCGCCACGCGCCATGTCGAGGTTGACCACGTGGTCGGCGCCACCTTCTATGGCCGCTACCGAAAACCCGCAGGTGTAGGCAAACAGGTTCAGCACGCGCTGACCCTGAGCCTGCTCCCGCACCCAGTTACGGCCGTAGCGCATGTCGAGAAACAGCCCGCTGTTCTGTTTTTTACCCAAATCAATCAGGTAACGCAGGCCGCCTTCGGTGATGGTCCGCTCGTCGACGGGCTCGCCTGCCAACCATTCGGTGGTGCTTTGCGGCAGGTAACGGTGTTGCAGGGCGACGGTGTAGGCGCTGAGCTGCGTGTGCAACAGCTGTTTCAGGGCTTCCAACTGAGCGGCCTCGGGTTCCTTGAACAGCGAGACCAGTATCACGCCCTCCAGCCAGTCCACGGTCAGTTGCTCCAGGCCCGGCCAGCATCGGCCACGGCCGTGGAACAGGCGGCGGGTTTCGGCTGGCGGGTTGGCCAGGGCGGTGAGCAAGTGAGCGTGCAAGGTAGCAAGTGCGTCTGGGTTCATCGTTGAGCGTCGGTCATTGAGCGGGCGGCATTTTAAACACAATTGCGAGGTTTCAGGGCGCACGAGCACAACGTGCTGGAGAAAGATGGATTGGCAGTGATTCATGCTCAAAATCGTGGCCGGCGCGCCTGATAACAGGCAAAAAATCCTTCTGCGCCGACATAAACTGGAAAAAAAGCCCGGAGGTGCCCATGAACGGTTTTGCGAGTGCAGTGAATCACACAGCCTTGGATCAGGCTGAATGGGACGAGTGGCGCGACGCCCTGGCTTCACTGGTTGCCAACGCCGGGCCTGCCCGGGCCCGGCAGATCCTCGACCTGCTGGCCCGCGAAGGCAGTGCACCGCACATCGACTGGAAACCCCGCCACGGCACGCCCTATATCAATAGCATCAGCGTTGAACAGCAACCAGCGTTTCCGGGCGATCTCGCCACAGAAGAACGTTTGGCCTCGCTGGTGCGCTGGAATGCCCTGGCGATGGTGGTGCGCGCCAACCAGGCCTATGGCGAGCTGGGCGGTCATATCGCCAGCTACGCCAGTGCGGCGGACTTGTTCGAAGTGGGCTTCAACCACTTTTTCCGCGCCCGCAATGAAAGCTTCGGCGGCGACCTGGTGTTTTATCAACCGCATTCCGCTCCCGGCATCTATGCGCGCGCCTTCCTTGAAGGTCGCCTGACTGAAAACGACTTGGCGCACTATCGCCAGGAAATCGGCGCGGCCCAGGTCGTTGGCGGCGGCGGGGAAGTGACACGCGGGCTCTCCAGCTACCCGCACCCGTGGCTGATGCCGGACTTCTGGCAGTTCCCCACCGGTTCCATGGGCATCGGCCCTATCAGCTCGATTTTCCAGGCGCGTTTCATGCGCTACCTGCAGCATCGCCATTTGCTCGACACCACCGACCGTCACGTCTGGGGCGTATTCGGTGACGGCGAAATGGACGAACCGGAAAGCATGTCGGCGCTGACACTCGCTGCCCGCGAAGGCCTGGACAACCTGACCTGGGTGGTCAACTGCAACCTGCAGCGCCTTGATGGCCCGGTGCGCGGCAATGGGCGGATCATCGACGAACTCGAAGCCTTGTTCGCCGGTGCCGGCTGGCATGTGATCAAGCTGGTGTGGGGCTCGGACTGGGATGCCTTGCTGGCTAACGACCGTGATGGCTCGTTGGTGAATACTTTATCGAACACCGTCGACGGCCAGTTCCAGACCTTCGCCGCCAAGGACGGCGCCTATAACCGTGAACACTTCTTCGGCCAAAACGAGGCCCTGGCCAAGCTGGTCGAAGGCATGAGTGATGAGCAGATCGACCGGCTCAAGCGCGGCGGCCACGATATGGTCAAGATCCACGCGGCCTACCACGCCGCGCGCCGGGTCAAGGGCAAGCCCACGGTGATCCTGGCGCAGACCAAAAAAGGCTTCGGCATGGGCGAGGCCGGGCAGGGCAAGATGACTACCCACCAGCAGAAGAAACTCGACCGTGAGGCGCTGATCGCCTTTCGCAATCGCTTTCAACTGCCGCTGACGGACGAACAGACCGAATCGCTGAGTTTCTACAAGCCCGCTGACGACAGCCTGGAGATGCGTTACCTGCACCAACGGCGCCACGCACTGGGCGGGTATGTGCCAAGCCGAAGCCAGGTGGCCGCGCCCGTCAACGTGCCGCCGGTCGAGGGTTACGCCGGCTTCGCAACCACGGCGGCGGGCAAGGAGATGTCCACGACCATGGCTTTCGTGCGCATGCTCACCCACTTGCTCAAGGACAAGGCCCTCGGCCCGCGCATCGTGCCCATCGTCGCGGATGAGGCGCGCACCTTCGGCATGGCCAACCTGTTCAAGCAGATCGGTATCTATTCCAGCGTCGGCCAGCGTTACGAGCCGGAAGACATCGGCTCGATCCTCAGTTACCGCGAAGCCACTGACGGGCAGATTCTGGAGGAGGGCATCAGCGAAGCCAGCGCCATCAGTTCCTGGGTGGCGGCGGCCACCAGCTATTCGGTGCATGGCCTGCGCATGTTGCCGTTCTACATCTATTACTCGATGTTCGGTTTTCAGCGCGTCGGTGACCTGATCTGGGCCGCCGCCGACCAGCGTGCCCGCGGTTTTCTGCTGGGCGCCACGGCCGGGCGCACCACGCTGGGCGGCGAAGGCTTGCAGCACCAGGACGGCAGCAGTCATCTCACTGCCGCCACCGTGCCCAATTGCCGCGCCTACGATCCGGCGTTCGCCGGTGAGTTTGCGGTGATCCTCGACCACGGCATGCGCCAGATGCTGGAGCACGATGTGGACGAGTTCTACTACGTGACCCTGATGAACGAAAACTACCCGCAGCCAAGCCTGCCGCAGGGTGTGGAAGCAGCGATTATCAAGGGCATGTACCGCCTTGAAGGTGCGCTTGACGCCCGCGTGCGCTTGCTCGGTTCCGGCACCCTGGTGCGCGAAGCGCAGGCGGCGGCGCAGTTGCTGGCCGAGGATTGGCAGGTGGCGAGCGAAGTGTTCAGCGTCACCAGTTTCAGCGAACTGGCGCGGGAAGCGCGGGAAGTGGAGCGCTGGAACCGACTGCACCCGCAAGAGGCTGCACGGGTCAGTCATCTGGCAGATTGCTTGCCGCAAGGCGCGCCGGTGATTGCTGTGTCTGACTACGTGCGGGCAGTGCCGCAGATGATCGCGTCGTACCTGGATTCCAGCTACACCGTGCTGGGCACCGACGGTTTCGGGCGCAGTGATACGCGGGCGGCGCTAAGGGATTTCTTTGAGGTGGACCGTCATCACATTGTGCTGGCTGCACTGACGGCGTTGGTGGCCCAAGGCAGCCTGGCGCGGGAGGTATGTCAGCAGGCGATTGAGCGGTATGGCTTGCAGGCTGAGCGCGATCCGTCCTGGATTTCCTAACCGATAAATAACAAATGTGGGAGCTGGCTTGCCTGCGATAGCCATAAGTATCTACACAACTTTCAAGGCTGAAAAATCTCCCTGTAGTGAGCGGGCTTGCCCCGCGCT
>NZ_JBARTQ010000478.1:0-12601 GCF_049645325.1 Pseudomonas sp. | reverse complement strand
CGACATGGTGGGGCCTCCTTGAACAGTCAGGCCACCAATTTCAACGGTTTGCAGCCGGGTGTAAATAACGGATAGCGGAACGCATTCATACGCCAATCGTATGAGCCTGGAAGTGCGCGACCAATTCCGTCACCAGCGGGTTAGGCCGCTCACTGTTCCACGCCACGGCCGTCGTCACCACGTTGAGCTTCTGGGTCAGTGCCCGCAGCACCACGTTAGCCGGCGCGAGTTTCTTCAACGATGCCGGCACCAGCGCAATGCCCTGGCCACAGCTGACAAAGGCGATTTGCGACGCCACCGACCGCACTTCGTGCAGCACCCGGGGTGAAAACCCGCTGGCGCGGCACGTGGCGATCAGGTTATCGAAGTACACCGGGCTGACCTTGCGTGAAAACATCACCCAAGGCTCGGTGGCCAGGCTCGACAGGCTGATGCGCGTGCGCGCGGCCAGTGGATGAGTGCTCGGCAAGGCCACCATCAGACGGTCTTCCAGCAGCGGCAATGACTGGATCGCCGGGCCCAGGTCGCCGTCCAGCCGCGCGAAGGCCAGGTCGATATCCCCGGCCTCCAGCGCGGGTACGGCCTCTACGCTGTCGATTTCACGCACCGACACCGTGAGGTGCGGGTATTGCTGCTTGAGTTGGTCGATCACACCGGGCAGCACATCAAACATCGCCGTGGAAATCGCGCCGATGGTCAACATGCCCGACTGCCCCGCCACCGCCTCCTCCACCGCCAGTTCCAGACGCTCCAGTTGCTCGGCGAATTTGCGCACCGCCGGCAGGATCGCCGCGCCCACCGGGGTCAACTTGGCGCCGCGCCGCGAGCGCTCGAACAAGGTGACCTTGAGCGCCTGCTCCAGCACCTGAATCTGCTCGCTCAACGGCGGCTGCGACATGCCCAGGCGCTTGGCGGCGCGGCCAAAGTTTTGCTCTTCGGCGACGGCGAGGAACAGCCAGAGGTGGCGAATCAGGCGGAAATTGATCATGAAAGGTCCATAGGCTTGGCGTATGCAAAGGCAGATTGAACGCCAATATACCTATCTAACCCTGTTCTGAAACCATCCAGGCCACAAAGGTATCCAGCCGTGCCAGGAACGGCTCGCGCTCGGCGCTCGGGTTCCTGGCCTCAAACAGAAAAAACGCCATCTGGATGCGCATCGCGGGGTAACGCTGGACGAACAACGCGACGTGCTCTTCAAGCGTGTGCGGCCAACTTGACGCGTCTTGCGCTAGGGACAATAACGGCGTCGCCCGAATCAGCTTGCGCGACGCTTCACGTTCCAGGCGCAGCCGTTCCGGCGCGGTGGCGGCGTGTTCAATGCGCGTGCGATAGGTCGCCAGCGCCTGCGCGAAGTCGCCATTGAGCGCCAGCGCGATGTCCCGCGACGGCCGAAACCGCTCGAAATGCACGGCAAGGTCATTGCCCCACACACAGCGGCAATGGTGCTTGAGCCAGAATCCCCAGCGGTTTTTGTGCTCAGGCGCCAGCACCTGCGCGCGGTGGCCAATGTCGAAATCGATCTTGGTGACTTCCGGGTGCCGTTGCTCCAGCGTCAGCCGGGTTTGCTCCAGGTGCTCCAATAGCGGCGCGTCGGGCGGTTCACGCAACACCAGCGTGAGGTCAAGGTCGCTAATGCCAGGGCTGGCATCGCCCCGGGCGACACTGCCATAGAGGTAGACGCCGTCCACTCCCAGCTCTACCGGGGAAAGGGTCAGGCACACATCCTCCAGCAACGGCTGGAACTCAGGCTGTAAGGGGCCATCGCCAACGCTGAGGACATAGCCATCGGCGTCGACACCGGTAGGTTGCACAGTGCTCATGGGCGATGCACCTCAATCACCAAGCCTTCCTCTTCACTCGGCACACAGAAGTGCCGGGTAATCAGGTCAAACTCCGCGTCGGTGGCGGCAAAATCGTGCTCCCCAGCGGCATTGCGTGCGCGCAGCCGAGCACGGCAGGTGGCGTCATCCAGCTCAAGGTAGTGCAGGCAATGCGGCACCTGGGCCGATTGCGCCAGGCCCAGCAGCCATTCGCGATTGGCCAGGGTATTGGCGGGAAAGTCCAACACCACGTTGACGCCAGACTGCAGCAGGTTGATCACCAGCGGCCCCAACACCCCGCGAACCCGCTGGGCGCTGCGCAGGTAGTCGGCAATCGACACGATTTCGCCGGGGTACAGCTGCGCCAGCCATGTGTCTTCACTGAGCACAATGGCGGCGTGCTGGCCCGCGAGGGTTTTGGCAAGGGTGGACTTGCCTGAGGCGATCTTGCCGCAGAGCAGGTGCAAAGTGGGCATTGGAAGGCTCCTTTTGTCAGATCGAGGAGGATGCCCGCCAACGCGCGCGGGCGCAACGCTCTTCAAACCTTGAACTATGCTCAAACGGCCGTGGGGCGCGAAGCCCCCAACCGCACGCACCGAATGGCCCCTTGGATAGGAAGTCCTATGACCACAAAGACGAGCGTCTTGGGCGTACTTGCCCTGCTCCCCCTTGCCATGGCGCACGCCGATGATGGTGGCATCAGTTTCTGGCTGCCGGGGCAGTTCGGCGCCCTCGCCGCCGCGCCTGTGACGCCGGGCTGGAGCCTGCCGCTGATCTATTACCACGTGAGCGCCAGCGACAACAAAAATGCGGTGGTTCCGCGTGGCGGGCGCACGGTGGTCGGGTTGGATGCCAAGGCCGACCTGCTGTTCGCCAGCCCCACCTATACATTCGAAACCCCGGTTCTCGGCGGTGCCCAGGCGGCCGTCTCAGCGGTGGCCGCCGTTGCGCGCTCCGAAGCCAGCATTGATGCGACCATCACCGGGCCCCGTGGCCGGTCCTTTTCCGGCGGGACGAACGACAGCCTCAAAGGCGGCAGCGACCTTTACCTGCTCGGCACCCTGAAATGGAACCACGGCGTACACAATTTCATGGCGTACTCCATGGGCAACATTCCCATCGGTGCCTATGACCCCAATCGGCTGGTGAACCTCGGCCTGGGCCACGCCGCCCTGGACGCGGGCGGCGGCTACACCTACTTCGACAAAACCAACGAGTTTTCCGCTGTTGCCGGCATGACCTACAACTGGAAAAACACCGACACCGACTACAAGAACGGGGTCGACGCACATATCGACTTGAGCGCCTCGCACTTTCTTAACTCGCAAACCCTGGTAGGCCTGGTGGGGTATTACTTCGAACAGGTGACTGGCGACAGTGGCAGCGGCGCTGTGCTGGGCGACTTCAAGTCACGGGTGGCCGGGATCGGCCCGCAGGCCGGGCACTTTTTCAAAGTCGGTGATGAGTTGTGGTACGCCAACGTCAAGGGCTACTACGAGTTCGACGCCAAGAACCGGCCGGAAGGCTGGAACATGTGGGTCACACTGGTGGTTCCGCTGAACGGCAAGAAGTGACGCCGCTCACGCCGTGCGCCGCTGCCAGTGTTCATAGAACGCCAGCGCCGCGACGTTCTTGTCCTTGGCTTCGAGCATGATGTCGAAGCGGTCGAGAAACTGCAGGGCGTAATCGTTGGTCCAGCGGTTCCACATTTGCGCGCTGTGGGCGTACAAGTCGCGCTTGGAGACCACCGCCAACAGCGCGTCCATTTCCAGCTTGTGGTCGGCATCGAACCCCAGTGTTTGCAGGCTTTCCACGGGCTGCGAATAGTGCATAGTCGGGCGCACGCCGCGCCAGCTGTCAATCACCTGCGCCACCCGTGGGGCATGCGGGTCGATGTAGTCGTTTTCGTGGATCCAGCAGTGGTGGATGTCCAGCACCACCGGCGCCAGGTCGGCGACTTGCAGGCAGTGATCCAGGCCGTAGGTCTTCTCGTCGTTTTCAAATGTGATGCAATTGCGCGCCACTTCCGACAGGCGTGGCCACACGGCGCGGGTGCCCTCCACGCCCAGGCGCCCGGCAATGTGCACGTTGCACTTGAGGTCCTGGAAGCGTCGACCGTAACCCATCATGCGAATCATGTCGGCGTGGTATTCAAACTCGGCCAGGCTGTTTTCCACCACGCCGGGGTTTTCCGAGCCCAGCACGCAGTACTGGCCGGGGTGGAAAGACAGGCGGATGTCCGAAGCCCGCGCCAGGTCGCCGATCGCGGCAAACCCTTCAATCAGCTGACGTTCGATGGCCGGGTCTTTGTACACATCCGCGACTTTCGGGTGGCTGTAGAACGGCAGCAGGTCGCTGCTCAGGCGCAGCATGCGCAACGTCGGCGGCAGTTCGGCCACGTAGGCGAGCAGGCGCAACTGGGCGGCGAGGTTATGGGTGACGATGTCCACCAGCTTGTCGCGCGCCACTTGCGGCGTTACACCTTCCATCCAGCGCAAGGTGGTGGTGCGCGGGTTGAACGGGCCTTCGATCAGCTTCAAGGCGCTGGCCGAGAGCAGGCGCTCAGGGTGCTTGTACTGGCAAACGAAGCCGATGCGAGGATGGGTCATGAAAGCGCCTGACGGGAATAAAGGGCGGGATGATAAGGGGTTAGGCCCAGGGGCTCCCAGCCGGTTCATAATATTTCGACACGAATTACACTGAACTATCCGACAAATGCCGTGCTCCTTTCCTATGCGCTGCCCCTTCCCCAGGGGCGTTGTACAACAAGGAGCCGCCACCCCATGACCACCCTTCCCGTCTATCGCTATACACCCGGGCCGCTGCACGCGACCTTGCTCGCCGGTACCGTGCCGCTGTTTCTCGGTGCCTTGCTCAGCGACATCGCCTACACCCAGACCTACCAGATTCAATGGGCCAACTTCGCCTCCTGGCTGATCGCCGGCGCGCTGGTGTTCTGCGGCCTTGCTTTCCTCTTCGCGTTGGTCAACCTGCTGCGCGCCGAACGCAAGGCCGGGCAGCCGACTGTTTATGTGTTGTTGCTGCTGGCCACGTGGGTGCTTGGCCTGGTCAATGCGTTCCAGCACGCCAAGGACGCCTACGCCTCAATGCCCGGCGGGCTGGTGCTGTCGGTGATTGTGACCTTGCTCACACTGGCCGCGACCTGGACCGGCCTGCGCTCGGGAGGTGCCAAATGAAAACGTCCAGCACACTGACCGTGTTAAGCGCAGCGCTGTTGTTGAGCGCATGCGGCGGCGAAGGCGACAAGACCCAGGCTCGCGGCCCCAACCCGACGTTGCCGGAACAGCAAAGCAGCCTGTTGCCGAGCATGAAGATTGCCGAGCCGACGCCGTGGGGCGAGCAAAAACCGAGCGTGCCGGAAGGCTACAGCGTCACCGCCATCGCCACCGACCTGGCCATTCCGCGCCAGACCCTGGTATTGCCCAACGGCGACATCCTGGTAGCTGAGGGCCGCGGTGGCAGCGCGGCCAAGCTCAAGCCCAAGGACGTGATCGCCAGCGTGATCAAGGCCGAGGGCAACACCAAGGTCAAGAGCGGCAACCGCCTGACCCTGTTGCGTGATG
The DNA here is from genome assembly GCF_049645325.1 of Pseudomonas sp. Lineage (GTDB taxonomy): Bacteria > Pseudomonadota > Gammaproteobacteria > Pseudomonadales > Pseudomonadaceae > Aquipseudomonas. Next base: position 7,194 of record NZ_JBARTQ010000478.1, on the reverse strand, counting down.
CCGATGGCGACGGCACCTATGAGATGAAGACCGTGTTCGCCGACAACCTCAACGCGCCCTACGGCCTGGCCTACGCTAATGGCAAATTGTACGTGGCCAACCAGGATGCCTTGGTGAGCTTCGACTATGCCGATGGCCAGACCAAAGCCAGCGGCCCGCCGAGCAAGGTCACCGACCTGCCCGCGCAGATCAACCACCACTGGACCAAGTCGCTGGCCGTGAGTGCCGATGGGCACCAGCTCTATGTGGGCATCGGTTCCAACAGCAACATCACCGAGCGCGGCATGGAAGTGGAGATCGACCGGGCGATGGTCTGGCAGATCGACGCCGCCACCGGCGCGCACAAACCGTATGCCACCGGCCTGCGCAACCCCACCGCCTTGACCATCCAGCCGGGCTCCGGGCAACTGTGGACGGTGGTCAACGAACGTGACGAACTCGGCCCTGACCTGGTGCCGGACTACCTGACCTCCGTGCGCGAAGGCGCCTTCTACGGCTGGCCCTACAGCTACTGGGGCCAGAACGTCGACCCGCGCGCGCAGCCGCAGAACCCGGCGAAAGTCGCCGCGGCGATCAAGCCGGATTACAGCCTGGGCTCCCACGTCGCGGCGCTGGGCGTAGACTTCTCCATCCCCGAAATGGGCGAGAAATTTGCCGACGGCGTGTTTGTCGGCGAGCACGGCAGCTGGAACCGTGATAACCCGGTGGGCTACAAAGTGATCTTTGTGCCGTTCCGCGATGGCAAGCCAGCCGGCGAGCCTGTCGACTTCGCCACCGGTTTCCGCGGCGATGACGGCAAGACCCGCGGGCGCCCGGTGGGGGTCACGGTGGATCCAAAAGGCGCGCTGATTATCGCCGACGACCTGGCGAATACCGTCTGGCGGGTAACGCGCAACCGCTAGCCGAAATGTTTTGACATGATTGCCTGAGGCAACAATATAATTGCTTCAGGCAACCATCAGAGCATCATCATGTCTACGACTACCCTTGTCGAACGCGCTGGCATCATCCGTGGCTTCAACCGTTTCTACACCCACCAGATTGGTGTGTTGCAGGAACACCTGCTGCAAAGCGACTTCTCCCTGACCGAAATCCGCGTGATGTACGAGTTGTCTTCGCGTGGCGACCTGACCAGCGCCGACCTGTGCCAGATGCTTGGCCTCGACGCGGGTTACCTGAGCCGGCTGATCAGCGGTTTCGAAAAGAAAGGCCTGATCCAGAAAGTCCGCTCCGTCACCGACGCACGCGCGGTGCAACTGCACCTCAGCGACCTCGGCCGCGCGGTGCTGGCGCCCCTGGAACAGAAAACCCAGCAGGAAGTCATCGCCTTGCTGCAAGCCTTGCCCGAACAACAGCAACACCAACTGACGGGCGCCATGCAACGCATCCAGACCTTGCTGCAAGGCGGCACGCCGAGCTACCTGCTGCGCGACCCGCAACCGGGCGATATGGGGTTGGTGGTGCAGCAGCAATCGGCGCTGTATGCCCGCGAGTACAACTGGAATTGGGAGTTCGAGGCGTTGGTATCGGAGATTGTCGCCAAGTACCTGCGCGAATTTGACCCGGCCTCCGAGCGTTGCTGGATCGCGGAAAAAGACGGCGAAGTGGTGGGTTCGGTGTTCGTGGTGCGCCATGACGAGACCACCGCCAAACTGCGCATGCTCTACGTGGACGCCAGTGCGCGCGGCATGGGCATTGGTTATCGGCTGGTCGACGAATGCCTGCGTTTTGCCCGGCATGTGGGCTACAAAAGCATGCTGCTGTGGACCGTCAACGCCCTGACCGATGCGCGCAAGCTCTACCAGAAAGCCGGGTTTACCTTGGTAGACGAAGAGCCCACGGTCAGTTTCGGCAAGACGCTGATCAGTGAAACCTGGGCCCGCGAGTTGTGAGGCTTTCCCGCGCTGCAGGCAGCGCGGGAACTGACGCCTTACAGGTCAGTGATTTCCTTGTGGCGTGGCACCAGCGCTTTCATCACGCTCCACGCCACCAGGTACGCCAGCGCGCAGATCGCGAACATGATCATGTAGCCGGTGTGAATATCGTTGATGGACTTGTAGTAGTCGAACACCCAGCCGCCGATCTTGGTCATCACTACACCGCCCAGACCACCGGCCATGCCGCCGATACCGACCACCGAGGCCACGGTTTTCTGCGGGAACATGTCGGACACGGTGGTGAAGATATTGCACGACCAGGCCTGGTGCGCCGAGGCACCCACGCCAATCAGCAACACCGGCACCCAGAAGCCCAGGTAGCCGAACGGTTGGGCCAGCAACACCACCAGCGGGAACAGCGCGATCACCAGCATGGCTTTCATGCGGCCATCGTAAGGCGCATCGCCACGGGCCATGAAGTAGCTGGGGAACCAGCCGCCGCCGATACTGCCGACCATGGTCATGCTGTACAGCACGGCCAGCGGCATCACGATGTCGGCGCCTTTCATGCCGTATTGGGCCGACAGGTAGGTGGGCAACCAGAACAGGAAGAACCACCACACGCCGTCGGTCATGAACTTGCCGAAGGCAAACGCCCAGGTCTGGCGGTAGGTCAGCAACTTGAACCACGAGACTTTCTTTTCGACGGTACCCGTCGGAGCAGGCGTGAACGGCTGTACGGTCTGGTCACTGCGGATGTAGGCCAGTTCTTCAGCCGACAGTCGTTTTTGCTCATCGGGTTTCTGGTACAGCATCGACCACACGGCGACCCAGATAAAGCCGAGCATGCCGATCACCATGAACGCGGCTTCCCAGCCCCACATCCCGGCAATCAGCGGCACACAAATCGGCGCCAGGATCGCACCGACGTTGGCGCCGGAGTTGAAAATCCCGGTGGCCAGCGAGCGCTCTTTCTTGGGGAAGTATTCGGCCGTGGCCTTGATCGCGATGGGGAAGTTGCCCGCCTCGCCAATCGCCAGCACGGCGCGCGACAGCATGAAGCCGGCAATCGACACCGGGATCACCGCCAAGCCGATGGCGCCGCTGACGGCTGCGATGCCCTCGCCCATAGGGACGGCAAACGCATGCATGATGGCGCCGGTGGACCAGATGCCAATCGCCACGACGTAAGCGGCCTTGGTGCCGATCTTGTCGACAAACCGCCCGGCGAACAGCATGGAAATCGCATAAACGAACTGGAACACCGCTGCGATGTTGGCGTAGTCGGTGTTGCTCCAGCCAAATTGCGTCGACAGTTGCGGCGCCAGAAGGCTGAGCACCTGGCGGTCGAGGTAGTTGACGGTGGTGGCAAAGAACAACATCGCGCAGATGGTCCAGCGATAGTTGCCGACGGCCTGGCCGACGCGATGGGCGGAAATGGGCTCATTCAAATTCATGGCATCACTTTTTATTGTTTTTAGTAAGGACACATGTAACGTCATATGTCGTCGTACAACTGTGACTTTTATATCGAGGTCCCTACGCGGTGTCAATCGCAAAGATTGCCGATCACCGAGGTATTACACGCCCATAAAAGTGGTCAGGAAATTGCAGTTGTAGGATGACAGCAACTGAACACCAGGCTCGGTGCCTTGCCCGGCACATCATCCAGCTCGCCAATGCGCTGCATGCCGAGCTTTTCCAATACCCGAATCGACGCCCTGTGATCCGGCCTGACCAGCCCGAAGACCTGCGGCAAGTCGAGGGTTTCAAAGGCCAGCTTGAGGGCATCGCGGCCCAGCTCGGTGGCATAGCCCTGCCCCCAGGCTTCGACGGCAAACCGGTACCCGAGGTTGATGCGTCGCTCGGTCAAGTAATTGAGTGGCGCCACGCCGCCGAAACCGATGAGGTGCTCGGGCGCCTCATTAAGGGCAATCCCCCACCAGCCATACCCCTGGGTCGCCCATTGTTCGAGCCAGTGATTGAGCAGGCGTTGTGCAGCGTCCAGGCTCGCCATGGGGCCGGCCGGGTTGAACAGGTTTGTCTGCGGGTCGCCGAAGATCGCGAACAATCGTTGCACGTCGCGGGGCTCTGGCTTGCGGTAGGTCAGGCGTGAGGCGGTGACAGGCATTCGGATAACTCCCTCTCAAAGTCACAAAGTTCAATGCAGCCGCAAAAAAACTCAAATAGTGGTGAATTATTTCATGTCCGCTTGTATCTGAACTGACAGAGCGGTGCCATCGCAACGATGGCACCTCCCCTGTTCGGATTTAGAGTGGCCCGCATGAAATTACGTAAGAAAAGCGTCAAACCCATCGGATTGAAAGACATCACCATCGTCGACGATACCAAGGTGCGCAAGGCGATTACCGCCGCCGCACTGGGTAACGCCATGGAGTGGTTCGACTTTGGCGTCTACGGTTTTGTCGCCTATGTGCTCGGCAAGGTGTTCTTCCCCGACGCCTCGCCCAGCGTACAAATGATCGCCGCACTGGGCACCTTCTCGGTACCCTTCCTGATTCGTCCGCTGGGCGGCTTGTTCTTCGGTGCGCTGGGCGATAAATACGGGCGACAGAAAGTGCTCGCCGCGACCATCGTGATCATGTCCCTGAGCACCTTCGCCATCGGCCTGATCCCCTCCTATGCCTCCATCGGCATCTGGGCACCCGTCCTGCTGCTGCTGTGCAAAATGGCCCAGGGCTTCTCGGTAGGCGGTGAATACACGGGCGCATCGATCTTCGTCGCCGAATATGCCCCGGACCGCAAGCGCGGGTTCCTCGGCAGCTGGCTGGACTTCGGCTCCATCGCCGGTTTCGTGCTCGGCGCCGGCGTGGTGGTGTTGATCTCCACCGTACTCGGTGAAGCCGACTTCGAATCCTGGGGCTGGCGCCTGCCGTTCTTCCTCGCTCTGCCTCTGGGCATCATCGGCTTGTACCTGCGTCACGCGCTGGAAGAAACCCCGGCGTTCCAGCAGCACATGGACAAGCTCGAACAAGGCGACCGCGAAGGCCTGACACACGGCCCCAAAGTGTCGTTCAAGGAAGTCGCGACCAAGCACTGGCGCAGCCTGTTGACCTGCATCGGCATCGTCGCGGCCACCAACGTGACGTACTACATGCTGCTCACCTACATGCCGAGCTACCTCTCGCATAACCTGCACTACAAAGAAAACAGCGGCGTGCTGATCATCATCGCGATCATGGTCGGCATGCTGTTCGTGCAGCCTTTCATTGGCTTTGTCAGCGACAAGATCGGCCGCAAGCCCTTCATCATCGCCGGCAGCATTGGCCTGCTGTTCCTGGCTATTCCCGCGTTTATGCTGATCACCAGCGGCAAGATCGGCCTGATCTTCGCCGGATTGCTGATCCTCGCCGTGATCCTGAACTTCTTCATCGGCGTGATGGCCTCGACACTGCCCGCGATGTTCCCCACGCACATTCGCTACAGCGCCCTGGCCAGTGCGTTCAACGTCTCGGTGTTGATCGCCGGCCTCACCCCGACCGCCGTGGCCTGGCTGGTGGAAAGCACCAACGACCTGTACATGCCCGCCTACTACCTGATGGTGTTCGCGGTGGTCGGTCTGATCACCGGCCTGACCATGAAGGAAACCGCCAACAAACCCCTGCGCGGCGCGGCGCCGGCGGCGTCCAACAAGGAAGAAGCCAAGGAATTACTGCAGGAGCACCACGACAACATCGAGCAGAAGATCGAAGACATTGACGCCGAAATTGCCGAACTCGAAGCCAAGCGCAAGAACCTGGTAGAACAGCACCCACGCATCAATTAAGACTGACCGTGCGTGGCGGCCCGGGCCGTCACGCAACTGGAGTGTTCAAGCATGGTTCCAAGCGTCACCGCCGCACATTCGCTACTCAACGCCGACGAGCGCGCTGCTATCGCAGAGATAGAAGCCACCACCAGCATCCTGCAACTGGTCACCCGCCTGACCGGCATGCGCTTTGCCGGCATCGCCAAGTTCACCGACCTTGAATGGGTGGTGTGCTCAGCCTACGACCCGCTGGAAATGGGGATCAATGCCCACGACGTGCTGGACCTGGAAACCACCCTGTGCAGCGAGTTCTGCATCAACCCCCAGGCACTGTTTATTCCGCAGATCAGCCAGAATGGCCGCTTCGCCGTGCGCCCGGTGGTCAAGCAGTTCGAGATCGAAAGCTACGCGGGCGCACCGATCTTCCTGCCCGACGGCCGCTTGTTTGGCGCGCTGTGTGCGCTGGATTCCAGGGCAATGCTGTTTGATGACCCCAACCTGCCGGAAACCTTAAGCTTGTTTGCGCGACTGATTGGCTGCATTTTTTTCGCTAATTTGACGACGCCGGATCAGTGACGACGGCCTTCCCTCGCAGCACTGCAACATCGCGTCTGGGCGGCACGCCAAACAGTCGGCTGTACTCGCGACTGAACTGTGATGGACTTTCATAACCCACCTTGAATGCCGCACTGGAAACGTCCTGATGCTCGTTCAACATCAATCGCCGCGCCTCGTTCAAACGTAACCATTTCTGATATTGCAACGGGCTCATCGTCGTCAGTTGGCGAAAGTGATGGTGAAAAGTGGCCGCACTCATTTGTACGTGTGCGGCCAATTCCACCACACGCAAGGGCTCGTAGTAATTGAGTTTCAACCAGTCGACCGCCCTGGCAATACGATAACCGTGGCCATCCACAGAACAGATCTGGCGCAATCGGGTGGCTTGGTCACTCTTTAACAGCCGATAGTGAACCTCACGGTGCATCAACGGTGCCAACACCGGAATTGCCTCAGGCTCATCGAGTAACGCAACCAGGCGGGCGAACGACGCCAGCATGCCTTCGGTGACAGTGCCGATACCCAACCCCTTCGTCACCGCCCGCTCACGCGTCGGCGGCACATCACTCTGGGCGATCAATTCGGCGAGGATGCGCAGGTCGAGCTTGAAGGTCAGCCCAAGGCACGGTTTCGTCGGGCTGGCAGCCAATACCTCTGAGTTGGCAGGAATGTCCAGCGAGGTCACCAAAAATCGCGAGGTGTCGTACTTATAGCCTTCGCCGCCGACCCACAACTGCTTTTCGCCTTGGGCGACCAGCACGATGCTCGGTTCGACCATGCACACCACGGGCGCCGCGACTTCATCACGACGAAAAAAACCCAGGCCGGGAATAGGCATGGGGTAATCCCCCGGTGTTGATACGTGCGAACCGATGAACTGAGTCAGCACATCCAGCGGCGATTGATTGATCTTCATAACAGGCCTTGTTCTCTGTTTGATGAACTTTACCCCGGCCGAGCCGGAAGCGTCCTCGGCCAACCGCAAGACTC
>NZ_JBARTQ010000477.1:0-1776 GCF_049645325.1 Pseudomonas sp. | reverse complement strand
GACGCAGGCATCCGCCGTGAAGCCGTGGGCGTGCTCGGCTGGCTCAAACACCTACCGGCCCTGGAGGCATTGGCCGTATTGGCCAGCGGCGATATCGACACCGAAGCCCGGCGCGCCGCCACCGGGGCCCTGGGCCTGGCCAGCGATGAGCGCGTGTTGCCGGCGCTGTTCCATGCGTTGCGAGACCCGGCCTGGCAAGTGCGCGAAGAAGCGGCGACGACGCTGGGCAAAGTCGGCAGCTCCAGCGCCGGTGAGGCATTGGTTCAAGCGCTGGCAGACGATTACTGGCAAGTGCGCCTGCGCGCGACCCGCAGCCTCGGGCGCCTGCGCTATGCCCCGGCGTTAGCGGGATTGATGCAGACCCTGGGCCACAGCATCAGCAACCTGCGCAAGGAAGCCGCGCTCGCGTTGGGGGAACTGGGTGATCGACAAGCGCTGACAGCTTTACGCGACGCTGCCGAAGATGGTGACCCGGAAGTACGCAAAGCCGTGCGCATTGCCCTGGCGCAGTTGCAATGATCGGCGCGCCGCACAGCATCGGTAAGGGAACGGATGGGCGACTGCGCGTGGGCTGGGCAGACGGCGCGCAGTGGATTGATCATGCTCGACTGCGCCGCGAGTGCCCGTGCTCCCAGTGCCGCGCGTTTCGGCTGCGCGGTAGCCCGCCGCGGGTATCAGACGCGGTGCGGGTGGTGGAGATTCACCCGCAGGGGTATGGCGTGCAGTTGGTGTTCAGTGACGGGCACCAGCGCGGCATTTACCCGTGGGCTTACCTCGCGCAATTGGGCAGCGATCAGGAGGAGGGCGGGGCACTCGCCAGATGAGCGGGCAGGCGGCGCAAGGTCCACACGGTGACGAGCATCGCCGCGACGGCACACAGCGCAATGCCAATCAACATCGGCGCCGGCGTGTGGTCGGCAAACACACCGACCAGGGTCATGGACACGGCGGCGGTGATCATCTGGATCGCGCCCAGCAGCGCCGACGCGGAACCGGCTACGGCACCATGATCTTCCAGCGACAACACGCCGGCGGCTGGCAGTAACAGGCCAAGGAAACCGAAGCCGATAAACAGCAGCGTCATCATCAACGCCAGGTGGTTGCCCCACACGGTGGTGACTGCCAGCAACGTCATGACGATCGCAACAGCGATCACCGACCAGCGAATCACCGGCGCCAAACCGAACCGTGCGCTCAGGCGCGCCGTGAGCTGGCTCATGGTGAAGAACGACGCGGCGTTCAGGGCAAAACACAGGCTGAACTGCGTGGGCGTCAGACCGAAATATTCGATGTACACGAACGGCGCGCTGCCAATGAACACGAAGAATGTCGCCAGGCCGAAACCGCTGACCACCGCCAAACCGATGAACACCGGGTCGCGCAACAGCGCGCCGTAGCTGAGGATCGCCGTGCCAATAGTCTTGCCCAGGCGACGCTCGGCCGGGTGGGTTTCCGGCAGTTGCACAACGGTCATCACCAGGCACAGCACCGACACGATCGCCAGCGCGGCGAACACTTCGCGCCAGCTCCAGATCGAGATCACCACGCTGCCGGCCAAGGGCGCGAGGATAGGCGACACACTCATCACCAGCATCAGCAACGCCATCAGGCGTGCGGCTTCATGGCCGGTATACAGGTCACGAACAATCGCGCGGGGGATCACCATCCCGGCACACGCGCCGAAGGCCTGCAGGGCGCGAAAACCAATCAGCACTTCGATGGTGGGGGCCAATGCACACCCCACGCTGGCCACGGCAAAAATCACCAGCCCGGCAT
>NZ_JBARTQ010000476.1:0-3544 GCF_049645325.1 Pseudomonas sp. | reverse complement strand
GGAGAAAAGCGTTGGTTTTTTACCTTGTCCTTGCTCTGTGCCGATGCGGACCTTGTGATCTTGGATGAACCCACTGCTGGAGTAGATCCTGAGTTTCGATACCATATATGGAAATGCCTGGAGGGCGCGGCGGCTGAGGGTGTCGCAATACTCGTTTCATCGCACAACGTTGATGAGATCGTTGCCCATTGCGATGACTTTTACATGCTGAGTCAGCAGCGTTTTGATCGTTTCACTGACGCTGAGGGCTTCATGCGTGCTTATGGCGCCAATTGTTTGGATCAAGCGTTTATCCACGCGGCAAGCCTGCCCAGAGTTTAGGGCAGGCTTTAGTGGCGCGGTCAGTTACTTATAGGCACAAACGCCACGCTGCCACCCTCACGCTTGTGAAACAGCCGCTCGCCATTGTCCGGCTGGGTGGTGATTACCTGATGATCTGCGCCCAAGTAGGCCAACGGTGTCGGGTCTTCCTTGGAGTACTGCGCGACGATGATTGTGTGGTGCGGGTCGAAGTGTCGACCGCTGGTTTTATCCAGCCAGGCCATCATTGCAGCGCTGTCGCCCTGGCGCGGGAAGTCCTGGGTTTCACTCACGTAGTAGAACGGCTTGCCGCCATTTTGCAGGTACATGGGCAGCTTGTTGTCGACCTCCACCAACACCATCTGCCATTGGTTCCACGGCGCGCTTTTCTGTGCCTGGGCTTGCACGTCTTCGGCAAAGCGGGTGACGCCGCCGTTGCCGGTGGTCCAGGGGTAGATCACGCCCAGGATCAACAGCAATAAACCGGCGGTGAGGCCGAAGCCCTTTTGCCAGCGCGGCCAACTGGCCGGTTTTTTCTGCAAGCGTTCACTCAGCCACCAGGCCGCCAGCAGTTGGGCAAATGGCACCAGCGGCAGCACGTAGTAACTGCGGCGGCTGCCGCTGGCGGTGAAGAATACAAACAGCAGGCCCAGGCCCCATACCAGCCAGCGCACGTTGGGTGGCGTGTGGCGCCAGTGCCGCAGCGCCAGCCACAGGCCGAGCATCCAGCACGGCGCCCAAGGCAGGGTGTAGGCGGGCAGGTAGATCAGGTAGGTGTAGATCGGCCCCATGTGGTCGAAGGGGTCGAAAAAGCGCACGACGTTTTCCTTGAATACCAGTTCAAGGCCGCTCTCGCCATAGGTCGGTGCCCCATAAAAGTGAGAGAGCACGAAGGGAATCGCGTAGAACACGGCAGCGATCAGCATTGCCAATAACAGGCGCGGGTTGAGGTGGCGTTTGTAACGCTGCTCACTGAGCAGATGGGGTAACAGCACCAACCCCGGCAACACGAAGCCGATCAGGCCTTTGAACAGTGACGTGGCCGCCAGCAGCAGGAAAAACACGCTGTAGCGCCCCAGGCGTGTGTCTTCCGGCCCACGCCAATACCACCAGACGGCCGCGAGCACGCCGCATACCGTCAGCACATCGGCGGTGGCCACCCGCGCCCAGAACAGAAAGTAGAAACTGGTGGCGAGCATCCAGCCGGCAATCAGCCCGGTGCCCTTGCGAAACAGGCGCTCGCCGATCAAGTACACCAGCCAGATGCTCAGCCACGCCGCGAGCACCGACGACAGGCGCAACGACCACGGGCCGAGCCCGCCCATCAGGCTGGCGGGGCCGGTGATCAGCCAGTAGGAGGGCAGGGGCTTGTCGTAGTAGGGCGCGCCCTTGAGGTAGGGGTCGAAGTAGTCACCACTCTGCAGCATTTGCAGCGCGATATTTGCCCAGCGGGTTTCCGGCCCCCACAAGTCGCGGCTGCCCAAGCCCAGCAGCAGGAGCGCCGCCGAGACGCCCAGCAGCAGCACCAGGGCGCCGCGTTCGGTTTTCCAAAAGCTCATGGGGGTTTCCTGTGGCAGGCCGGACGTTAAGGGAGCTGCGGGTAAATGATCATGAGCATGGGGCCTTTGCGATAGCGCTTGCCGCCCGGGGGCAGTTGCCCTTCTTCGCGGTGTTCACTGGTGCTGCGTACGCGCATCAACACGCCTACCGAGCCCTGTTTGCGCGCTTCACTCAGCCAGGGCTGGACGTTTTCAAACGTGACCTTGCGGTGTGCCGAGTCCGCATAGCTCAGGCCGTAGCGCAACTCGCCTTCGGTGTCGTAGAACGCGACTTCCGGCCGGCGCAGGCGCCAGGACAATGCGGACGCGGTACCCAACTCGTTGCTGATCAGAGCATGGGTTTGTTGCAGTTCATCCAGATGCTCCAGCACGAACTGGTCGGGCATCTCGGTGTCGGTGATTTCTTCCGGCATGCCCGCCGGCAGCAGGGCCACCAGCAAGCCGATCGCCAGCGCGGGCATTGCCCACAACGTCAGCGGCCGAAAGGCTTGCAACAGGTTGGCGAGGATCCAGCCCAGCAGCACGATAAAGCTCAACGACAGGCTGAACATTTCAGCGTGGCTGTTGCTGTACAGCGGGTTATCGATTTGCAGGTAAATCAACCCCACCATCGCGGCCACGCCGATGACCAGGTTGAGCAGGCCGTTGGCGCGCAGGGTGCGTGTCTTGCCGCGGTTGATCAGGTCGATCAGCGCATGGCCCATCAGCAACGCCAAAGGCAACAGGCACGGCATGATGTATGTCGGCAGCTTGCCTCGGCTCAGGCTGAAAAAGGCCAGGGGCAGCAGCAGCCACAGGGCGAGAAATATGATCGCCGGCTGGCCTTTGTCTTTCCAGGCCTTGAACAGGGTGGCCGGCAACAGCGCCGCCCATGGCAGGCACGCCACCACCATGATCGGCAGGAAGAACCACCAGGCCCGCGCATGTTGCGCATTGTCGGAGGAGAAGCGGCGAATGTGCTCATGCCAGAAAAAGAAGCGCCAGTAGTCCGGTTCCTGCAGGTGCACGGCCCACGCCCACGGCACGCAGATCAGCGCCGCCACCAGGATCGCCAGCGGGCCGAAGCGCAACAACTCGCCCAGGCGACGTTGCCAGAGCATGTACGGCACGGCAATCAATACGGGCAACAGCCACGCAAGGAAGCCCTTGGTCAGAAAGCCCATGCCGCAGGCCAGTCCCAACACTGCCCAGGCCCCCAGCCGGCGGCCAGGCGTGTGGCTGTCGAGCGCGAACCACAGCGCAACCAGGCTGAGGTTGACCCAAAAGGTGAACTGCGGATCGAGGTTGGAATACCCGGCCTGCCCGGCCACGAGGCCGAAACTCATATAGAGCAGGGCACTTGCGAAGCTTTTGCGTGGGTCGTTCCACAGGCGCCGCGCGATGAGGTACGCCAGCATCACGCTCAGACCTGTGGTCAGCGCCGAGGCGATGCGCACCCCGTACAGGTTTTCGCCGAACACGGCTTGGCCGAGGGCGATCAGCCAATAGCCGGCGGCAGGTTTTTCGAAGTAGCGCACGCCCATGAAATGGGGCGCTACCCAGTTGCCGCTCAGCAGCATTTCCTGGCTGATCTGGGCGTAGCGGGCTTCATCCGGGATCCACAAACCGTGCAGGCCCATGGGCAAAAGATAAAACACGGCAAACGCCAGTAACAATAGCGGTAGAGGCTTCAATCGGGTCATGAA
>NZ_JBARTQ010000475.1:0-5842 GCF_049645325.1 Pseudomonas sp. | reverse complement strand
GTGCACAGGGACGGATAGAGTCTGCCAGCAGGTCCGGCAAGTGACGCAGGGCAAAGTCCGTGAGGCTTTGGGCCGGCCCGTCGAGCGCCACCCGGGCGGGAATCAGCACGTCCTCAGGGTTTAACCCCAGGCCCGGGAACCTTGCGTCAAGCAAGGTACGCAGGCGCTGGGTCACGTGTTCGCGCAGAGGCGGCAGGCCATGCAGGTAATCACGCTCATCCAGCGTGCTCAGGCGATATTGCTCCACCAGTTCGGCATGCCGTACTTGCTCTTGAGGCGGCGCCATGCCCAGCCAGACTGGTAACGATTGCTGATGGATCATGGCCTGGGCAATCGCCGCAGCGCGGTCCAGGTTGCACGGCCACGTTCGCCGCATTTCATGATCCATGAAGTCCTGCGAACGCACGGGGCTCATGGGCGCGGCACGCCAGTAGTCGATTGCGTCGAGCCGGTTGTCGAGTTCACTGCGTTGGCGGTTATCCAGGAAATGCTCGTCGATACGTTGCAGCGGCCCCAGGTGGAAGGCTTGATGGGGCGCGCGCCGCGTCAGCGGCAGGTTGGCCAGCAGCGCCAGGCGCTTGTCGGGGGCGGTCAGCCGCTGTTGCAGTGCTTCACGCAAAGTGAGCACCGACGCGAACGGTTCATGCCCGCGCTGCGGCGTCCACAGCACGGCATGGCCGGAGTGGTTGGGGTCGATGCCGCCACGCTCCGTCAACACGAAACAGTTGGCCAGGGCCACGGGGAGCGCTTCATCTCCTGCGGTGAGTGTCAGGCCGTAGGCGTCCGGCAGAAAACCGAGCAGTCCATGGCGCTGCACCCGCGGCATGCTGTCGGGTCGCAGCACCGTGTCGAGAATGGCCTGGTGAGGCGCAGGCAAGGTTTTGTTCAACCGGCGCAACTCGGCTTCACTGCGCAACCCGAGCATCAGCGCGCTGACCAATGGGTCGCGATGATTGTTCAGAAAACGGCGCGGCAACGCGCGCACGTCATGGTTGACGAAGAGCGGCAGGGCATTGTCGATGAGGGTGTTGAAGGTGCTGCTGCTCAGGGCGAACCAGCGCGTGGCGATACCGTCATGACGCTGGCCGTAAAAACCGCTGTGTGGCGAATCATTGATGGGCGTCCCGACACCCGCCAGGCGCGCGATGAAGTGATCGATCAGGCTTGATGAGCGTACGGGCTCGCGATCTTCGCGTGGCTCAGCGTCGGTTGTGTAGGTGTTGATGTACACATCATCGGCGTCGAGGCTCAGTGCGCGCTTGTGCATCTCAGCGTTCAGTGCGCGACAAGCCAGGCTGCGCAAAGTGGGCTGAGCGCGTTGCTGCTCCATCAGAACCGCCTGTGCTGCGCGCAACGGTTGCAACAGCTGTTTGGCGCGTTCGGCCTGGACCGTCGATGGCTGCCCGTTGTCACTGTTCACCGGGTGCAGGCTCCAGCGTCCCTGGGCATCGAGGCTGAGCAAACGGCTGTCGAGCATAGAGCGAATATCCAGCGAGCAGTCGAGCAGGGCGGCCAGGTCCACCGCGCCCTCGCTGCGCCGATACAGGCCCAGGGCGTGCTCCATATTGGCCAATTGCTTGGCGATGATGTCCTCGACCATGCCCATGAACACATTGCCGGTCACTGGCGACCCGCTGATATGCACGTCTTCCATGGCGAGGTACAGGCTGCGCTCATCCAGGGACAGGTAGTTCAACAGTTCATCCTCATGCCCGGCGGCCTTGAGCATGCTCAGCAGGGTGTCGTTGAGGTCATCCGGGCCCTTGAGTACCTGCAGCCCGCGGGTTTGGGTGTAGAGGTAGGCCCGTTCGTTGTCCTTGAACACCACGGTCGCGGCCAGTTCCACGTAGTGCTGGTAGGGGGTGAAGAGGCGCACTTTGTCGATCTGCAACGGCGTGCGCCGGGTACTGCTGGCGGGCGGGTCGCGGAGAAAAGCGGCCTGCAATCGACGACTTTCTTCGGCGGACACGATGCCGTTCTGCTGTTTGATCAGCACGTCAGCGCGAAATGTATCGCGCATGACTTGGGCGAACAGCTCATGGCGTGATTGGCCCGCTTGCGTGTCTTCGTTCCACCAGGTTTGCAGCAAACTGCCCAGCAATTTGGAGAGCACCCCGGCCGTTTGCTCCACCAGGCTGTCCCAGCGCTGCTGGTCTTCGGCCTGCTCGGCGACGGTCAAGGTTTGGGCGGTACGTTTGGGGTGGGTGTAGGTGCGCGTCTGTCCCGTTGGCCAGGCTTGCTTGAGGTAAAACTGCAGCAGCACGTCACTCAGCGATGCCGAATCTGTCCAGCGGGGAGTCGTGCTGCTGTGGTTCTGCGGGGACGCGATGAAACTGTTGACCCGCGTGTCGCGCTGGTCAAGGTGGGGGAAATAGGAGCGCGCCATGATCGCCAGCAGCGTGTCGAGCATCCAGCCCAAGGTCGGCGTGGTGCGCAATGCGGCGAGCATGGCGTGCACATTGTGCTGCTGGGCGGCGGTGATGGCGTGCTCCTGAGCTTCGAACACCGCGCCAGGAATTGTCGCGGCGGTCAGTGTGAAAGGGCTGTCGAGAGCAAGGGTTTTGCGTTGATCTATTGATAAAAAACTAATTAAATCATTATTTTGATGGTTATTTTTAAGGTTGTTTGTAACGGTTTCCCAAGCCTCGGCCCGGCTTTTGAAGACCTCGATGCCGCCATCGGGCGTATAAAGCAACGCCTTCTGTTCATCGGGGCTTGGGCTCATCAGAAACACTCCGGCGAGTGGTAGGGGCAGTTTGCCCGTCATCTCCAGCGTCAGTGTCTCGACCCGCATGGGGGCCTCGCGCGATATCGCGTCTTGGCGCGCTTGATCCGTGGCGTAATACAGCGTGTGCAGCCACTCCAGGTCCTTGACGGTCAAACCCAGTGCGCGCTCTCTGGGCGTCGGTTCTTTTCTGCGGATCGGGCGTAAAAACTCTTGAAAAAAATACGGCGGGGTTACGCGTGCCATCCTCTGCTCTCCGTCACGGTCATGTGTGTGGCGACTGTGGTGGTGGCAGGGTAAGCGCGCAGTGGCAACGTTCGACGGTAGATAACTGACGCAAAAGCGCCTTTGGCGGCAAACGCCGATTGACAGCGCAGGCCGGGCGCGTTGTTTAATCACGGGCCAGGTTTCTCGTCTTGTCGCGCCTTCCAATCATAAAATCGGAGCTTCAGATGTCTACGCCGTCCAAGCTAGTTGAAGGTTCTCGTGTCTCCATCGGTTTCAGTGAACTGGTGGCGTTGCTGCATCAGGTCTTCGTGCGGCACGGCACCTCGCCCGAAGTGGCTGCGATCCTCGCCCGCAATTGCGCCAGCGCCGAGCGTGATGGCGCACACAGTCATGGCGTTTTCCGTATTCCCGGCTACCTCAGCACCCTTGCCAGCGGCTGGGTGAATGGCCGCGCCGTGCCGCAGGTCACGGACGTGGCCTCAGGCTTTGTGCGGGTAGACGCTTGCAACGGTTTTGCCCAGCCAGCGCTGGAGGCTGCCAGAGGGTTGCTGGTAGAAAAAGCGCGCAGCGCGGGGATTGCCTTGCTCGCGATCCACAATTCTCATCACTTCGCTGCCTTGTGGCCGGATGTCGAACCTTTCGCCGAACAGGGGTTGGTGGCGTTGAGCGTGGTCAACAGCATGACCTGTGTGGTGCCCCACGGCGCTGATCGTCCGCTGTTTGGCACCAACCCCATCGCCTTTGCCGCGCCGCGCGCCGACGGCCTGCCGATTGTCTTTGACCTGGCCACCAGCGCCATCGCCCACGGCGACGTGCAGATTGCCGCGCGCAAGGGCGAACGCCTGCCGCCGGGCATGGGCGTCGACAGCCTGGGGCAGCCGACCCAAGACCCCAAGGCGATCCTCGAAGGCGGCGCGCTGTTGCCGTTCGGCGGGCACAAAGGCTCGGCGCTGTCGATGATGGTGGAGTTGCTGGCCGCAGCCTTGACCGGGGGCAATTTCTCGTTTGAGTTCAACTGGGCTGACCATCCCGGCGCGCGTACGCCGTGGACGGGCCAGTTGCTGATCGTGATCGACCCGAGCAAGACTGCCGGGCAAAGCTTCGCTGAGCGCAGCCAGGAGCTGGTGCGGCAGATGCATGCGGCCGGGTTGCGGCGTTTACCGGGGGATCGACGTCATCGCACACGGGCGAAGTCGGAACAGGAAGGGATTGTGATCGAGGTGCAGGAGTTGGAGCAATTGCAGGCACTGGCCAGCGTTTAAAAGGGGCTGCGCACGCGGCGCAGCCCCAAGGTATCAGTTACGACGGCCCAACAGCAGGCCTACAACAAGGCCGAAACCGGCGGAAATCGCCACGGTCTGCCATGGGTGGCCACCGATGTAGGTTTCGGTGGCGTCCACCACCGGCTTGCTGCGCTCGCGCACGTTGGACACCGAGTCCAGCGCTTGCTTGAGCTTGATGGCGACCTGCTCACGCAGGGTTTCACCTTCCTCGCCCACCAGTGAAGCGCTGCTTTTCAGCAGTTTGTCCGACTCTTCGATCAACGCCGTCAGCTCACTGAACGCTTGATCCTTGATTTGCTCTTCGACGGCTTGGGCGGCAGATTTGCGGGCCATTGGGTGACTCCTTGCAGGTGAATGTGACAGTGAACAATGGAGTATCGGGCGGCGGCAAAAGTTGCAGTTTTTTTGCGGCACGACGATTCGGGGCAAAAACCGAATCAGGAAATTGCGACCTACCGTGTAAGATGTCACCTATTTGTGCAGCAGGTAATTCAACATGAGCTTCAATCTCGCCAACAAGACCCTCGCCGAACGCGCCGAGCTGGAAGATGAAAAGTCGCGTCTCTACGACCTGTGGCAATCCAACCTGGGCAAGGCCAAGGGCGAAGCGGCGCGGTTGTTCGGCGAGCGTGCCAAACGTAAAGGCAAGTGGGCCGAATGGGTCCGCGCCGAGCTCGACGGTATGTCGCCGCCGGAGTTTTCCAACATGGTGCGCAGCGAAGTCAACAAGCTCATGGCTGCGGCGAAATAAAACTCGCCACAATCGCCTCGCGCACCTTCAATAGCATCGGGTCCAACTGTGCCTGGGTGCGCCAGCCCAATTCCACCGGGTAACGTGGCAGCGCCAACGGGCAGGGCAACACACGCAGGCCCGTCATTCGGGCGATGGCCTCGGCGGCATGCCCGGGAATCGTCGCCACCGCTTCACTGCCTTTAAGCAGGAACGGCAGCCCGGCAAAATGGCGGGTGGATGCACACACCTGGCGGCTCAGCCCTTGCGCCGCCAACCCTTCATCGGTAATCCCGATAAACCCGCCTGACGACACCAGCACATGTTCGCGCGTGACGAATTCATGCAGGCTGAGGCTGTGTGTGTCCGGGGCGAGGCTGTCGGGGTCGATCAGGCAGCGGTAATCACCTTCTCCCAGCACCTGACGGCTCAACCGCCGCTCGGCAAACCCGCCGGCGGTGATCGCCAGGTCCAGGTTGCGGTCGAGCAGGGCGCCCGCCACGATCTGGCTGTGGGTCTGGCGGAAGATCAGCCGCAGTTTCGGCATTCGCAGCGCCAGCGCGTCCATCAGTTGGCGGCCGTAGGCAATTTCGAAGTCATCCGACAGCCCCAGCACCACCGAGCGGCCCTGATAATCCGGGTTTTGCGGGTTGACCATGGCCAGGCTCTGGCGGCAGCGCTTTGTCGCTGGCTGAGCTTGGGCGTGTGGGCGCTTGTAGGTCTTTGCGCAGTGCTGGGAGGTGTGGGGTGTTTTCTGGAAGGGGTGTATATCCGTTATCTGGGTTATGGCTTCGATTGGTTCCGCTCTTACAGCGGCTCACTTTTGGTGGAGCCGGAATGCCGGCCCAGTCAAAAGTAAGCAAAACGCTCTTGCCC
>NZ_JBARTQ010000474.1:0-9432 GCF_049645325.1 Pseudomonas sp. | reverse complement strand
GCAATCAACTGCACACTCGCCACCAACCGCGTCTGCAGCAACGTCAGCACCGTCCGCTCATTGCTCAACGCCGTAGCCTGCACCGTGACCACGTCCAGGTACGCAATCAACCCGGCCTTGTACTGGTTCTCGGTCAACCGCAACGACTCGCGCGCCGCGTCCAGGGCCTCATTGCTGACCACCGCCTCATCCTGCAGCACCTTCAACTGCACCATGTAGTTTTCCACCTCGCGAAAACCATCCAGCACCGTCTGCCGGTACTTGGCCACGGTCTCGTCATAGCTCGCCACAGTGCGGTCGACTTCCGCCGAGCGTTGCCCGCCATCAAACAAGGTCATCGCCAACTTGGGCCCGACCGACCAGAAACGGTTCGGCAAACTGATCCAGTCCGCATAGGTGCTGCTCGAATACCCGCCCGCCAGGCTCAAGGTCAAATCCGGGTAGTAGGCCGCCTTGGCCACACCGATATTGGCGTTGGCCGCAATCACCGAACGCTCAGCCGATGCAATATCCGGCCGCCGCTCCAACAGTTGCGACGGCACACTCAGCGGAATCTGTGGCAGTGCCGGAATGTCCTTGCTCACCGCGAGGTTGAAGTTAGCCGGCGCCTCGCCGATCAACACGGCGATGGCGTTTTCCAATTGGGCACGCTGCCAGATCAGGTCGATCAAGCTGGCCTGGGTGGTCTTGAGCTGAGTCTGCGCCTGGGCAATCGCATCCTTGCCGGACACACCGGCGCGGTATTGGTTTTCGGTCATCTTCAACGAGCGCTGGTAGGTGTCCAGCGTGGCCTGCAGCAAGCGCGTCTGTTCATCCATGACACGCAGTTGCAGGTAGTCCTGCACCAGTTCCGACTGCTGGCTCAAGCGCATCGCCGCCAGGTCCGCCGAGCTGGCCTCGGCCGTCGCTTCATTGGCTTCCAGGCCACGGCGCAACTTGCCCCATACGTCCGCCTCCCAACTCACGCCCAACTGCGTATTGAGGGTGTCGCGGATACCGCTGCTGGAGCTGCTGAGGCTGGCGTTACTGCTGCCGGTGCCTTGGCTGGCGCGGGTTTTCCCGGCGCTCAGGTCAACCGTGGGGAAAAACGCGCCTCGGGCGCTGCGCACCTGGGCCTGGGCCTGGCGAAAGCGCGCCTCGGCCTGGGCCACGGTCTGGTTGGAATTGTTGAGGCGAGTCACCAGGTCATTGAGCTGGCGATCACCATACAGCTCCCACCAGGCGCCACGGGCCAGGGAATCGCTCGGTGTGGCCTGGCTCCAGCCCTGGGCTTCCTTGAACTGGGCAGGTTCGATGACGTCCGGGCGCTTGTAATCCGGGCCGATGGCGCAGGCACTGAGCAATGCGCCGCACAGCACCAGGCTGGCAATGCGCGAACCACGGGTCATGGCCAATGTGGCAAAGGTTGAATCGGTCATAGCGCAGTGTCCAAGGCAGCATCGGTACGCACACCGCGCCAGGCGTTGAAGCGGTGGCGCGCGCGGTCAAGATAGAGGTAAACCACCGGGGTGGTGTAAAGGGTCAGGACCTGGCTGAACACCAGGCCGCCGATGATGGTCAGGCCCAGGGGCTGGCGCATTTCTGCGCCGTCGCCGGCACCCAGCAACAAGGGCAAGGCGCCGAGGATCGCCGCAAGTGTCGTCATCAGGATCGGCCGCAGGCGCAACAGGCAGGCGCTGCGGATCGACTCCAGCGGGCTCATGCCGTCATGGCGCTCCAATTGCAGGGCCAGGTCGATCATCAGGATCGCGTTTTTCTTTACCACCCCGATCAGCAGGAACAGCCCCAACAGGGAAATCAGGCTGAACTCCCCGCCGAGCAAGTAGATCGAGAGCAGCGCGCCGACACCGGCCGACGGCAAGGTCGACAGGATGGTCAGCGGGTGAATGTAGCTTTCATACAGGATGCCCAGCACCAGGTACACCGCCACCAACGCGCCGAGAATCATGAACGGCTGGCCCTTCTGGGTCGCGGCAAACGCATCGGCGGTGCCGGCCATCTTGGCGATGACGTCTTCGGGCAAGCCGACCTTGGCGATCGCCCGCTCAATGGCGGCCGTGCCCTGCTCCACCGTCACACCGGGTGACATGTCGAAGGCAATGTTTTCCGACGCAAATTGGCCTTCGTGGCTGACACGGTCGTCCGCCAGGCTGTTTTCGTAATGGGCAATGGTCGACAACGGCACCCGCGCGCCGGTGGAGGTAATCACCTGCATCTGGTTCAGGGTGATCGGGTCCTGGGCGTATTTCGGGTTGACCTCCATCACCACCTGGTACTGGTTGAGGCTGTCATAGATGGTGGAAATCTGCCGCTGGCTGTAGGCGTTGTTCAACACGGCGGTGACCATGCTCATGTCGATGCCCAAGCGTTTGGCCTGGTCTCGGTCGACCACCAGCGTCACTTGGGCTGCACCCCGCCCTTCGCGGGCGTCAATCGCCGTCAGTTCCGGCAACTCGCGCAAGGCGGCCACCACTTTCGGGTACCACAGGCGCAGCGCGGCCAAGTCACCGCTTTGCAGGATGTAGGAGTACTGCGCACTGGTCTGGTCACGGCTGCCGCCAAATTGCAGGTCCTGGTCGGCCATCAGGAACAGGCGCCCGCCCGGCACCAGCGGCACGTCCTTGCGCAGGCGCTCGATCACCGCCTGGGCCGAGAGCTTGCGCTCGGCAATGGGCTTGAGGCGCACCAGCATCACCGCGTTATTGGTGCCGTTGTTGCCCCCGATAAAGCCGGCCACGCTGAGCACCGCCGGGTCCTTGAGGACCGCCTTGCGGAAGGTCTCCATCTTCGGCTGCATCACATTGAACGACAGCCCGTCGTCGCCGCGCACAAAACCGATCAACTGGCCGGTGTCCTGCTGCGGCATAAAGGTTTTCGGCACCACCACGTATAGCGCAACGTTCACACCGATGGTCAAAAACAGGCTGAGCAAGGTCAGGCGGCGGTGGCGCAGCACCCAATCCAGGCTGGTGGCATACACCGCGACCATGCGGTCGTTGACCTTCTGGCTCCAGCGCTGCAACCCGGTCATCTGCGTCTTGACGTGAGGCTTGAGCCAGCGGGCACAAAGCATCGGGGTCAAGGTCAACGACACTATCAGCGAGACAATGATCGCCGCTGACATGGTGATGGAGAATTCTCGGAACAAACTGGTAACGATGCCGCCCATAAACAGGATCGACAGGAACACCGCCACCAGCGACACGTTCATCGACAGCAAGGTAAACCCGACTTCCTGGGCCCCCAGGTAAGCGGCTTTCATCGGCGGCACGCCGTCGTCGATGTGCCGGGAAATGTTTTCCAGCACCACGATGGCATCGTCGACCACCAGGCCGGTGGCCAAAATCAGCGCCATCAGCGAAAAGTTGTTCAACGAGAAGCCAAACAGGTACATCACCGCAAAAGTGCCCACCAGCGACACCGGCACCGCCAGTGTCGGGATCAACGAGGCGCGGAAATTCCCCAGGAACAGGTACACCACCAGAACCACCAGTGCCACGGCAATCAGCAAGGTCATCTCGGCTTCATGCAAGGTGGCGGTGATCACCGGTGAACGGTCCATGGCCAGGTTGAGCTTGACGCTCGATGGCAGCACCGCCTGCAATGCCGGCAGCTGTGCCTTGATCTGCCGGACGGTCTCGATGATGTTGGCGCCGGACTGGCGGTTGATCACCAGCAATACCGCCGAGTCATTGTTGAAGAAACCACTGTTGTAGCGGTCCTCCACGCCGTCGCTGATCTTGGCCACGTCACCCAGGCGCAGGGCTGCGCCGTTCTGGTAGCGAATCAGCAGCGGCTCGTAGTCCTTGGCTTTTTCCAGCTGGTCGTTGGCCTGGATCTGCCAGTTGCGCTCGCTGTCTTCCAGGGAACCCTTGGGCCGACGCTGGTTGGCGTTGGCGATGGTGTTGCGCACATCGTCCAGGGCCACGCCGTACTGGTCGAGGGCCTTGGGTTCCAGTTCGATGCGCACCGCCGGCAGCGAGCTGCCGCCGATCTGCACTTCGCCCACGCCGGGTACCTGGGACAGGCTTTGCGAAAGAATGGTCGAGGCCAGGTCGTACAGCTCGCCCTTCTGCAACACGTCGGAGGTCAGCGACAGCACCATGATCGGCGCCTGCGACGGGTTGATCTTCTTGTAGGTGGGCATGCTGCGCATGCCGCTGGGCAGCAGGTTGCGCGAGGCGTTGATCGCCGCTTGCACTTCCCGCGCCGCGCCGTTGATATCACGGTCGGAGTCAAACGCCAGAATCACCCGGGTCGAACCCTGGCTCGACGAACTGCTCATGGTGGTGATACCGGCAATCGCGCCGAACGAACGTTCCAGCGGCGTGGCCACGGTCGAGGCCATGACTTCGGGGCTGGCGCCGGGCAAGCTGGCCGACACCACGATCACCGGAAAGTCGATCTGCGGCAGCGGCGACACCGGCAGCAGGTTGAAGCTCACGCCACCCAGCAACATGATCGCCAGGCTCAGCAGCATGGTCGCTACCGGCCGGCGAATAAACGGTCCGGACAGGTTCATGACTCAACCGGCTCCAGGCTTTGCGGCTCTTTGCGCCAGCGACGGCCAAGGCGATCGAAATACAGGTAGATCACCGGCGTGGTGAACAGGGTCAACACCTGGCTCACCAGCAAGCCGCCGACCATCACCAAGCCCAAAGGCTGGCGCAGCTCAGCACCGGAACCGGTGGCCAACATCAGCGGCACCGCACCGAACAGCGCGGCCAGCGTGGTCATCAGGATCGGCCGGAAGCGCAACAGCGCCGCCTGGTAGATCGCGGTCTGCGGGTCGAGGCCCTGGTTGCGTTCAGCGTCGAGGGCGAAGTCGATCATCATGATCGCGTTCTTTTTGACGATACCGATCAGCAAAATGATGCCGATGATCGCGATCATGCCCAAGTCATTGCCACTGAGCAGCAACGCCAGCAAGGCCCCCACTGCGGCGGAGGGCAAGGTCGACAAAATCGTAATCGGGTGGATATAGCTCTCGTAGAGCACGCCCAGCACGATGTACATGGTGACCACCGCCGCCAGGATCAGCAGCAAGGTGCTCGACAGTGAGGCTTCGAACGCCTGCGCCGCGCCCTGGAACTGGGTCTGCACACCCACCGGCATGCCGATGTCTTTCTGCGTCTGGTTGATCAGCTCCACGCCTTTGCCCAACGCAACGCCGGGGGCGAGGTTGAACGACATCATCACCGCCGGGAACTGGCCGATGTGCGCGATCGCCAACTGCGCCTGGCGCTGTTCCACATGGGCCAGGCTCGACAGCCGGACTTGGCCGCCGTCGGCGCTTTTCACGTGGATCTGGTTCAGCGCCGCCGGGCCCAGGGTTTCCCCGGACTGGGCCTGCAACACCACGCGGTACTGGCTGGCCTGGGTGTAGATGGTGGAAATCTGGCGCTGGCCAAACGCGTCGTACAGCGCATCGGTGATGGTCGACACACTTACGCCCAGGCGCGACGCCGCATCGCGGTCGATCACCAGGAACACTTGCAGGCCTTTGTCCTGCAGGTCGCTGGCGACGTCGGTGAGTTCCGGCAACTGGCTGAGGGCGTGCACCAGCTTGTCGCTCCACAGCGCCAGCAGGTCGGCGTCGGGCGACGACATGCTGAATTGATACTGGGTACGGCTGACGCGGTCTTCGATGGTCAGGTCCTGCACCGGTTGCATGAACAGGCGAATGCCCACCAGCTTGTCGATTTCCGGCTGCAAGCGCGTGATGATCTGGGCCGCGCTCAAGTCGCGCTGGCCGTGGGGCTTTAGGTTGATCAGCAAACGGCCACTGTTGAGGGTGGCGTTATCCCCGTCGACGCCGATGTAGGACGACAGGCTTTCCACCGACGGGTCGGCCAGGATGATCTTGGCCAGTTCCTGCTGGCGCTGGCTCATCGCCGCAAAGGAAATCGACTGCGGTGCCTCGGAAATACCCTGGATCACGCCGGTGTCCTGCACCGGGAAAAAGCCCTTGGGCACCACCAGGTACAGCACCACAGTCAGGCCGAGGGTGGCGATGGCCACCAGCAACGTCAGCGGCTGATGCTTGAGCACCCACTGCAATTTGCGCCCGTAGGCCTCGATCAGCCAATCAATCCAGGCACCGCTGGCCTTGTAGAAACGGCCTTGTTCTTCGGGTTTCGGCTCACGCTTGAGCAGGCGCGCGCACATCATCGGCGTCAGGGTCAGGGACACCACCAGCGAAATCAGGATCGCCACCGCCAGGGTGATGGCGAACTCACGGAACAGGCGCCCAACCACATCGGCCATGAACAGCAGCGGGATCAAGACCGCAATCAGCGACAGGGTCAGGGAAATCAGGGTAAAGCCGATCTGCTTGGCGCCTTTGAGCGCCGCCGCCAGCGGCGTCTCGCCCTCTTCGATGTAACGGGAGATGTTCTCCAGCATCACGATCGCATCGTCCACCACAAAGCCGGTGGCGATGGTCAGCGCCATCAACGTCAGGTTGTTGACCGAGAACCCCGCGAGGTACATCACGCCAAAAGTGCCGATCAGCGACAACGGCACGGCGATGGACGGAATGATCGTCGCGCTGAAACGGCGCAGGAACAGGAAAGTCACCATCACCACCAGGGCAATGGCGATGAGCAATTCGTGTTGCACGTCGGTGACCGAGGCGCGGATGGTCTGGGTGCGGTCGGTGAGCACGGTCACGTCGAGGCCGGCCGGCAGGTTGTCGGTGATGCTCGGCAGCAACGCCTTGATACGGTCCACCACCTCGATCACGTTGGCGCCCGGCTGGCGCTGGATGTTCAGCAGCACGGCCTGGTTTTCATTGGCCCAGGCGGCAAGGCGCTCGTTTTCGGCGCCGTCGACGATTTGCGCCACGTCTTTAAGGCGCAAGGGCGCGCCGTTGTTGTAGGCCAAGATCAGTTCGGCGTATTGCTGGGGCGAGACCAACTGGTCGTTGGCGTCGAGCATCGACACGCGCGTGGGGCCGTCGAAGTTGCCCTTGGGCTGGTTGACGTTGGAGGCGGCGATCAGGGTGCGCACGTCCGACAGGTTCAAGCCATTGGCGGCCAGGGCCTCGGGGTTGACCTTGATGCGCACGGCCTGGCGCTGGCCACCGGCGATGCTGACCATGCCGACGCCACTGATCTGCGCAATTTTTTGCGCCATGCGCGTGTCGACCAGGTCATTGAGCTTGGGCAACAGCATGGTCTTGGAGGTAATCGCCAGGGTCAGCACCGGGGTGTCCGCCGGGTTGACCTTGTTGTACACCGGCGGCGCCGGCAAATCCTTGGGCAGCAGGTTGGTGGCGGCGTTGATTGCGGCCTGCACCTGTTGCTCGGCGACATCCATGTTGATGTCGAGGTTGAAGCGCAAGGTCAGCACCGACGCACCGCCGGAGCTGGTGGACGCCATTTGCGTGAGGCCGGGCATTTGCCCGAACTGGCGCTCCAGTGGCGCGGTGACCGCGCTGGTCATCACGTCGGGGCTGGCGCCGGGGTACAGGGTCATCACCCGGATGGTCGGGTAATCCACCTGGGGCAAGGCCGACACCGGCAACAGCCGGTAGGAAATGATGCCGGCCAAAACAATGGCCAGCATGCTCAGCGTGGTGGCAACCGGGCGAAGGATAAACAGTCGCGACAGGTTCATGCGCCGACCTTTTGCGCCTTGCCCGCGTCAGCGCCGGTCTTCTCTTTTGCCGCGGGTTTGCCTTGCAGGTGTTCGGTCGGGGTGGTCGGTACTTCACTGCTGTCGTTGACCACTTCGATTTCACTGCCGTCTTTCAGGCGGTCGGTGCCTTCCAGCACCACGCGGTCGCCGGCCACCAGGCCGTCAGTGATCACGGTGTTGTCGCCATCGGTATCACCGACCACCAGGGGCTGGACCTTGACCTTCTTGTCGCCATCGAGCTTGTACACAAAGGTGCCGTTGTTGCCGTACTGGATCGCCGCAGACGGCGCGAGCACCACGTTGTGCAGGGTGTCGGCGAGCAAGTGCACGTTGACGAACTGGTTAGGGAACAGCGCCTGGTCCTTGTTATCGAAGCGGCCCTTGAATTTCAGGGTGCCCGTGGTGACGTCGATCTGGTTGTCGAGGCTTTGCAGCACGCCAACCGCCTGTTTTTTCACGTCGCCACGGTCCCACGCTTCCACGGGCAGTTTGTTGCCGGCGTGGTAACGGCTGAGGACGGTGTCGAGGGTGTTTTCCGGCAGGGTGAAGACCACGCTGATCGGCTGGGTCTGGGTGATCACGGCGAGGAAGGTGGTGTCGTTCGCCGCCACCAGGTTGCCCACGTCGACCTGACGCAAGCCTACGCGGCCGCCGATCGGCGCGCGGATCTTGGTGAATTCGAGGTTGAGCTTGGCGTCATCCACCGCGCCCTGGTTGGTCTTGACCGTGCCCTGGTATTGCAGGACCAGCGCTTCGGCGGTGTCCAGGGTCTGCTTGGCGATACTGTCCTGGGCATACAGGTCGCGGTAACGCTGCACGTCGACCTGGGCGTTTTTCAGTTGGGCCTGGTTCTGCAGCAGCGTGCCCTGGGCCTGGAGCAAGGCGTTCTGGTAGCTGCGCGGGTCGATTTCCGCCAGCAGGTCGCCGGCCTTGACCATCTGCCCTTCTTCAAAGGCGATCTTCACCAACTCGCCACCCACCCGGCTACGGACATTGATGGTATTGAGTGCGGTGACCGTGCCCAACGCCTTGTAGTACACCGGAAATTCCCCCAGCACCGTCGGCGCCACGCGCACCGGAATCGGGCCGGTGGAGCCACCGAAGCCCGGGCGCATCATCCCCGACTTGCCGGCATGCCCGGCCGGCTTCTTCGCGTCGGCATCCTTGTGGCTGCCGGGCCAGAATTTCCAGCACAGGCCGGCGATAACCAGCAGTACCAGCAGGCCGAACAGCCAGCGACGGGAATTGCGAGGGGAGGATTGCATGGAGTGATCAACCATTGGGCGCGAGAGCTTCTTCTTTGGGAGGCTGAAAGATAAGCACTGGGGCGCATTAAGAAAAGCGCCTTTACCGGCTATTTACCTTGGACTTACAACTTTTAACTATTGGCCTTAGTCCAGTCGCTAATCAGCTAAGCGTTTGAGCCCTAAATAAAAACGGCCTGGACTAGGCCAGGCCGCAATCATGCATCAGGCGTGTTACTGCCACACGACAGTAATGCGCTGAAACAGTTACTTCAAAACAGCCAGGGCTGCTTCGTAGTTTGGCTCTTGGCCAATTTCAGGCACCAGTTCGCTGTGCAGCACGTTGTTGTTCTCGTCCAGTACCACGACGGCACGGGCGGTCAGGCCTTGCAGCGGGCCATCGGCAATCGACACGCCGTAGTCAACGGCGAAGTCGGCATTGCGGAAATCGGAAAGGCTCAGCACGTTGTCCAGACCTTCGGTACCGCAGAAACGCTTCTGGGCAAACGGCAGATCGGAAGAGATGCACAGCACCACAGTGTTGCTC
>NZ_JBARTQ010000473.1:0-4958 GCF_049645325.1 Pseudomonas sp. | reverse complement strand
ATCCTCCCCCCCCGAACCGCCAGCAAATCCCCAAACTGCAACAACACAAACTCACTCTGAGTCGGCCGCAAAAACACCTGATCCTCAACCCTCAACCCCACCGCAGGCGAACCATTCACCATCTCCTGGTTGGAACTGCGCCCATACAGCTCATTACTCTGCAGCCCTTGGGGCGACTCAAATTCCGCCATCCAGTTACCGCCATAAATAAAGAACGTCCCACGCTGGTTCGGGTCCCACCACGAAAACACCCGCGACTTGCCATCCAGCGCCGGAATGTCCACCGGCCCCGTGCTTTTCAACACCGGCGTGGCAATAAACGCCGCCGGCACATGCTCACTGAGCGACGGCAGATCGTAATGGGTCGGCTTGAGCAACGCAGTCCCCACCGACACCTCCGTGCTCAACCGCTCCTGCTCGTGAATCCGATAACTCGGGCTGCCGGCGGTATTCAGCGTCAACCCTTCACGCCATAACCCGGCAAAGCGCTGACGGGTGAAATCCACATACCCGTTGTAACGCTGCATCACCTGATCAAACAACGCCTGGGGCGAGCCAAGAATGCCCGGCACGCCCATGCCCACAAACGGGTCGTAACCCATAAACCCGGCAAACGCCAGATGTTGTGGGTTAGCCATGATCAGCGTGAGCATCTGCCCCAACACCGCGTTATCGCTGACACCGCCGCGATGCAACCCCACATCCAACTCAATATTGACTCGCAACCGCGTACCCAGCCCCTGTGCCAGCGCAAGGTATTGCTGCAACCGCACAGGCGTATCCAGCAGCCACTGCAATTGGCGCGACGGGTCAAACGGCCCTTTATGCGTTTGATAAAACACCTCGGCCGAGCGCACCGGCAACGGCTTGCCGATCAAGATGTCGGCGTCGGGAAACACCTGGGCATCGTGGTTCAAAAACGGCTGATGAAATGACATCAATCGCTGCGTACCCGCGCGTTTGGCGATATAGGCGAGCAACCCCGGCGACGGCAGAGACTTCTCCACCAACCGCAAATGCTTGCCGCCGCGCTGCACCGACTGCATCACCACGTCGATATTGTGATCCAGGCGGTCGAGGTCGATCAGCATCACCGGACGCATCGGCCCATGGGCTTTGAGCTCGGCATTCAGGGCTCGGAAGTATTCGGTGTAGGGGCCGCCGTGATCACTCGGGCGCAGCAGCCAGGCGCCGGCGGCCAGCACCGCGCCAGTGCCCAGAACAAAATGTCGGCGGTTCATCAGGCCACTCCCAGGATCGATGACAAGTGTGCATTGAGAAATTTTCCGCTCGGGTCCAGCTCGCGGCGCACGCGGGTGAATTCATCCCAGCGCGGGTACAACGGCTGCAACGTGCGCGCGTTCAGGGTGTGCAATTTGCCCCAGTGCGGGCGCCCGGCGTACTTCCAGAAGATCGGCTCCACCGCGGCGAAGAAATTGTGATGGTCCATCGCGTAGTGCTGGTGGACCGAGATCGAACAACTGTCGCGGCCTTCGAACATGCTCAACGGAATGTCATCGGCCTTGACGTAGCGGTACTCAATGGGAAACCAGGTGCGCAGGTCCTTGTTGGTGATCAGCTTGAGAATTTCCCGCAGGCACGCCGGGCCGTGCTCGGCGGGCACCGAATATTCCATCTCGTTGAAGCGCACATTGCGCACATTGGCGTAGACCTGGAAGGACTCGGCGACGCGATCTTCAAAGCTCGCAAAAAAGCGCAGGCTGTTGAGCAAAGTGCGCCGGGTGCCGGGAAAATCACTGCCGTATTTGTCGAGCTTTTCGATGATCGACACAAACTCATTGCCACCCGCCTCCGCCGGGTCGACCGCGGGTGTTTCCGGGTCGGTGGTTTCGTTGAGGGCGATGGACAGCGCGTAGTCGGAGTGAGTCACCACCAGCATTTCCCAGTGCTGGTTTTCCCGTGTGTTCTTGTCGACGTCCTCCAGCAGATCTTCGGTCTTGGCGATCCACTGGCGCTCACGCAGGCGATACGGTGCGCGGTTCTGCGAGCGAATTTGCGTGGCCACACCCAGCGCGCCGAGGGACACGCGGGCGGCGCTGAAGACGTCGGGGTGACGCTGCGCGTCGCAGTCCAGCACCTCGCCCTGGGCGGTCACCAGTTGCAAACCGGTCACGCAGGCGGAATACGAGGTGAAGCCCACGCCCGTGCCGTGAGTGGAGGTAGAAATCGCCCCTGCGAGGGTCTGGTAATCGATGTCCGCCATGTTCGGCAAGGCTTGGCCAACGGCCTTGAGCGCCGGGCCCATGCGCGACATCGGCGTGCCGGCGGCGAAGGTGGCTTGCAAGGTCGCCGCGTCGTGATCGAGCAGACCGTTGAAGTAACTCAAGGACAGCAACGTACCGTCGGTGGGCACCAGCGCGCTGAAGGAATGCGCGGAGCCGACCGGCCGAATCTGGCCCGGCGCCTGGCGAATCACCTGCACCAATTCATCCAGATCCTTGGGGGCCAAACGCGCCAACGGCAGGCACGTCTGCGCCCCCGACCAATTACGCCAAGGGATCAGCCTGGGGGCGCGCACCAGTTGCGCCAACACCGGGTTCCCCGACACGGCCAGGAAGGCCCCGGCCAGCGCCGAACGTTGCAAGAGTTGCCGCCGTGAAAGCGCCATCCACCACCTCTTCTTATTGTGGGAGTTCAACACCGGCCATAAAGCTGATCAGCCCCAGGAACTGCTCTTCGGAACACTGCATACACAGGCCCATGGGCGGCATGCCGTTGTAGCCGTTGATGCTGTGGTCCAGCAGCGTGTCGGCGCCCTGCGCGACTCGCGGGCGCCATGCAGCGCGATCACCGCTCAGCGGCGCGCCGGACGCAGGGTTGGCGTGGCACAGCTTGCAGCTGGTGTCGTAGACCTGGGCCAGTGCCGGATCAGCAGGCATGGCGGTGGCCGCAGTGGCACGTTCGGAGGGCGGTTTGGGCGTGTTGTCACAGGCCGTGAGCAGGCCGAGCAGTACGGACAAAAACAGGATGCGGCGCATGGCCACCCTCTCTTCTTATGATGTGAAAGCGTGTTTCCACACTAAGACAGAGAAGGCGCGGCGTTGAGGGTTTTGGGGGACACAAAGGGGGCTTGGGCGGACAGGCCCGGCAGGCGCCGCTGAATACGGCGCCTTACATCAGGGTTTTGCGAGTATCAAGCCACTCAGGGTCTCGCGAAGCAACGGATGCTCCGGCAGACGAATGCCCAGTGTGTCGCTGAGCAAACCCGCCAGCTCATCGGCACTCTCAAGGGCACGCTTTTCACTCGGGCGGTCCAGATAGTGAATCGCATAATGGGCGTTATTCAAGGTGTGACGCTTGCCCGGTGCCAGCAGCGCCGCCTTCAGTTGGCCGACGAAGGGTGAAGCCGGGTGCGTGGACACATACCAATTGCCGATTTCGTAATCGATAGCGGCCTGCGGCTGCAGGTCGAACACATACAAGCCCCGCCACTCCTCGCCCACCTGGGCCCACAAGGTGTAGGTGCCGTCATTGAAGGTCAGCCGATACGGTTCGTGGGCCGTCGCCTGGGTTGCCTCAGTGTCGAGTTGCAGCGGGCTGCTTGGCACCATGCCGCCAAAGCCGACGTCGGTGATATAGCGCACGCCGTCCAGCGTCACCAGGCTCAGCCGATGGGTGCGGCCGGTGCGGGCATCCGGCGGCCCGCCCATCACCACCCAGCCGGTGAGACCGCGGGCATCGAAGCCCAACGTCTGCAACAGGGCCAGAAACAGGCTATTGAGCTCAAAACAGTATCCGCCGCGCCCGTCGACCAGCACTTTTTGCTCGACACTCGGCAAGTCGATGGGCACCGGCGCGTGCAATAAAGTCGACAGGCTCTCGAATGCGAAGGTGCACACGTGACGCAACTGCAGTTCCTGCAGGGTTTGCAGGGTGGGCGGCGGCGGCGAGTCGTAGCCAAGGCGTTGCAGGTACACCTGGAGGTGGGTCAGAGGGCTGTCAGAGAGGCTGGGCATGGCGCGATCCTTGAGCGCGGGACAAGAGCGACACTATGCCGCGCAAGCGCGGGATTTGTCATTTTGAATGAACCTTTTTGAACGCCAACCTATCCATCTATAACAAGACAGGGAGGCAACATGAGTACCGCAAAAATCTACACCATTAACTATCAACTGCACGGTCAACCGAAAACATTTGTGGTGCGCGCCGAAGTGATGAACAACGCCGAAGCCTGGCATTGGGCGGCCGTTGATGCCGACATCGCACACGTCAGCCGCATCGGCCGTGTGGGCCACGAGCAAGTGAAGAAAACCACCCGGCCCTGGGCGGAGAAGTTCGGGATTACCGAGGTCACCTGGATCGCCCCCAAATAAACACAAGCCCCGCACAATGGCGGGGCTTGCTTCACTTCTTAAAGTCGCCCAACGGATCGTGGGGCGGCTTTTTTTCTGCCTCGTCCTGGTCTTTTTTGTCCAGCGGGGCGATAGCCGGGCCGATGGGGTCGACCTGCGGGTCGGCCACATCCGGGGAGTCCGGGTCAAAGCCCAATTCATCCTTGCCGCTGGCATGTTCGTCGGAGCGCGGGCCTGTCGGGGGATTATTCACGGCGATCTCCTTGCTTACAGCGGGCGGGCTTTGTCGTGGAGGGTTTCCAGGTCTTCTTCGACCCGCTCCACATCATTGTCGGCATTGTCCTGACGCTCCGCCGGGTCGTTGGGGCGCAACGCATCGTTGTCGCGCTCCTCTTCACCGGGTGTGCGGTCAGGATTGGGCGTGCCTGGCGGCGGCTGCTTGTATTCACTCATGATGGTTCACCTCAGTGGGTCTACACAGGTTTAGAGAAACTGCCACGAGCCATCGTTCAACTTGATTGCGTGAACCGTGAGAAGATGCCGCCCCGCCCCCTTCCCGAGACCTGACCCGGATGTTCGAGCTCAAACCCTGCGATCCCGCCACCTTCCGCCAGCAAACCCGCCGCAGCAGCGTGATCGTGGCCG
>NZ_JBARTQ010000472.1:0-3415 GCF_049645325.1 Pseudomonas sp. | reverse complement strand
GGGCAAGATGGCCTTCGACTTCGGCGCGTTCTGGTTCAAGGGCCAGCAGATCCGCACGGGCCAGGCCAACGTCAAAGTCTACAACCGGCGCCTGGCCGAGCTTATTCACCACGACCGTGCGCACCCGTCCCAGATCATTTCCCACCGCCTGACGCTGGCTGAAGGGCCGGACGCCTACAAGCATTTCGACGCCCGTGAAGAGGGCTGGACCAAGGTTGTGCTCAAACCCGGCGCCTGATCGGGAACACCTGTGAGGAGAGCGACATGAACGACCTACCCGTAAGCCACTCAGGCGTCAGACCCTTGCCTTTCGAACCGTCGTTCGAACAGGTGCCGGACGATGAGGCACAGACCAGCGAGGCATTGGCCGAGGCGCTGCGTTCCATTCTGGAAACCACCTTTAAGGACAATGGTCACGCCACGCGCAGTGTTCACGCCAAGGCCCATGGCTTGCTGCACGGGCGTATCACCGTTCTCGACAACCTGCCGGCGGAACTCGCCCAGGGGGCGTTTGCCCGGCCGGTCAGCCTGCCGCTGGTGCTGCGCTTTTCGACCAACCCCGGCGACATTCTGGATGACAAGGTTTCAACGCCCAGGGGCCTGGCCCTCAAGATAGTCGGAGTTGAAGGGCCGCGATTACCAGGCACCGAAGGCGAAGTGACCCAGGACTTCGTCATGCAAAACGCCAAGGCATTTACGGCTGCGACACCCAAGGCGTTTCTGCAAACCCTGAAGCTGTTGGCGAAAACCACCGACAAGGCGCCGGGCATGAAAAAAGCCTTCTCGGCGCTGCTGCGCGGTGTGGAGTCGACGATCGAGGCCATGGGCGGCGAAAGTGGCACCCTCAAAAGCCTGGGTGGGCACCCGCAAACCCACATCCTCGGCGAAAGCTTTAACACCGTGGTACCGGTGTTGTACGGGCGCTACTACGCAAAACTGGCCGTGGTACCGGTGTCACCGGCGTTGCAGGCGCTCACCGACAAGCACGTAGACTTCGGCGACAACCCCGATGGCCTGCGCGAAGCGGTGCGGCAGTATTTTGAACAGCAGGGCGGCGAATGGGAGGTGCGCGTGCAACTCGCCACCGACCGCGAAAAAATGCCGGTCGAAGACGCCTCGGCGGTGTGGCCGGAAGCGCTCAGCCCTTACGTCACCGTCGCCCGAATCGAAGTGGGCCCGCAGCCCGCGTGGAGCGCTGAAAACGTCAAGGCCATCGACGACGGCATGGCGTTCAGCCCCTGGCACGGCCTGGCGAGCCACCGCCCGCTTGGCGGCGTGATGCGAGTGCGCAAACCCACCTATGAAATGTCCGCCGGGTTCAGGGCGCAGCATAACGGCTGCCCACTGCACGGACCCCGTTCTCAAGGAGAATCATGATGAAAAAGCTCTACACCTGTCTCGGTTTGTGCAGCCTGTTGATGCTGCACGGCTGTTTCGACAATTCGGACAATACGACCAAGGACAACACCGACGGCACCAAGTCGTCGGTGCAAATGCAAGAGGGCCACTCGCAGGAAAGCAAGTAGCTTGCGAACCCGACTAAGGTAAATCGGGACATATGCCAGGGAAGCACGCTAGGGAAGGGAGTCGCGATGAATTGTCTGATTTGCGTGGGGGTTGCAGAACGCATTCCGTGCCATGGCCCATGGGAGGAGAGGGACTGCCCGGCGTGTGGGCACTACCGGATTTCAGATGAGCTGATTCTGGCCTTGATGGAACAAGGCCAGATTTTTGATATTCCCAGAACCCGGCATTGGCTGAACAGCCGGCGTGGGGATACGGGAGTGCCTGTGATTGAGGCCGGGGAGGCTTTGCTGGTGAGGTGACTATTCGATAATGGCTCACCCGCATTGTGAATGGATAATCGTACGGGCCTCAGTTAACTAATTGGAACCGTGCACCGTCGACGCTGCGCTGTGGCGTTGAAAACTCACCATAAAGGCTTGTAGAGCGTCGTACTCTGGTAAACCACTGCGAAAGCACGCGTGCCCTTTGACCAGGATTGGAATGTCATGGTCGTGAGGTGAACAACTGTATAGAAACAGATTCCGAATATTGAACCCCTTGAATCGAGTCACCCGGCAATGTTCCAGTACCAGCACAGGAAACGGTGCGATCAAAACATCAAAATTTCTCAGGCCATAACGGTTTAACAGTAAACCTTCCTCTACAGTGGCTGTCGCCGCAACGCAATAATAGCCCATCAAGTTAAGCATCTTTTCTATGACAAGTGCTTGTTGATGCGCGGGTTCGATAATCAGCACCCTGATGTTTTTGTCAACCATGGCTCGTTACCTTTGCCGACTTGCATGACGCAACGTCTTTAATGAAGTAGAGGGCCAGGGTGTCAAGAATTCACGCCAATTAAACTGAGACTTGTCTCAAAAAACGCCGCGCCAGGGCGTTAACTGACTGAACGGTTGAAAAGTATATTAAGATTTTTTGACCGTTTGCCTCACTGGACTTCGCCATGTCTCATCACATAGTTCTTGTCGACGATCACCCCGCTGTACGCATGGCGGTTGCCCATTTGCTTGAAGCGGATGGGCTAAGCGTAGTTGCACAGACCGATAATGGCGCAGATGCATTGCGCCTGCTGGAGGCGCTGCAACCGTGCACAGTGATCCTTGATATTGGCATTCCTGGAATCGATGGGCTGACGGTGATCAATCGCATTGTGGCGCGTCATTGGGCCGTCAAGATTATCGTGCTGACGGGGCAGGAACCCGGTCATATGGCTTCTCGATGTCTGCAAAGTGGCGCACATGGCTTTGTAAACAAACAGAGTGAATTGTGTGAAGTGGTCAATGCCGTGCGGGCGGTACATGCCAATTACAGCTATTTTCCCAGCCAGACGTGTTGCACGCTGGCCGGTATTCATAATGGCGAAGAAGAGAGCAAGTTGGAAAAATTGTCTACCCGCGAATTGAGGGTTTTACAGCAACTGGCTCAAGGGCTTAGCAATAAGGAAATTGCGGATCGCATGCTGCTCAGCAGCAAGACGGTGAGCACCTACAAGACGCGTCTGCTGCATAAGCTCAATGTAAAGTCTGTGTTGGACCTGTTCGTCATCGCAAAACGCAATAGATTGATCTAGCGACAAGCTTTCAAAACGATCAAACGTCCTTCAAGTGAATCTGCAGCTTGAACAG
Source organism: Pseudomonas sp. (assembly GCF_049645325.1). Classification (GTDB taxonomy): domain Bacteria; phylum Pseudomonadota; class Gammaproteobacteria; order Pseudomonadales; family Pseudomonadaceae; genus Aquipseudomonas. The sequence continues at coordinate 263 of NZ_JBARTQ010000472.1, read as the reverse complement.
TTCAGTGTCCGTGCGAATTCCCAACTTTCGAAATGCCGCCTGTTTCTGTCCGCTGATGGTCTTGCGGCTACGCAGGAACTTGGTGGCAATCTGCGATACCGACATGCCCTCCAAGCAGCAACGCAACACTTCACTTTCCTTGGGGGACAACTCCGGGTGGTCTGCCAGTGCCTTGTCGCCGTCAAACGCCTGATCTATATCCACGGTCTGCGGAATAGGCAGTTTATTCAATTCAGCCGCCATGGCGGGCGCCAGGTAGATAC